>NZ_JBEZKP010000026.1:0-96465 GCF_040706335.1 Streptomyces sp. NPDC048389 | reverse complement strand
GGCAGCGGCCCGGCCGGCACGGCGACGGACGCCCGCGCAGGGGCGGCGGCGCACGACACGGTGCCGGCGCGGGCCCCGCGGCCCCCGATACCGCCCCCCGCCGCCGGCCCCTGGGACGTCAGCGCCCCGGACGTACCGTCAGGTCGTTGATCTCGGCGTCGCGCGGCAGGTCGACGGCGGTGAGGATCGCCGTGGCGACCGACTCGGGGTCGATCCAGCGGGAGGGGTCGTACTCCTTGCCCTCCTGCGAGTGGATCTTGGCCTGCATCGGGCTCGCGGTGCGCCCGGGATAGACGGACGTCACCCGCACGCCGTTCGCGTGCTCCTCGTGGCGCAGCGAGTCGGCGAGCGCCTTGAGGCCGTGCTTGGAGGCCGCGTACGCGCCCCACTCCGCGTGCGCGTTGAGCCCGGCGCCCGAGTTGACGAAGACCACGTGCCCCTGGGCGGCCCGCAGTTGCGGAAGGAACAGCCGGGTCAGCTCGGCCGGGGCGATCAGGTTCACGTTGAGCTGCTGGTGCCAGGTCCTGGGGCGCAGTTCGGCGACCGGTCCGAGGTCGACGATGCCGGCGATGTGCAGCAGGGAGTCGACGCTCTCGGGCATGGACTGGTGTCCGAGGGCCCAGGAGATCCGGTCGGGGTCCGCCAGGTCGGCGACGACGGTGCCGGCCCCCGGGTACCGTGCCTCGAACTCCTTGGCCCGCCCCGCGTCGCGCGCCACGAGGACGAGGTCGTCGCCCCGCTCGTGCAGACGGCGCGCGACGGCCGCGCCGATGCCGGATCCTGCGCCGGTGATCAGATGGGTGGTCATGCCCGCCATGCTCGCACCACCGCACGCCGGCCATCCCCTCGAGGTAGGCCATCGCGCCGGCCCTCCCGGCGAAGAACGCCAGCCAGGTGAGCGGCCGCGGCAGGTAACCCTGGTCCTCCATCCGCTGGAACTTGCTTCGGGCCGTGCACCGACGGGCCTCCTCGGCGCGGCCTCCGATCCCTGCGCCGGTTGTCGACGGCGGCGCGAGCCCGACCGGTCTGCGGGAGGCCGCCCGCGCCGTCTCCCACGCCCTCCCCCGCAGCGCCCACCGCACCCTGACGGGCCAGACCCACCACGCGGCCCCGCACGCCCTGGCGCCGACGCTGGTGGGGTTCTTCAGCCACTGAACGGCATCGCGGGCACGCGCCGCTCGGCCGCCCTCCGGTCACAGGTCCCGTACGGATCGGGCGGGTTCGAGCGGTGGTGCTGTTCTCCGTTCATGCCGTGGAGACCGCCGGTCATGTGCCTGAGTCGCGGCCCAGCGGCCAGGGCACGGCCGACGAACAGATACGGGGGGCCGTGCCGGCGGCTGCGGACCGGGTCCGAACTCGGCGCCGCGTCCGGCGTCGTCATCGGGGCGGGGTGCAACGGCAGCCGGGCAGCAAGGGCCTGGCCGGGGCTGGCAACACACAGGATCCGGGCGGGGGCGGGCGGGTCCGGGCGGGGCGAAGGGTCGCACCCGAGTCGTCACGCGACCGCGGCCGCCCGGCGGGTCGTCGACGCGATCGTCGCGGAGCCGACGACGCGGGTGCCGTCGTAGAGCACGATCGCCTGGCCCGGGGCGACGCCGCGCACCGGCTCGGTGAAGGAGACCCGCAGCTCCGAGCCGTCGACCAGCTCCGCCGTGACCTCGGTCTCACCGCCGTGGGCGCGGAGCTGTGCGGTGTACGTGCCGGGGCCCGTCGGGGCCGTGCCGCACCAGCGGGGCTTGATCGCGGTCAGGGCGGTGACGTCCAGCGCTTCTGCCGGGCCGACGGTCACGGTGTTGTCCACCGGGGAGATGTCGAGGACGTAGCGCGGCTTGCCGTCGGGAGCGGGGTGGCCGATGCGCAGGCCCTTGCGCTGACCGATGGTGAAGCCGTACGCACCGTCGTGGGTGCCGAGCTTCGCGCCGCCCTCGTCGACGATGTCGCCCTCCGCCCGGCCGAGGCGGTTCGCCAGGAAGCCCTGGGTGTCGCCGTCGGCGATGAAGCAGATGTCGTGGCTGTCGGGCTTCTTGGCGACCGCCAGCCCGCGCCGCTCGGCCTCGGCCCGGATCTCGTCCTTGGTGGTCAGCGTGTCTCCGAGCGGGAACATCGCGTGCGCGAGCTGCTTCTCGTCGAGCACGCCCAGGACGTACGACTGGTCCTTGGCCATGTCGCTGGCACGGTGCAGCTCGCGGCTGCCGTCCTCGCCCGTCACGACCGTGGCGTAGTGGCCGGTGCACACGGCGTCGAAGCCGAGCGCGAGCGCCTTGTCGAGCAGTGCCGCGAACTTGATCTTCTCGTTGCAGCGCAGGCAGGGGTTGGGCGTACGGCCCGCCTCGTACTCGGCGACGAAGTCCTCGACCACGTCCTCGCGGAAGCGTTCGGCCAGGTCCCACACGTAGAAGGGGATGCCGATGACGTCCGCGGCACGGCGGGCGTCGCGCGAGTCCTCGATGGTGCAGCAGCCGCGCGCTCCGGTGCGGAACGACTGCGGGTTCGCGGAGAGCGCCAGGTGCACACCGGTGACGTCGTGGCCCGCCTCTGCGGCACGGGCGGCGGCGACGGCGGAGTCGACTCCGCCCGACATGGCGGCGAGGACACGGAGGGGGCGCTGGGAGGTCTCAGTCATAGCGGTACCAGGGTACGGGCCCCGGGGAACCGAATGCTCGTGAGTATGCGTTGTGACCGTCATGGGGAGCGAGAAGAAGCACGGCAGGGGCGGTCGCGGCGTGAGCCGGCGGGCCGTGCTCATCGGCGGTGGCGCGGTGCTCGTGGGCGGCGGGCTGCTGGCACAGGACGAGCTGCGGCAGGCATGGTGGCGGCTGCCGGGCATGGCCAAGCCGCGCAAGGAGGGCGAGCTGGACCACGCGGGCGCGGAGTGGACGGCCGCGTCGCGGGCGAACTGGCGGCTCGCCGACCGCCCGGACGACTTCGGCATCGACACGGTGATCATCCATGTCGTCCAGGGCAGCTACCCGACGGCCCTGAGGGTCTTCAAGGACCCCGGCCACGGCGCCGCGACGCACTACGTGGTCCGCAAGGACGGCCATGTGGCGCAGATGATCCGCGAGCTGGACGTCGCCTTCCACGCGGGGAACCGCTCGTACAACGAGCGCAGCATCGGCATCGAGCACGAGGGCTTCGTGCACCGTCCACAGGACTTCACGGACGCGATGTACCGGTCGTCGGCGAAGCTGACGGCCGGTATCTGCGTCCGCTACGACATACCCGTCGACCGCGAGCACATCATCGGCCACGTCGAGGTCCCGGGCACGGACCACACCGACCCGGGCCCGCACTGGGACTGGCCGAAGTACATGAAGCTGGTCCGTGACGCGATGCCTCAGGCGCGCAGAGCGGCAAAGGCCCGGCAGGCCGCGCATGCAGCAGCAGTGGCGGAAGCGAGCGCCTGAGGCGCCGCGTCCTGCGCCCTCCCAGGGCCGGACCCGTCAGGGCATGTGCATCGGCGCGTCGGACGGTTGCAGCCCGGGCAGCAGCCAGTCCTGGAACGGTGCGAGACCGGCGAGCACCAGGAGGATCACCCCGACCGCTGTCGAGAACGCCGGTCCCAGCCGCCACAGCTTCTCGATGAAGATCACCGCCGCGACACCCGCCATCGCGGCGATGTTCATGACACCGAGCGGGATGAGCACGATCATCAGACCCCAGCAGCAGCCCACGCAGTACAGACCGTGGTGCGCCCCCACGCGGAAATCCCGGGCCCAGTGCCTGAACTGCGCGTAGCCCATCAGCTGGCTCATCGGACTGCGGCAGTGCCGCAGGCACACGTTCTTCAGTGGCCCGAGCTGCTGGAGTCCGGCCAGCAGGAACACGGTGAAGCCGATCCAGCGGCCCGCGCCGGGGTGATCACGGACAAGGTCTCCGGTGGCAGCCAGGGCCCAGTACGCGAGGAGCCCGAAGGCCGTCCAGACGAACAGGTAGCCCCCGGTGAACGCGGCGGTTCGTGCCGCCCGTGCCACGCCCGTCGAACTCCGGCCGATCCACCGTACCCAGGTGATCGCCACGGGAGCCACCGACGGCAGCATCATGGCGGCCATCATCACCAGCCACAGCAGCAGGAACAGGGGGATGCCCATCCCCATCGTCCCGGGCTCGACCCCCATGTCGCCCGCCTGCCGGACGGTCAACACCCAGGCGAGAACGGCTATCACCACGAGCAGGGACCAGGCGGCCACGAGCACACGGGCCGGCAGCAGATTCCCCTGCCGCAGCGGCGGCTCGGCGGGCATCCGCCGGTGATACGCGGTGGTGGTCCGGGAGTGGTTCACGGGGCTCCTCCACGGCGGGGCCGCCAGACAGGAGGTCTCCTTCCAGCACAGCACGTCACGGCATGCCTCGCACCTGTGGCCCTGGACCGGCGATCGGGGACGGGTGCACGATGGAAAGGAGGTGGAGGAGGTCCGGAAATGACTGACACGGCCCAGACACCACAGACCATTCCCCGCTGGCATCTTGCCGGGGACTGGTTCGACACGTGCAAGTGCAACGTCCCGTGCCCCTGTTCCTTCGCGCAGCCGCCCACGTTCGGCGATTGCGAGGGAGTCCTGGTCTGGCACATCCGTGAGGGCAGCTACGGAGACGTCACCCTCGACGGCCTCAACGTACTGATGCTGGGCTCCTTCGTCGGCAACGTCTGGGGCGAGCACTCCGACTCCTACGCCGCGATCTTCGTCGACGAGCGGGCGGACGAGGGACAGCGCGAAGCCATCGGGACCATCTTCAGCGGACAGGCGGGAGGCTGGCCCAGCGAATTCGTGAAGGTCGCCGACATGGAGATGCGGGGCATGGAATACGCCCCGATCGAATTCCGGATCGACGACGACCTGGGGTCCTGGAGCGCCGCCGTCCCCGGCCGCGTCGAGGCACGCGCGGATGCACTCACCGGCCCGACCACCCCGGAGGGCGCTCGCGTCCAGACCACCAACCTGCCGGGCTCCGAGACCGGACCGGGCCAGGTCTCGACCTGGGGCCGCTCGACGGCCGACCGGGCCGACGCCTACGGGTTCCAGTGGAGCCGCGAGGGCCAGTCCAGCAAGCACATCACCTTCGACTGGGCGGGGCCGGGCTGAGCCCTGGTGTACCGAGGGATCGGCAAGCTCTCAAGACATATCCCCCGTCACTCACCGTGTCGGCCGCTTTCCGTGATGTCGCTTATTCCGGCGTGTTCCGGGGCAGGAAGAGCTAGCCGGAAAGCCGGATGCTGCTCAGGGGGAGGCCCGATGAGCTGGAGCGAATTCAAGAAGGCGCTGGGGGAAGCGGCGAGCGAGACGGTGGTCAGCTATCCGTTCGTGTCCACCATCACCGAGTGGATGCACATGGAGGACGACGAGGCGCTGGACGCGATAGCCGAGTACGTCGCCGGGGCGACGCCTTCGGTTTTGCAGAAGATGGACAAGCACCTGCGGGAGACGACCGTCAACGAGTACAAGCGTGAGCAGCGGCAGCGTCTCGTCGTCTTCTACGCCTGCTTCAAGTACCTGGAGGCCCGGAAGACGGGGAGTTTCTCGGCACGTTGGTGACCGCTGCGTCGGCGCCCCGACATCTCGTAGTTCGTCGGCCAGGGCCGGGCGCGGCCCTGGGCGAGGCCATCGGGGAAACCAGGCATGGGGGGAGACGGGCGTGGGGGAACGCGTAACCATCGGGGATCTGCTGTTGACGGAGTACCAGGCGCTCAAGGAGGAGCAGCGCGCGCGTATCGGTTTCCGGGACAATCTTCTGTACGCCATGCTGGCCGCGATCGCCGCCGTCGTGGCGGCTGTCCTCCAGGCAAAGGGGCGGCCCGAGTTGCTGCTGTTGCTCCCGCCGGTCTCCGTCCTGCTCGGCTGGACCTATCTGGCCAACGACGAGAAGATCTCGGCCGCCGGTCGCTACGTCCGCGAGGAGCTGGCGCCCCGGCTGGCGTCCCTGGCGAATGCGTCACCGGCGAGCGTGTCCCCGTCCCCTGACCGTGAGGAACCGCGGGTCTTCGGCTGGGAGATCGCCCACCGCGCCGACGCCCGTCGTAGATCACGAAAGCTGCTGCAGCTCGCCGTGGATCTGCTCGCGTTCTGTGCGATTCCGCTGGCCGCTCTGGTGGTGTTCTGGGTGGCGGGAGATGCCGGTGTCGTGCTCGTGGCGGTATCGGTCCTCGAACTGCTGGCGGTCGCCGCCCTGGGCGGTCAGATCGTGCGGTACTCGGACCTGACCGCGTCCCGGGGACCGGACCGAGGGTGAACCGGCCGGAGATGGGGGTGGCAGGCGGAAAAGCCCCGCCGGTCAGTGCCGCGGCGACCAGGGGCCCGACGGAGCGAGGGCGTCCCGCAACGCTTCCAGGAACCACAGCCACCCTTCGAGCGGGGCCTTGTCGCCGTCGATGCCGGCGACCACGTGCTCCTGGTTGCCGCGCCGGACCGTCAGCCGGTGTCCCGTGCGCGTGAGGCGGCCGAGGCTCTCGGAGTCCAGGCTCCGGGTCTCGGGGTCCAGGGAGAAGTCACAGGACCACAGATCGGTGTGCGCCACCCCGAACGGCACGGGCAACGACGGTCGGAACCGTATGCCCCACGTGGTGACCACAGCGACATTCGGCGTGAGCGTCAGCAGGCTGAACGAGTTCTCGGGCTGCCACACCAGAAGGATGTCCTCTCCGCGTTCGGTGGGGCACCAACGGCGTACGCGGTCCAGCTCCGTCCTTGAGAGTGTGGTCGCGTCCTTGAGCAGGCCCGGAGGAAGGTCCAACCGTCGCAGCACGTCCTGAACCGTCTGCCGTATGTCCGCGACGGCCGCGGGCTGCAACCGGCCCAGGACCGCTTCCAGCGCCGCCGCCGCGTGCGCAGCCGCCTTCTCCTGGGAGCCTGCGGCGTCCGCCCTGGCCTTCCTGCCGTCGGCGTGGTCGCTGATCCCACGGATGCTCAGTACTGGCAGACTGCCTGCGAGATGAGCGGCCTGGGCGACGCCGGCGCTCTCCATCTCCACGGCGACGGCATCGCTGTAGACGGTCCTGAGACGCTGCGCCAGGGCCGAGCGGTTGGAGCCGAGCACCACCTCACCGGCTGCGACGGGCTTGAAGTGGACCTTCGGTACGGCCCCCGGGCGGTGGGCGGCGAAGAGGGAACGCCCCGCGTCCCGCAACAGGGCATCGACCTGCTGCCGTACGCCCGCGGCGCCGCGGATGCGTGAGATCCACCGATCGTCGCGCAGGGCCGCGCGGGCCTGTTGCTCCAGCGCGTGGGGGGCGTCCCAGACGCGGGGCCGGGCCAGCCGGCCCTCATCGGTCTCCTTGCCGCCGTGGTAGGCGTACACGCGGGTGGCGACGACGACATCGCCCAGCGCCACGTCCTTCTTGAGCCCTCCGGCAACCCCGACGAAGAACACCGCCTCCGGCTTCAGCCACTCGCGGGCCCGCTCGGTGATGACGGCGGCCGACTGGTTGCCCTCGCCGATCTCCGCAAGAGCGACCCGCCAGGAGGTGCCGGCGAAGGTGCCCACGTCGAACACCGTGCCCGCCGGGTGCTGCAGAGGCAGGAGGTCGTCCAGATGCGCGCTCACGGCCCTGAACTCCAGTGGCAGCGCGGTCAGTACCACGACGCCGCCGCTGCCCCTCGCCCCCATGCCGCGTCCCCCTCGTTGCCCCGCGACTACCTTCGTGCCCCTCGTACCCACTCGTCCACCGGCGTACCCCTTGTCCCCGGCACCGCGGGCTCCGGTCCCGGGCGGACGCCGGCCCGCCGGCTCAGGGGCTCGTGCGCCGTCCGGACGCGTCACGCCGCTTGCGCCGCAGTCGGGCGCCGACGCCGGTGGAGCCGGCCGGCCATGAACCCGCCGATCGCCACGACGGCGACGGGCACCACCCGCCGCGGGAGTGCGAGCCACCTGGCTGGGAACCGCAGGGCGAAACACGTGACCAGCAGGGTGAAGAACAGCACTTTGCCAAGGGCGACAGGCAGCCGTGGCCCGCTTGCGCCTGCCGCTTTCCGGCAACCCCCGGCAGAGGCCCATCGGCAACAGGTGTCGCCACGTTCGGGCAGCGGCGCCGTCAGCTCAGCCCCGCCGTGCGCGCCCTTTCGACCGCCGGGCCGATGGCCTGGGCGACGGCTTCCACGTCGGCCTTCGTCGAGGTGTGCCCGAGGCTGAAGCGCAGGGTGCCGCGGGCCAGGTCGGGGGGAGTGCCGGTGGCGAGGAGCACGTGGCTGGGCTGTGCGATGCCCGCGGTGCAGGCGGAGCCGGTGGAGCACTCGATGCCCTGGGCGTCGAGCAGCAGGAGCAGCGAGTCGCCCTCGCAGCCGGGGAAGGTGAAGTGCGCGTTGGCGGGCAGCCGGTCGACCGGGTCGCCGCCGAGAATCGCGTCGGGGACGGCGGAGCGCACTGCGCGTACGAGATCGTCGCGCAGGCCGCCGATGTCACGGGCGAAGTCCTCGCGGCGCTCGGCGGCCAGCCGTCCGGCCACCGCGAAGGCCGCTATGGCCGGGGCATCGAGGGTGCCGGAGCGTACGTGGCGTTCCTGGCCGCCGCCGTGCATCACGGGCACCGGGCTGTGCTCGCGGCCGAGCAGCAGGGCGCCGATGCCGTACGGCCCGCCGATCTTGTGGCCGGACACCGTCATCGCGGCAAATCCCGAGGCGGCGAAGCCGACGTCGAGCTGGCCGACGGCCTGGACGGCGTCGGCGTGCAGCGGGACGCCGAACTCGGCGGCGACGGCTGCCAGTTCACGGACCGGCATGACCGTGCCGATCTCGTTGTTGGCCCACATGACGGTGGCGAACGCCACGTCGTCCGGGTTGCGCCCGATGGCTTCGCGCAGCGCCTCGGGGTGGACCCTGCCGTAGGAGTCGACCGGCAGGTACTCGACCGTCGCGCCCTCGTGTTCGCCGAGCCAGTGGACCGCGTCCAGGACGGCGTGGTGCTCGACGGGGGAGGCGAGGACGCGGGTCCGGGCCGGGTCGGTGTCGCGGCGGGCCCAGTACAGGCCCTTGACGGCGAGGTTGTCGGCCTCGGTGCCGCCCGAGGTGAAGACGACCTCGCTGGGGCGGGCGCCGAGGGCTTCGGCGAGGGTTTCGCGGGCCTCCTCGACGGTACGGCGGGCCCGGCGCCCGGCGGCGTGGAGCGAGGAGGCGTTGCCGGTGACGGCGAGCCGGGCGGTCATAGCCTCGATCGCCTCCGGCAGCATCGGAGTGGTCGCGGCGTGGTCGAGGTAAGCCATGGTGGCCCCGATTCTACGAGGCCCGGCGGGGGCACGGACGCGGCGCAGGGGGCACGGGCGTCCGGGGTGCGCGCCGGGAGCGGCTCGGTCCCGGCGGGCGTGGGGATGTCAGCCGCCGAAGCTCCAGACGACCGCACCGTTGACGGTCACGAGGACGGCGAGCACCACGAGGTCGGCGACGCCGAGTGCGAGGCCGAGCACGGCCCGGCCACGGCGGGCGGTGCCGCGCCGCAGGGCGAGGGCCCCGAGGACGACGGCGGCCGGGCCGAGCACGATGTTCATCACGAGCAGCCCGACGAGGCCGAGCACGAACGCGGCGACGGCCATGCCGTCGGCGTCCTTGCGTCGCGCCTCGGCGGGCCCGTCGGCCGTGCCCTCCCGCGGGTGGTCCGCCGGGCCGTGCCCGGCCGCCGGTGTCCCGGCGGGGTTCTCGGGCGCGGCGGCCGTGCGGTCGCCACCGCGGCGCTGCGGACGCACGAGTTCGGTGAGTTGCATGACGTCTCTCCTTCCGGTGCCGGTACGAGGAGCCTGCGGGCGCTTCAGTCGCGGCGGGCGCGGCCGCGCTCGCGCACGGCGAAGAGGAGCAGCCAGCAGCCGATGGCGGAGGCGGCCACCAATGAGACGGACGCGGGCAGTTGGACCACCGCGCCCAGCATGATTCCCATGAGGAGGAGTGCTGCTACGAGGGCGATCATCGTCATCCTTTCGGCGACTTTTCGGTGAACACTTGTCGGTACGAGTGTTCACTGACTGCTGAGTCTATGCTTCCTTTTCCCGGAGAACGGTTGTTTACTGAATGTCATGAGTCACACGGTGGGCGTCCGGCAGGCCCAGAAGCAGAAGACCCGCCAGGCCCTGCTCGACGCGGCGCTCCGGCTGCTGGCGGACCAGAGCCTGAGCAGCCTCGGCCTGCGCGAGGTCACCCGGGCCGTGGGCAGCGCCCCGACCGCGTTCTACCGGCACTTCAGGGACATGGCCGATCTCGGGGTGGCGCTGGTGGACGAGACGCTCGGCAGCCTGCGCGTACCGATCGGCAGGGCGCTTCACGAGGACGGCGACGAGCAACGCATCGAGCGCGCGGTCGGCCTGGTCGCCGAGCTGGTCCGCACCTCGCCGCTCCATGTGCGCTTCGTCGCGCGCGAGCGGCACGGCGGTGTGGCCCCGGTCCGCGCGGCGATAGCGGAGCAGTTGCGGCGGTTCACCGACGAGGTGGCGCAGGCGTTCGCCGACGAGCCTGATTCGGCCGGCTGGGCGGAGGAGGACCTGCGGATGCTGGCCGCCGTGTATGTCGACCACATGATGGCCGCGGGGTACGCCTTCCTGGAGGCGGGCCCGGAGGGTGAGGATCGAGTGGCTCGCACCGCGCGCCGCCAGCTCCGGCTGATCAGCCTGGGGCGCCGCCACTGGCTGGACTGACCGCCCTGCGGCCGCGCGCACCGGGTGCGGGCGGCGCTCGCGGGGACTCACCCGGTGCCGCTGCCGGCCACCGGGCACCGGACGCCGCCTTCACCCCCAGGGCCGCAGGAATCGACGGTGCACCGGCGCGGCCCGGCACGTGCCTCCCAGGCCGGAGGCGCCTGCGGACGCCCGGCACGGCGGGACACCCGCCGCGCGGACCCGGCGCATGGGCAGGACCCCGCGCGCGGACCCGGCGGGCACGACACACGGCAGAACCCTCACGCGCGGACGGCGGGCACGACCCACGACGCGACCTCACGCGCGGCCCCGGGGACAGACGCATGGCTGGACCACACCGCGCGGCCCCGGCGGGCACGACCCAACGGCAGGACCCTTCGCGCGGACCCGGCGAGTGGGGCACCCCGGGGCGTCGGCCGACCCCGCGCCCCGGGGCGGGACGGGTCAGCGCCGAGGCGCCTTGGCCAGCTGCCGGGACTGGGCGACCAGGCGGTCCGCGGAGTCCCAGACGTCCGCGTCCTCCTCCAGGAAACCGCCCGCCAGGTTCCGCGTGGTGATCGAGACGCGCAGCGGGCCCGGCGCCGGGCGGCAGCGGATGTGGGTGGTCAGTTCCACGGTCGGGGTCCAGCCGGTGAGACCCAGCTCGAACGAGGTCGGGGGCAACGCGTCGACCGTCAGCAGCAGCGACAGCGGGTCCGCGTCACGCCCGTCCGCCAGACCGAACCAGCCGCGCATCTCGCCCTTGCCCGACGGTGCGCCGACCGCCCACCCGACGGTCGCCGGGTCCAGCCTGATGTCCAGCCGCTCGGTGATCGCCGAGCTGCCCGGGATCGGGGCCGGGCCGTCCGCAGGGCCGAGGCAGTGCTCGATCGGCGGGATCGCCGGCGGCTTGGCGGTGGTGCGGACGTCGTCCGGGAGGGCGTCGAGGTCGCCGTACGTCGCGAGCACCCGGATGCGCTCGACCTCCGCCCCGTCCTGCGCGTACTGGAAGAGGGACGCCTGACCGGTGGAGAGTGTGCGCCCGGTACGTACCGTCTCCGTGCGGATCACCGCGGGCCCGGGCTGCGAGGCCGTGAGGTAGTGGGCCGACACCGAGAAGGGGTCGGAGTGCGGCAGCGCGTCGCCGAGCGCCCGGCCCAGAAGGGCCAGCAGGTAGCCGCCGTTGACGGCGTGGATGATCGTCCAGCCCGCCGAGAGTTCCGCGTCGTAGACGCCCGCCTCGCGCAGGGTGACCGCCGTGTCGCGGTCGAACTCACTGTTGCCGACGGTCGCCTGAGCCACTGCTTCTGCCATGGCGGTACCGTACAACAAACAACTACTAAGCGGTAGCTTTGTGGTCCTCCTCACTGGCCTCCGAGCGGCGGTTCCACGCCCTCGGCGCCCGCCAGTGGTAGCGCATGGCCAGCAGCCGCAGCAGGAAGGCGGTCGTCGCGGCCAGCCCGCTGGTCAGCGGGTTCAGTACGTCGAACCGGATGCACAGCACCACCATCGTGGCGCCCACCATCGCGGGCACCGCGTACAGATCACGGTCCCAGCGCAGCAGTGACGGCACCTCGTTGGCGAGCACGTCGCGCAGTACGCCTCCGCCGACGGCCGTGGCGAGACCCAGGGTCGCCGACGCGGTGAGCCCGAGGCCGTACTCGTACGCCTTGGTCGCGCCCGTCACACAGAACAGACCGAGACCGGCCGCGTCGAAGACGTTGACGGCCACCTGGATCCGCTCGACATGCGGATGGAGGAAGAACACCAGGCCCGTCGCCACCAGCGGCGTGACGAAGTAGCCGAGGTCGGTGAAGGCCGCGGGCGGTACGGCCCCGATGATCAGGTCACGCAGCAGACCGCCGCCGAGCGCCGTGACCTCGGCGAGAACGGCCATGCCGAACACGTCGAAGTTCTTGCGCACGGCGAGCAGCGCGCCCGAGATCGCGAAGACGAAGATCCCGACGAGCTCGAGCGCATGCTGGACGGAGGGCGTGAACAGTTCCTGGAGCACCGAACAGTTGTACAACGCTCGGTGCTCCAAGATGTGGACCGTCCGTCAGGCGGTCTTGCCCGGCTCCTCCCCGGAAGCGTCCGACTCCGGAGCGTCGGCGTCCGCACCATCCACGTTCGGAGCGTCCCCGGCGGACGCGCCCGGCTTCGAAGCATCCTGCTCCGCCTCCGTGACGGCAGCCGTGCCCGAGGCGCCGGACTCCTTGCCGCCTGCCGGCACCTCGGCCTGCTCGGCGGGAGCAGTGGCCTGGACCGGCACCTTCGCCTGAACCGCGGGGGCGTCCGGCCTGGTCGTCGAGTCGGCCGGAAGCAGGGAGGCCGGGACCGGCGCAGCGCCCCGCGGCGCCTCCGCCGCGGCGTCCGCGCCTTCCTCGGCCCCGGTCCCGGTCCGCGTGACGGCCTCGGTGCCGGTCTCCCGGGTGAGCCCGATCGTTCCGGCGTCGATCTCGGCCGCGAAGTGGCAGGCCACCTTGTGCCCGTCGCCGACGTCCGTCAGCACGGGACGCTCCACCGCGCACTTGTCCTGCGCCCAGGGGCACCTGGTGTGGAAGCGGCAGCCCGACGGCGGGTTCGCCGGCGAGGGCAGGTCGCCCTGGAGCAGGATCCGCTCGCGCCGGTCCTCGACCTCCGGGTCGGGCACCGGCACCGCCGACATGAGCGCCTTGGTGTACGGGTGCTTCGGCCCCGCGTACAGCGCGTCGCTCGGCGCCTCCTCCACCAGCGAGCCCAGATACATGACGCCGATGACGTCGGAGATGTGGCGGACGACGGCGAGATCGTGGGCGATGACGAGGTAGGTGAGGCCCAGCGACTCCTGGAGCTCCTCCAGCAGGTTGATCACCTGCGCCTGCACCGACACGTCGAGCGCGGAGACCGGCTCGTCGCAGATGATCACGTCGGGCTCGAGGACCAGCGCGCGGGCGATGCCGATGCGCTGGCGCTGACCGCCGGAGAACTCGTGCGGGTAGCGGGAGAGCGCGTTGGTGGGGAGGCCGACCTTGGCGAGGATCGCCTTGATCTTCTCCCGGCGCTCGTCCTGGTCCTTGCCGATCCCGTGCGCGGCCATGCCCTCGCTGAGGATCGACTCGATGTTCTGCCGCGGGTTGAGGCTGCCGAGCGGGTCCTGGAAGACCATCTGCAGACGCCTGCGGAACCGGCGCATCTCCTCCTCGGGCAGCTTCGCCAGGTCGGTCCCGTCGAAGACGACCTCGCCGTCGGTGATGTCCACCAGCCGCAGCACGCTGCGGCCGAGCGTCGTCTTGCCGCAGCCCGACTCGCCCACCAGCCCGTACGTCTGGCCGGCCTCGACCTTGAGCGACACACCGTCGACGGCGTAGACGTGGCCGACCGTGCGGTCGAAGAGGATGCCCTTCTTGACCGGGAAGTGGACCTTGACATCGTCGAGTTCGAGCAGACTCATGCCGAGACCTCCGCCTTGGACTTGGGAAGGACCGGGTTGACGCACCGGACCTGGTGTCCGGCCGCGCGTGGTTCGGTCAGTTCGGGTGTGCCGGTCAGGCACTCCATCGTGTACCGGTCGCAGCGGGGCGCGAAGGCGCAGCCGTCGGCCCAGGCGATCCGGTCGTTGATGGATCCGCGGATCGGAGTGAGCGCCTCTCCGCGCGGAGCGTCGAGCCTCGGGATGGAGCCGAGCAGTCCGTGCGCGTACGGGTGGGTGGGGTGCGCGAACAGCTCGCGGCGGCCCGCGGATTCCACGGCCCGGCCCGCGTACAGGACGTTGACCTGGTCGCAGAGGCCGGCCACGACACCCAGGTCGTGGGTGATCATCAGCAGGGCGGTGCCCTCCTGGTCGACCAGTTCCTTGAGGAGTTCGAGGATCTGCGCCTGGATGGTCACGTCCAGCGCGGTCGTCGGCTCGTCGGCGATGAGCAGCCGGGGCGCGCAGGCGACCGCCATGGCGATGAGCGCGCGCTGGCGCATACCGCCGGACAGCTGGTGCGGGTACTCCTTGAGCCGCCGGTCCGGGTCGGGGATGCCGACCCGGTCCAGCAGGTGGACGGCCTCCTTGCGGGCGGCCTCCCCCTTCAGTCCGCGGTGCCGCTGGAGGATCTCGGTGACCTGGATTCCGATCGGGATGACCGGGTTCAGCGAGGACAGCGGGTCCTGGAAGATCATCGCGAGCTGGCTGCCGCGCATGTCCCGCAGCTTGCGCTCGTTCATGCCGAGCAGGTCCCGGCCGTCGAAGACGGCACGTCCGCCGAGCTTCACGCCCTTGCGCGGGAGCAGCCCCATCAGGGCGAGCGAGGTCACGGACTTGCCGCAGCCGGACTCGCCGACGAGGCCCACGACCTGGCCCTGGTCGACGTCGAAGGAGACGCCGTCCACGGCCGTCGCGTCCTTGCGGCCCTTCGCGGTGAAGGTGACGCTGAGTTCTTCAACAGAGAGCAGTGCCATGGGACTTCAGCCTCGCAGCTTCGGGTCGAGGGCTTCGCGCATGGCCTCGCCGAGCAGGGTGAAGCCGAGGGCGGTGATGATGATGCCGATGGCGGGGTAGGCCGCCATCAGGGGCTCGTTGTCGAAGAACCGTTCGGCCTGGGCGAGCATGACACCCCACTCCGGGGTCGCCGGGTCGGGGTTGCCGAGGCCCAGGTAGGACAGGGCCGCGGCCTCGATGATCGCGGTGGCCAGGCTGAGCGTCGCCTGGACGATCACCGGGCTGAGCGAGTTCGGCAGGATCTGGGTCAGCACGATCCGCTTCTTGCGGATGCCGAGCGCCTTGGCCGCCAGCACGTAGTCGGAGCCGCCCTGCACCAGCATCGAACCGCGCAGCAGTCGCGCGAAGATCGGGATCTGCACGACACCGACGGCGATCATCACGGTGGTCAGCGACTGGCCCATCACGGCGGCGATCGAGACCGCCAGCAGCAGCGACGGCAGCGACAGCATGATGTCGGTGAAGCGCATGACCACGGTGTCGATACGCTGCCCGGTCCTGCCACCGAGGGTCGCGGCCGCACCGGAGAGCACGCCGACGAGCGTGCCGATGATCAGGCCGATGAGCATCGACACCACGCCGACCATCAGCGTCTGCCGGGCGCCGACCAGGATCCGGGAGAACATGTCGCGGCCGAGGTGGTCGAGGCCGAACCAGTTCCCACCGCGCGCGCCGACGAACTCGCCCTTGTTGGCGAAGACCTCGCTGCGCCAGGTCTGGGCGGACGGGCTGTACGGGGCGAGCCACGGTCCGACGATCGCCAGCAGCACGAACAGTCCGATGACGGCGGTGCCGATGATCGCCATCTTGCTGGCCCGCAGCCGTCGCATGGCTTCACGCCACAGGCTCGCGCCGCTGGTGACCTCCGACGTCTGCATCAACTCGGCAAGCCGGTCGATCTTGTCGGCCTTCTTCGTCATGGTCGTCACGTCAGTGCACCCGCACTCTCGGGTCGATGATGCTGTACGCGAGGTCGACCAGCAGGTTGATGAGGACGTACACCATCGCGATGAAGAGGATGAACCCGACGAGCACCGGGTAATCGCGGGCGTCGATCGAGGTGCGGATGAAGTTGCCGATGCCGTTGAAGGAGAAGACCGATTCGGTCAGCACCGCGCCCGACAGCAGGCTTCCGGTCAGCAGACCGACGGCGGTGATCACCGGCAGCAGCGCGTTGCGCAGCACATGGCGGCCGCGGACGACCTTCTTCTCGAGTCCCTTCGACTCTGCGGTGCGGACGTAGTCCTCGCCGAGAACCTCCAGGACGCTGGCGCGGGTCATCCGGACGATGACGGCGAGCGGGATTGAGGAGAGTGCGACGGCGGGCAGGATCAGGTGGTGGATCGCATCCAGGCTGGCGTCGAGCTCACCGGTCAACAGGCCGTCGAGGACGGCGAATCCGGTGACGTCCGTGGCGTTCATACCGGTGTCGAGCCGTCCGAACGTCGGAAAGAGGCCGAGATTGACGGCGAAGACGCCCTTGAGAATCAGCGCGAGGAAGAACACCGGGATACAGATGCCGATCAGCGATCCGGACACCGAGGCGACGTCGAGCCAGCCGCCGCGGTGTTTGGCCGCAAGATAGCCGAGCGGGATGCCGACGACGACGGCAAGGATGATCGCAAGGACGCTGAGTTCGACCGTCGCGGGGAAACGCGTCGTGAACTCGTCCCACACCGGCCGACCGGTCTGGACCGAGGTGCCGAGGTCCAGTTCGAAGATGCGCTTGAGGAAACGCCAGTACTGGACATAGACGGGTTGGTCGAGCCCGAGGGCCCGGTTGATGCGCGCCACTTCGGCTTCGGTCGCCCGCTCGCCCAGGATCGCTGAGGCGGGTCCGCCGGGCAGCCGGTTCAGCCAGAGGAAGAGCAGAACCGACAGGCCGAGCAGGGTGGGTATGAGCTGTAGCAGTCTTCGTACGACGAGTCGCAGCACCCCGCATGCCCCTTTCTTACGTGCGTTGATGCGGGTCCGCCCGGCCACCGAGGTTCTGTGGCCGGGCGGTCCCGCTGGGGTTTCGGTTACTTGAAGGAGACCTCGGCGAAGTTCTCCTGCGTCAGCGGGGAGACCTTCGGCGGGTTCACGTTCTTGGCGAACGCGATGGCCGGCGGGGAGGACGAGATCGGGACACCCGGGACGTACTCCATGATCGCCTCGTTGGCCTTCTTGTACGCCTCGGTGCGACCCGCGGAGTCGGTCACCTTGGAGGCGGCGTTCACCGCGTCGAAGACCTTCTTGTCGTTGAAGCCCCACTGCTTGTCGGGCCCGGCGAACCAGGTGCCGATGAAGTTGTAGCCGTCGTTGAAGTCACCGGTCCAGCCGAGCATGTGCAGGGCACAGGAACCGGCCTCGGTGGCGTCCAGGTAGTCCGGGGCCCACTTCATGGCCTTCGGCGTGACGGTGACACCGGCCTTCTCCAGGTCGGCCTTCATCCGCTCGAACATGTCCTGCGGGGCCGGCATGTACGGGCGGGTGACCTCGGTCGGGTAGCAGAACTCGACCTTGAGCTTCTCCTCACCGGCCTGCTTGAGGAGGTCCTTGGCCTTGTCGGTGTCGAACGGGTAGGTCTTCACCTTGTCCGAGAAGCCGGCGACCGTGTCGGGCATGAACTGGGTCGCGACCTTGCCGCCCTCGGGCAGCTGCGTCTTGACGATGCCCTCGCGGTCGATGGCGTGCGAGATGGCCTGCCGCACCTCGGGCTTCTTCAGCGCCGGGTTCGCGGACTGCGTCATACCGACGTAGAAGATGTTGAAGACGTCACGGGTCGGGACCTCGAAGCCCTCACCCTCCAGCGTCTTCACATCGGCGGGCGCGACCAGGTCGTAGCCGTCGATGTCACCGGCCTGCAGCGCCTGACGGCGGCCGGCCTCGGTGTCGATCGTGCGGAAGACCAGGTTCTTGACGTGGGCCTTCTCGCCCCAGTAGTCGTCGAAGCGCTCAAGGGTGACTTCCTTGTTGCCCTTGTTCCACTTCACGATCTTGTACGGACCGGTGCCGGCGACCGTGCCGGCCTCCTGGCTGTACTTGGGGTACGTGATCGCGTCGCCCTTGGCGGTCGCGTCCTGCTTCTCGTACTCCTTGATGGCCTTCGGCGAGTGGATCGCCAGCGCCTGGAGGGAGAAGCCGCCGGGCAGGTTCGCCGAGGGCTCGTTGACCTCGATGACCGCCGTGTTCTCGTCCTTCGCCGTGCAGGACTTGTAGTTCGGCTTCGGGGCTTCCTCGTCCTCGTTCTTGGCGAAGCCGCCCATGATGGTCTGCCAGTAGTAGGAGACCGCGCTCGACTGGTAGGTGCCCTTCCAGTTGAACCAGTGGTCGTAGTTCGCGCAGACCGCGGCGGCGTTGAACGCCTCGCCGTCGTGGAACTTCACACCCTGGCGCAGGTTGAACGTCCAGACGGTGCCTTCGGGGTTGCTCGACCACTTCTCGGCCAGACCGCCGACGAGCTCACTGCCCCCCGACTCGTGCTCGAGCAGCGCCTCGAATGCCTGACGGGTGACCCGGAAGGTCTCACCGTCGCTCGCGAGGGCAGGGTCGAGGGAACCGGGGTCACCGGCGCCGGCGAACACGAAGGTGTCCTTGTCGCCCCCCTTGTCCCCTTCGCTCCGCTCGCTGGCGCAGCCGGTGGCGATCAGGCCGACGGCCACCGCCGCCGTGATCGCCCGGACAGCTCCGGACTTGAATATTCGCATGGGTCCACCCCGAGGTTCCGCCGTGGGAGAGGTCTTGACGGCCGAACACTACAGACGGGAGACACCCGGGAGAACAGTCCGGATAACGGTGATACCTACTCGAGACCCGGACACTCAACAAACCGGGCAGATACGGGACATCCTCGACCGGCGAGTTAACGCCCTTGACATCTCCCGGAGTTCTTCCTCGGAGTCCGTCGCGATGTCGCAACTCAGCGGTTGTGCGGCGGAGGGTAGCCGTAGCCAGCGCCGGCGGCCGGGGCAGCGGCGTGGGCATCACGGTCGTAGAAGGGACGCGTGTTGACCCGCATCCACATGGTGACCGGGTCGTACTCGTCGGACATGGCAACCGTCGACACCGGCAGACCGTCCGGGACCGCGGCGACGGACTGCCGCATCATCGCGCGCACCGCGTCCACCGACTGCGGAGCGGTGTCGTAGAGGTCCAGGCCGATCGCCAGGTACGCGGGCCCGATCGACGGCTGCACCCAGGCGCGCCGCAGGGAACGGACGGCGGCCGTGCGGTGCGCGTTCTGCGTCAGCAGGGCGTAGAACTGCGGGATCTCGATCGCGGGCTCCGTCAGCCGCAGCGGTCCGGCGGGCATCCGGTCGAGACCCGTGGCGATACGGCGCAGATCCAGCCACGGGATGCCGACGCCGCCGCCGGGCGCGTGCGGGTTGAGCCAGATCCCCCAGCGGTCCGGGTACAGGGCGCGGGCGATGTCGCGGCCGCCGGTGACCTCGTGCGCACGGTTCCAGCCGGACACGGCGAGTTCCTGGGCGGAGGTGACGCACGGCGCGTAGCAGACGCCGTCGACCTCCATGTTTCCGTACTGGGCGGCGGGCGAGCCCGGCCGGCCGTGCCACAGCAGCATCCAGATCCGGCCGCCCGAGGGGTCGGCGAGGGCATGCAGCAGCGCCTCGTACGCGTCGTAGCGGCCCGGAGTCACCTGGCGCAGCATGTGCTCGACCTGCCCGGCCGCCGCGGTGCCTGACGCACTCACCCTGTTCCGCCCCTCTTCGGTCCCACCGTTTGGCCCACCGTCTCGCTCACCGTTCCGCGCAGCGACGCACGCGCCGTCCCTCACGCCCGCCGTCAGGCTGGTCAGGCCATCAAACCAGCTTAATCGGCCATGCCGGCACAGACTTGACCACTACACATACTGCCGCTCGTAGAACGGTCGCACGCGCTCCAGCATCCAGTCGCCCACCGGGTCCTGCGCAACGTCGAGAAGCACCAGGTTGACGGGCCACGGCAGCTGGACCCGGCCCAGGGCGCGGCCGAGGGCGTCCATGGGAGCGTTGCGGTCGGCGGCCTCCCACGACGAGAGCTGCACGCCGATGAACAGCGACGGCGCGTCACCCTCGACGGAGGCGAGCGCGCGGCGGGCGGTGGCGACGACGCCGGTGCTCTCGAACTCGCCGGCGGCGGCGGAGAGGAAATCGACCGGCTCCTCCTTCCAGTCCGGCTCGAAGAGCCGGACCCGGCCGCCGGAGGCCCCACCGTCGAGCGGAGTCCGCCCGACCCGGCACAGTTCGGCCACGGCGGGCGGCGGCAGGGGCACACCGACGGCACCGCCCGGGTTGACGGCGATGCCGAGCTGCGGGGGCAGACCACGGGCGAAGTCCCTGGCCGGGGCGACGGTGAACGGCATGTGCCCGCCGACGCACTGGAGGAACTGCTGCTCGGAACTGAAGACGGGGACGAAGGCTCCGCCGTCGACGTCCATGGTCGGAAGATCGAGGTCGCGGCTGTCCGGACCGCCGCCGTTCGGGAGGGGCACCCATATCGGGCTGCGTCCGAGCACCTCGACGAGGCGGCCTCCGGCCGCGGGGTTGCCGAGGGAAGCGGCGAGCACCTCTTCGAGCTCGTTGGCGGGCCAGGCGGGGGCGGGTGTCTCCATGCGGGTCGTCCTTCGTACGGGGCGGTACGCCGGGCGTACGGGGGCGGTACGCCGGGCCCGACGATAGCGCCGGGCGGGCCGTCGCCGGGCAGGGGCCCGCCCCTCCCGGCAACGGCCCGCCCCGCCGTCACTCGAAGCCGAGCCGCCCCAGCGCCCCCGCAGCGTCACGGTCCAGCAGGACCGCCGACGCGCACCCCCACGGCAGCCGCCCCGCCTCCGCGTCCGCGACCAGGCGGGACACGGCCCGGCGGTGGCGGGCGAAGGCGTAACCGGAGACGCCGCGCCCGCGCTCACGCTGGCCCGCTCGCGCGACTTGGGGGCTCACGTCGAGCAGCACCAGGTGCAGGGACGTGCCGCGCCGCCGCGTCTCGCGGGCGAGCCAGCGCCGGACCCACGCCTGCGTGCCGCAGTCGTGCACGACGACGCTCTCGCCGGAGCGCAACGCACGCCGCAGCCCGGCGTAGTGGGCGAGGCGGACGAGCGGGCGGTAGACGGCGTACGGCAGGAAGCGGGGCGCGCGGGCGTCCCACCGGTCCCGGGTGTCCTGCGAGTCGATGCCGAGGCCCTGTGCCGCGCGCCGCATCAGCGTCGACTTTCCGCTGCCGGGGAGGCCCGAGACGACCACCACGTCACCCGGGGCGAAGACCAGGCTGTGCGGGCTGCGCCCGGCGCCCCGGCGCAGGTCGCACAGGACGGGGACCGGCGCCGCAGCGGGCGCGACCGGCGCGAGGGGCAGCGCGGCCCCCGTCCGGGACGGGACGGCGGGCATACCCGGCGGCGCCGGCACCCCCGCGGTCGTGGCGGCGTATGCACCGGTCGGCTGCAACGTCATCCCCATCCCCCTTCGGGTCGTCCCCACAGCCTTGCCCATGAAGTGTAAAGAATTGGTAATACGGCTCAAGCGATTTCAGGGCGGCCTCTTCGCTCCACTCTTCCCCGATGCGTGCAATGATGTGCGCGCCAACTCCATACCGGCCGCTTGAATCCGCGCGGGAGAGTCCCTGCCACCTGTGTGGCGGGCGCCGAAGGAGCAAGTTCCTCCCTTGAATCTCTCAGGCCCCGTACCGCGCGCGATGAGGCAGATCTGAAAAGCGAGCCGCGCCGAGCCGGCTCCACCCAAGGTGCAAGTCACGACTACCCGTACGCGTGGTCGGGGCGAACCTCTCAGGTTCCGATGACAGATGGGGAGGATTGTCCTCGCAGCCATGCCCTGGGAGCCACACCTATGAGCAACGCCCCCCGTCTGACCGCACTCGACGCCCTGCACAGGTCGCTGGGCGCGACCATGACCGATTTCGCCGGCTGGGACATGCCCCTGCGGTACGGCAGTGAGCGCGACGAGCACAACGCCGTCCGCACCAAGGCCGGTCTCTTCGACCTCTCCCACATGGGCGAGATCACCGTCACGGGCCCGCAGGCGGTCGACCTGCTGGACTACGCGCTGGTCGGAAACATCGCCACCATCGGCCCCGGCCGCGCCCGGTACACGATGATCTGCCGGACCGACGGCGGCATCCTCGACGACCTGATCGTCTACCGGCTCGGCGAGAGCGAGGCCCCCGAGTACATGGTCGTCGCCAACGCCGGCAACGCCCAGATCGTGCTCGACGCCCTCACCGAGCGCGCCCAGGGCTTCGACGCCACCGTCCGCGACGACCGTGACGCGTACGCGCTGATCGCCGTCCAGGGCCCCGAGTCCCCCGGCATCCTGCGGTCGCTGACCGACGCCGACCTGGACGGTCTGAAGTACTACGCGGGCCTGCCCGGCACGGTCGCGGGCGTCCCGGCGCTGATCGCCCGCACCGGCTACACCGGTGAGGACGGCTTCGAGCTGTTCGTCGAGCCGCAGCACGCCGAGAAGCTCTGGCAGGCGCTGACGGAGGCGGGCGCGCCCGTCGGTCTGATCCCCTGCGGCCTGTCCTGCCGCGACACGCTGCGCCTGGAGGCGGGCATGCCGCTGTACGGGCACGAGCTGACCACCGCGCTCACACCGTTCGACGCGGGCCTCGGCCGGGTGGTGAAGTTCGAGAAGACCTCCAACGACGGCCGCTTCGTGGGCCGCGAGGCGCTCGCCTCGGCCGCCGAGCGCGCCGAGACCGCGCCCCCGCGCAAGCTCGTGGGCCTCGTCGCCCGGGGCCGCCGCGTTCCGCGTGCCGGGATGCAGGTCGTCGCCGGCGGCCGGGTCGTCGGCGAGGTGACCTCCGGTGCGCCGAGCCCGACCCTGGGCAAGCCGATCGCCATGGCGTACGTCGACGCCGCCCATGCCGAGCCCGGGACCGAAGGCGTCGGCGTCGACATCCGCGGCACCCACGAGCCGTACGACGTCGTCGCGCTGCCGTTCTACAAGCGCCAGAAGTGATCCCCCGGCGCCGGAAGCGATCCCCCGGATGCCAGATCCGTGGGCGCCGGAAGCGATCCCCCGGTTGCCGGAAGTGACCGTCCGCACCCCCTCCCCGTTCACCAGCACTCCCCCGCGTACAGGAGAATTCAGGTCATGAGCAACCCCCAGCAGCTGCGCTACAGCAAGGAGCACGAGTGGCTGTCGACCGCCGAGGACGGCGTGTCGACGGTCGGCATCACGGAGCACGCGGCGAACGCGCTCGGCGACGTGGTGTACGTCCAGCTCCCCGAGGTCGGTGACACGGTGACCGCGGGCGAGACCTGCGGCGAGCTCGAGTCCACCAAGTCGGTCAGCGATCTGTACTCCCCCGTCTCCGGTGAGGTCACCGAGGCCAACGAGGACGTCGTCAACGACCCGTCGCTGGTGAACTCCGCCCCGTTCGAGGGCGGTTGGCTGTTCAAGGTGCGCGTCAGCGAGGAGCCGAAGGACCTGCTCTCCGCGGACGAGTACACCGAATTCGCCGGCTGACCGAGCGCTGACCCAAACGTTAGGGACCGAGTGATGTCGCTTCTCAACACCCCTCTCCATGAGCTGGACCCGGATGTCGCCGCCGCTGTCGACGCCGAGCTCCACCGTCAGCAGTCCACCCTCGAGATGATCGCCTCGGAGAACTTCGCTCCGGTCGCGGTCATGGAGGCCCAGGGCTCCGTCCTCACCAACAAGTACGCCGAGGGCTACCCGGGCCGCCGCTACTACGGCGGCTGCGAGCACGTCGACGTGGTCGAGCAGATCGCGATCGACCGCGTCAAGGCGCTCTTCGGCGCCGAGCACGCCAATGTGCAGCCCCACTCGGGCGCACAGGCGAACGCGGCCGCGATGTTCGCGCTGCTGAAGCCGGGCGACACGATCATGGGCCTGAACCTCGCCCACGGCGGTCACCTGACCCACGGCATGAAGATCAACTTCTCCGGCAAGCTCTACAACGTCGTCGCCTACCACGTCGACGACGCCACCGGCCAGGTCGACATGGCCGAGGTCGAGCGGCTCGCCAAGGAGTCCAAGCCGAAGCTGATCGTGGCCGGCTGGTCCGCGTACCCGCGTCAGCTGGACTTCGCGGCCTTCCGCCGGATCGCCGACGAGGTCGGCGCGTACCTGATGGTCGACATGGCCCACTTCGCGGGCCTGGTCGCCGCGGGTCTGCACCCCAACCCGGTGCCGCACGCCCACGTCGTCACCACCACCACGCACAAGACCCTCGGCGGTCCGCGCGGCGGTGTGATCCTGTCGACGCAGGAACTCGCCAAGAAGATCAACTCGGCGGTCTTCCCCGGCCAGCAGGGCGGCCCGCTGGAGCACGTCATCGCGGCCAAGGCGGTCTCCTTCAAGGTCGCCGCCTCCGAGGACTTCAAGGAGCGCCAGCAGCGCACGCTGGACGGCGCCCGCATCCTCGCCGAGCGCCTGGTCCAGGCCGACGTCACCGAGCACGGCGTCTCCGTCCTGTCCGGCGGCACGGACGTGCACCTGGTCCTGGTCGACCTGCGCAACTCCGAGCTGGACGGTCAGCAGGCCGAGGACCGTCTCCACGAGGTCGGCATCACCGTCAACCGCAACGCCATCCCGAACGACCCGCGGCCCCCGATGGTCACCTCGGGTCTGCGGATCGGTACCCCGGCGCTCGCCACCCGCGGCTTCCAGGACGAGGACTTCCGCGAGGTCGCGGACATCATCGCCGAGGCGCTGAAGCCGTCGTACGACGTGCCGGCGCTGAGCGCCCGGGTGACCGCCCTGGCCGCGAAGCACCCGCTCTACCCCGGCCTGTGACGGATATCCCGTAACAGCCCGGAGCAAAACAAAAGGGGCACCGCGCACACTGGAACGGTGAGCGCGGTGCCCCGCACCACGTAGGCACCACGCCGACACCCCCGCACCCCCGCACCCCCGCACCCCCGCACCCCCGCAATGCCTCTGCTCCCACCCGCTGCACTACACGGCAGACAACGGCGTCTACCACCCCACAAGGAGTTCCCCGTGGCCCTCTCGGTCTTCGACCTGTTCTCGATCGGCATCGGCCCGTCCAGCTCCCACACGGTGGGCCCCATGCGCGCCGCCCGGATGTTCGCCCGCCGCCTGAAGAACGAGGGCCTGCTGGCCCACACCGCCTCGATACGCGCCGAGCTGTACGGCTCCCTGGGCGCGACCGGCCACGGCCACGGCACACCGAAGGCCGTCCTGCTGGGCCTGGAGGGCAGCTCCCCGCGCACGGTCGACGTCGAGACCGCCGACGAGCAGGTCGAGCGGATCAAGACGGACCGGCGGATCAACCTCCTCGGCGCCCACGAGATCGGCTTCGACTTCGACGAGGACCTGGTCCTGCACCGCCGCAAGGCCCTGCCCTACCACGCCAACGGCATGACGGTGACCGCCCGCGACGCCGAGGGCACCACGCTGCTGGAGAAGACGTACTACTCGGTGGGCGGCGGGTTCGTCGTCGACGGGGACGCGGTCGCGGGCGACAACCCGATCATCCCCGACGACACGGTCCTCAAGCACCCGTTCCGCACCGGTGACGAGCTCCTGCGGCTCACCAGGGAGACCGGCCTGTCGATCTCGGCGCTGATGCTGGAGAACGAGAAGGCATGGCGCACCGAGGACGAGATCCGCGAGGGCCTGCTCGAAATCTGGCGCGTCATGCAGGCGTGCGTCTCGCGCGGCATGTCCCGCGAGGGCATCCTCCCCGGCGGCCTCAAGGTCCGTCGCCGCGCCGCCACCACGGCCCGCAAGCTGCGCTCCGAGGGCGACCCGCAGGCCCTGGCCATGGAGTGGATCACGCTCTACGCGATGGCCGTCAACGAGGAGAACGCGGCCGGCGGCCGGGTCGTCACCGCCCCCACCAACGGCGCGGCGGGCATCATCCCGGCGGTCCTGCACTACTACATGAACTTCGTGCCGGGCGCCGACGAGGAAGGCATCGTCGACTTCCTGCTCGCCGCGGGCGCGATCGGCATGCTCTTCAAGGAGAACGCCTCCATCTCCGGCGCCGAGGTCGGCTGCCAGGGCGAGGTCGGCTCCGCCTGCTCGATGGCCGCCGGCGCGCTCGCCGAGGTCCTGGGCGGCTCGCCGGAGCAGGTCGAGAACGCCGCGGAGATCGGCATGGAGCACAACCTCGGCCTCACCTGCGACCCGGTCGGCGGCCTGGTCCAGATCCCGTGCATCGAGCGCAACGGCATGGCGGCGGTCAAGGCCGTCACCGCGGCCCGGATGGCGATGCGCGGCGACGGCAGCCACAAGGTGTCCCTGGACAAGGTCATCAAGACGATGAAGGACACGGGCGCGGACATGTCGGTCAAGTACAAGGAGACGGCGCGGGGCGGGCTCGCGGTGAACATCATCGAGTGCTGAGGCGGCATGCGCCTTCGCCCGAGCGGTCGGTGCTCCGGTCGTCGGCCGAGCGGGCGTCAACACGTCGTCCAGGGTGCCCTCACCCTTCGACTGACCCGGGCGATGCGGTGAGCGGTACCGTCTGATGTGTTGCCGCAGAACGGAGTTCGCCGTGCCGCAGAGCATCGAGGAGCACACCGGCTCTCGCATCGCCCGTATCCGCAAGCAGCGCGGCCTGACGCAGCAGGGGCTGGCGATACGTGCTCACATGTCCAAATCGCTGCTGTCAAAGGTCGAGTGCGGACAGAAGCCCGCATCTCCGGCTCTTGTTGCGGCCTGTGCCCGCGCTCTGGGTGTCTCGCCGTCAGATCTGCTGGGTCAGCCGTACGCCGAGGAGCTGCGCCGGGACCGCATGGACGCGCTGATCCAGCCGATCCGCGAAGGCTTGGAGAACTGGGACATCGCTCTCGACAGGGAGACGGAAGCGCGCCCGGTCCCCCTTCTCCGTACTGATGTCCGGCGCGCGTTGGAGCAACGCCGTCAGGCGGAGTACACGGACATGGTCCGTGATCTGCCCGGCCTGATCGACGAGTGCGTCCAGGCTGTTCACACCAGTTCCGTAGAAGACCAACGGCTCGCCTACGAGTGTTTGGCAGGCACGTTCCGCTGCGTGTTCACCGTCGCATGGAAGTTCGGCTACCTCGACCTGGCCACCGTGGCTCTGGACCGTCTGGCATGGACCGCGCCACGTGCCGACGAGCCGGGCTTGGTTGCCATGCACGCGTTCCTGCGGGCGCAGACCACAATGGCGTCCGGCCGGTACGACATCGGCATGCGCGTGGTCGACCGCGCACTCCGGGATCTCGACGGCCTGGACGCGCGTCGGCCGGCCGGGATCGATGCCATGCGCGGCATGCTGCACCTGCGGGCTGCTGTGATCGCAGGCCGGGCCAAGGACCGCGACCATGCCGAGGCCCGACTCACCGAAGCCCGTGCCCTTGCCCGCCAGACGGGCGAGCTCCCCGACTACGGCGTGACCTGGGGTCCGACGAACGTTGCCGTCCACGCCGTGGCCATGGCATCGGAGATGGACGAGTTCGGTCTGGCCGTCGAACGCGCCAAGGACGTACGGATTCCACGCGGCTGGACCCGCTCCCGCGCCGGGCATCACTGGATGGACCTCGGCCGGGCACACGCCTGGGAAGGCCGCCGAGAGCAGGCTCTCGACTGCCTGCAGCGGGCCCGCCGTATCGCACCGCAGCAAACCCGTTACCACCCGACCGTGCGGGATACAGTGCTGGCCCTCAAGCGTCGCGAGCGGTCCCACAACGGATCGCTGGCGCAGTTCGCCGAGTGGGTCGGGATATAGCAGGCTCCCGGCAAGGAGAGTTGCACGCTTCGGTGCAACTTGGGTGCATCACCGGACGGCAGGCTGACCTCTACCCCGACCCCCGCGACCGGGCAAACGGTCCGGGGGCGTGGCCAACGCCTGGTAGGAGCGTCGACATGCCGAACCATATTGCCCAAATCTTCGAGCCGCTGCTGCAGCTGTTACTGCCCGGTCCGGGCCGCCACCGGTGGTCCGGACCCTCCTCCACGACTGCCGCGGAAACGCCAACCGCGCCTCTGCCATCTCCGCTCGTCCGAACAGTGCGGGACGAGCAAACCCGGCTGGTTCGCCCGTACCTGGTCGCACATGAACGGCGGGAAGCTCAGCAGCAGCGAGCTCGACATCGTGCGTTGTGGCTCGCGGTGTACGGCGTGGATGTCGGCCCGCACCTGATCCACGGGATGGAGGGGACCGCGCGATGAGCCCGACCGATCACGCGCGCCTTCTGCCGTGGGCAGGCCCAGAGGGCAAGCCGTGCTATCTCGCCGGCGACGGGGCCGGATACTTGTCCCGACTCGCCGACACCATGGAGGCCACCCAACTCGGCCTGGCCGGTGAGCTCCTCCAGGAGTCTCACCGTGTCCTGGCCAGCCGCCAGTGGACATCCGGAGAGCTGCAGCTGCTGGCAGTCCAGCTGACCGAAGCACTCGGCAACGTGCACCGCATCGCAGTCAGCCGGGGCGCACGCCTGCTCCCACCCGCCTACGAAGACTTCGACAAGCCGGACGACGAGGACGACTGGCAAGACGCCGCGCAGCACTCGGCCAGAGCGACGACGATCCCGACACCCCATCCGTCAACCGTCGTCGCCTAAGGATTGTCCCGTAAATGATCTTTGACGTTCTGGATGACCTGCCAGTTTCCCTGTTATCCGGCCAAGGTTAGGTTGTGCAGTCGGGCAATGCCGAGCATGGCGTGGTGGACGCCATCACCTTTGCGGCGGCAGTCGCAGAGTATCTTCCAGCTCTTCATGCGGGCGAAGGCGTGCTCGACGCGGGCGCGGACCTTGCGGTGTGAGGTGTTGTGTTCCTCTCTCCAGGTCGGCAGTTCGGTCTGCCCGCGTTCGCGGCGGTGCGGAATGACGAGGCCGGTGCCCGGTAGCCGCCGTCCGCAACGACCGTCGTCCTGCCGACGGCGTCTTTCGCTCCGGAGAGTTCCCACGCCTTGCAGTCGTTGCGGTTTGTAACGCACTGCCGATCGCTACTGCGCTGGTCGGTATGTGGCTGCTGGTGACGGTGGGTCGCTACATGCGGGCCGACCGGGGCACGAGGGTGAGCATGGGGCAGGCCGTCTCGGTGCGCTGGGGCTGGGTACGGCTCGCGCGGATGGGCGGGCTGACGTCACCGACAAGACCCCGGGCCTGCTCGCGCAGATCACCGCACCCAAGGACGGCCCCGCCCTGCGCCCCGGGTGCTGACTCCCCGGATCTAGGTGACGCCGGACCGGTTCGGCGTGAACCTCCGAGCCCGGACGCTGCAGGTCGGGCTGGAGGAGTACCAGAAGTCGGTGCGATTCCTGGCGGATGACTGGAGGCGCACACGGGTGTCCGTGCTGTCGGACGGCCCCGGCAGGGTGGTGATCCGGGGCGTGCGCTCAGACCCGCTGGCCACGCCCACCACCCACCGGCCACCCGCCCACGGACCTGACGAGCCTGGGCATCGACGAGTGCGCCGCACAGGTGTGCCTGTCTCTGGCCAACGTGCCCGGGTGACGGTGGCCGGCACCCCCGGCGCGGGCAAGACGGGGATCAACAAGTTCGTCTGCGTCTTCGCGCCGTCTCCATCCGTGCAGATCGCGACTGCGGACCGGAAGGTTTCGCGGGCCTCGGAGGGCGATTACGCCGATCTCGTCAAGCGGATGTTCGCCTTCTGCCGGGACGACCTCGATGAAGCGAACGCACTGTTCAAGCGTCTGGTGGAGCTGCGCAATCGGCGCTCTGCGACCATCCGGGACGTGCTGGTGTGAAGAACATGTGGCACGTCGGCCCTTCTCCGCAGTGGCCGCTCACGGCCCTGATCATTGACGAGGCGCACACGTTCTTCCGCGAGTACCGTTCTACCCAAACTACTCACGACCTGATCAACACGTTCGTGACTGAATTGCTTTCAGTCGGTCCTCTTCAGAGGGCCGAAGTGAGACGGAGTCAGTGCGTTACCTTCATCCTCGTGCCACTGACAGTGCGTGGCATACACGTAGCCCTCGCCCGTGTTGATGGTGAACCATTCCCCACGGGTGCCGACCGGAATCTCTACATGTGGCGAATCGAATCCCTCGCCCTTGTGGATCTCAAGACGTGCGAACGTCGTGGGCATGTGAAGAAAGTAAACGTTCGAGAAGAGAACATCTATTCGCGCCGGAGAGGTGTCGTTACTGAGGCTGCGCAGCAGAAGCTGATTATAGCTCACCGAGAAATGCCACGCCCGGAACGCCCGATCCCACATTGCAACCAAAGCCACTAAGAACCTCCCAGATACTTGGACCCCGACAGAATATCACCCGTGACGTTCTTGCCTCCCATGTAAAAAGTGAGTCGGCTCGCGTCGAGGTTCCCCAGTCGGAAGGCTCGCTCCAGGATCGCCATCTCTCTCTGCGTGGTGTACCAGTTATCGTCCTGCCCCTCCCTGACCGCGTCGTCGAACAACTCGGCCGGAGTGCCCGGTTTCCCGCTGGTCATCTTAAACCCGTCAAGACGCACGTGAATATGGGCCTCATCGTGGTAGTTCAACGCGTCATGAACGTTCGCAAGAGCATCATCACGCGTATTTCCCATGAAGTGGGTGTACCCGTTGTCATCCGCGAATTCCTCCAGACCATTGTCCGACGTGCCGAGGGCCACGTTGGACATTTGGTTGCCACAGTTATGGACGAGTACCGGCGTGGCACCTGCCAGCACATAGTACGTGTGGACGTTGGAGACGGTCAGGTTGTGGACCGTCGCGCCCTGCGTGGTCCAGCGGGCTACGGCCGTGATCTGGACGTGGGTGCCGGCGCTGGTGCGGAGCCACTGGCCGGACTTCAGGTCGGTGGCGTCGATCCACTCGCCGAGCTCGGGGACCCAGAAGGGGTGGCCGTCGGTCGCGGTGACCTCTGCCGTCTTCGTGCCGGCCTTGCCATCGACGTCGATGACGACCTTGACCAGGTGCTTGAGGCCCTCGCCCTTGATCTCGGCGGTGACCGTCTCGACCCGGGTCTCTCCCGTTTCCGGGTCGGTCGCCAGAACCTTGTCGCCGGTCTTGACGTCCTCGATGGCCTTGGTGGTGCCGTCGGCCATCAGCACCTTGGTGCCGGGAGTGAAGCTGTTCTTCGTCGAGCAGCCGCCGCTGCCCTCGCCCGTCTTGCCGCTGCCGCCGCTTCCGCTGCTACCGCCCGAGGAACGGGAGGAGCCGCCCGACGAACCGCCCGGCTTGGACGACTTGCCGCCACCGCCGGAGCCCTTGCCGTGGGTCGCCGAGGCGGAGGAGCCCTTCGGGTTGGACTTGGCCTGGGCCTGCTTCTGGACCGGGTTACCGGTCTTCTTCGTATTGTTGACGGCCTTGTTACTGGTGGTCTGTTTCTTGTCGGCGGCCTTCTTCTTGGCGGCCTGCGCCGCCTTCTTGGCCTTCTCGATCGCCGCCTTCTTCGCCGCGAGCGCCGCCTTCTCCGCTGCCCGCGCCGTGGCCAGGACCGCCTCGGCTGCCTTCTTCGCCGCACGGAACGCCTGGATCGCGTCGATCGTGCGGCCGATCGCCTTCGCCACCGCTGGGATCTTGCCGAGCTTCAGCACCGGGATCGCCCCGAGAATGACGCTGCCGCAAGACCACAAGTCCCCGCCGAAGCAGGCCATCGCGTCATTAAGGCCAATGAACTCCGACAGCACACCCCACGCCGCCGAGATGATCACCGACGTGAGGGACCTGCCCGAATCGGCCTGCGCCTGGGCGACGGCCGCCGCGCTCAGGCCCGCGCCGGCGAGTGCCGCCGCCCGCTCCGAGGCGTTCAGGGCCACCGACAGACCCGTCGGGTCGGACAGGGTGACCGGGTTGTTGTGGGCGTAGGCGTAGCCGTTGGCCTGGACCGGGTCGGCCAGGTCGAGGACCGGGTCGGCGGAGAGGAAGCGGCCGACGACCGGGTCGTAGAGGCGGGCGCCGAGCGGGGTGTAGCCGGAGGCGTCGTCACGGATGGCGCCCAGGAACCCGGTCCGGGTCTGCATGTTGACGCCGACGGTGTCGGTGCCGCGCTGGTTGCCGAACGGGTCCTGCTTGCGGATCCGGACCGGCATGTCCCCGCTGAGGGCGACCTCGGCGTACGGGCTGCCCTGGTGGTCACCGGCGAGAGCGACGAGCGACTCTGCGCCGTTGCCGTTGGCGTAGCGCATGACCGAGCCGCCCGGGGCGCCGTAGGAGCGCTGGGTGTCGACCAGGGTGCCGCCCTTCTGGACGGTGACCTGGGCCTCGCCGAGATTCAGCGTGGCTTGCCGGCCCTGGATGGTGAGCAGCCGGGAGCCGTCGGGTCCGTAGATGTGACGGGTCTCGTTCTGCGGCTCCCACTGCTGGGCCGTCGAGGAGGCGGAGCAGCCGGCCAGCACGATCGGGGTCTTGTCGTCGCCGGAGCCGTCCTTGACGGCGAGGCACAGCCCGGAGCTGTTGTGCGTGAGCTGTCCGGTGGAGTTGCGCTTCAGTTGCTGTGCGGCGGAGCCGTCGCACTTCTGCAGCTGGAGCGCCGAACCGGCGGTGTTCCCGGTCGGCTGGACGCACCAGTTGTCGTAGACGGTCAGCGTGCCGAGGTCGGCGTCGGCCTGTCCCGGTACCGGGGTGAACGTCCAGCTCTGGGCCGGTGAGGCGTTGCAGCTGTGGAGCTGGATCGGCTGGCCGGGGTCGGTGCGGCCGAGCCACAGGTCGAGGCACTTGTCCGCGAGCCCTACATACGGGGCCTTGCCGTTGCTGCCCTGGCCGGTGATCCGCTCGACCTGGCCGTCGTAGGTCCAGGTGAGTTCCTGCTTGTCGCCGTTGTCCAGCGAGGTGACGGACTTCGTCTCACCGGTCAGCTCGTAGAGCCGCTCGGCCTCGGCGGTGACCTGGGCCCCGCCGGGGGTGACGTACTGCTTGCTGACCTTGGTCAGGGTGCGGGGCTGGTTGCCGTCCTTGCCGTAGACGTAGTCGGTCTCTGCGGCCTTTCCGGTCTGGCCGGCGGGGTTCTTCTCGGTCAGCTTCTCACGGTTGCCGAGCAGGTCGTACTCGTACTCCTGCCAGTAGCCGGAGCCGTCCTTGCCGTCGGAGACGTTGACGCTGCCGTCGGTGCCGATCGGGCCGGGGGCGCAGCCCTCCTGGTTCTTGGAGGTCCATGCCTCGGTGAGCTGGCCGAGGGGGTCGTAAGTGAAGCACTGCCGCTCGTCGATGCCGAGAGCGTGCTCACGGATCGAGGTGACGTTGCCCGCGTCGTCGTAACCGTAAGCGCGCTTCGAGACGAGGTTGCCGCCGACGACGGCCTTGTCCCCGGTCTGCTCGCGGTACACCTGCTGGTCGAGGAGCGCGCCGCTGGCCTCGTCGTAGGTGGTTTGGGTCCAGACCCGGTTGGGCTGTGCGCCGAGCGTGGCGCGCTGCACCTGCCCGTACGGGGAGTAGACGACCTCGGCGCCGTACCAGTCCTTGCCGGACACGGAGAGCGGGAGACCCTCGCTGTTGAAGCGGGTCACGATCTTCTCGGCGTCGAACGCGCCGACGGCCGGGAGTGTGGCCGACTCCAGTTGGCCCTTGTCGTTGTAGCCGTAGCTGTACGTGTAGGAGGAGTCGAGGCCCCAGGTGTCGGCGAGGGCCTGCGGCAGTGTCAGCGTGGTCGAGAGCGGTGCGTAGTCGTCGGTGAATCCGCCGACCTTCATGGTGTACGGCTGGCCGTCGGTGTACCGGGTGACGGAGGCCGGCAGGCCCTTGCCACCGGGGGCCGTGTCGTAGGTGTAGGCGCTGAGGAGAGTGCCGCCGGAGCTGTCGAGTCGCTGCTCCTTGGGGCGGGACAGCGCGTCGTAGCCGGTCCAGACCGTGATGTCGCGGGCGTTGGTGACGGTCTGCGGACGGTCCCGGTGGTCGTAGGTGGTGCGGGTGGTGCCCGTGTCCGGGTCGGTGGCCGTGACCATGCGGCCGCGGTGGTCGTAGGTCCAGGTCCAGGGGCTGTCGGGGGCCGCGGAGTTGGTGACCTTCCGCAGCATGCCCCGCTCGTCGTACGTGTACCGCATCGAGGTCTTCTCGGTGCGGGCCGCGTCGGTGAAGGTGTCGAGGCGGGCGGTGCGGCCGAGGGCGTCGGAGTACATCCGGTAGGAGGCGGCGCCCGACGGGTTGATGACGGTGGAGTGGTCGGCGCCGTACTCGTAGCGGGTGGCGCGTGCGTCGTTGGCCACGCCGTTCAGGATCGGCAGTTCTCGCACGACGCGGCCCAGGCCGTCGTACGTGTACCGAGTGGCGTTGGGCACGGCGGTGTCGGCCAGCGGCGTGAAGAGCACGCCCTCGGGTGCGCCCTCGGTGAAGTAGGCGTTCCTCGTCTTCCACACTTCGCCGGAGCTGTTGTAAAGGGTGTCGGTGACCAGCCGGCCGCCGCCGGTGGCCTGCTCCTGGGTCTGCCGTTCGCGCCCGAGCCCGTCGTAGATGGCGACCGAGGTCTCGATGCGGTTCTCGTGACCGCGGGCGCGGGTGGTGATGTACGGCGGCTCGCGGTCCTCGTCGTCGGGATCGAACGTGGGAATGGTGTAGACGGCTTCGAAGTCCGGTACGGCGGACTCGGAAGGGGTGCGTCCCGGTGACCATGCCTTGACGAGGCGGCCGAGGGGGTCGAACTCGGCGTGGCTGACGTGACCGTTGGTGTCGGTGGTCTTGAGGGCGACTCCGCGTCCCGGGTCGAGTTCCTGGATCCGCTCGTGCTGGAGGGGGTTACGCTCGGTGATCTTGAACGCCTGACCCGTGGGCGGATCGTAGGTGATCGTGGACGACTTCTGGTCCGGATCGGTGTGCCGGACCACGCGGCCCATCGCGTCGAAGCCGGTGGTGCCGTCGCTCTGGAAGCCTGAGCCGTCGGCCTTCAGCGACCAGGTCTGGGTCGCGAGACCGCGAGAGGACGTGGTGAGCGCCGTGCCGTATGCCTTGCCGTCGTAGGCGGTGCGGAGGGCGGAACTGAGCGAGGCCAGGTCGTCGAAGGTGGCGTCGGCGCAGGTGGAGGCGCTGGTTAGGGTCTGCTTGGTCAATCCGATGATGTTGCGGAGGGGCTCGTGCAGGTACTCGAGGCGGGTGCAGGACTCGTCGCCGGCCTTGCCCTTGTCGCCCAGGAACTCGATCTCGGTGGGCAGACCGTACGTCGACTCGTAGGCGGTGCGGGTTTCGACGACGCGTTCCTTGCGCCCGTCGTCGCCGGTGCCGGAGGACTTGGTGTACGAGACCTGACGGGGCTCCGTGACCCGCCAGGCGCGCAGCGGGCTCAGACCGGTGCCGCGTTCGCGCGCGGCGAGGAGGGTGGCTTCGGGGTGGGTGACGCTGCGCGTCAGCCAGTCGCTGTCGTCGGCAGCGGCGTCGGCGTAGGTGAGTTCCTCGGCGATCCGGCCGGCGAAGGGCTCCTCGTCCTTCGCTATCTCGTTCCCGGGGAGGCCGGTGATGTCGAGCACCGGCATGTCGCCGCCCAGGCCGCGGAAGTAGCGGGTGACGGCCTTGGACCGCTTGCTGCCGATCTCGTCGTCGTTCGCGCCGGTGAGCACGGTGACCTTCTCGACGCCCGCGAACCGGGAGTAGGTGCGCGTGGCCTTCTTGGTGAACTCCTGCTCCGCGAGCTTCCAGGCCGGGTTCGCGTACGAGTAGTCGGTCCTGGTCCCGTACGAGCCGTTGATGTTGGGCAGTTCCTCGACGCTGCTGACGACGTACTTGTGGAACCAGTCGATGTCCTCCGCCCCCGCGTCGGGGTGCCAGAACACCGGGTAGCAGAAGCGGTCGTTGGCCTTCAGCGCAGCGGTGTCGCCCTTCCCGGGGAGGCCGGCGCCGGTGGCGCACTCACCCGTGGGCGTCCGGTACGTGATGACGGTCTCGCCGCCGTACTCGTTGATGACCCGGGAGATCCGCTGGCGGGCGAACTCCGGCCGATTGTCCCGCTTGACCCGGTTGGGCATGTCCTGCGCCTCGAAGCGCACGGCGTTCAGTACGGTCTTCGGGCCGGCCTTGCCGTCGCGCCCGTAGCCGGTCCGTGTGATCGACTCCAGCCAGAGGGCGGTGTTGGGTCCGGTCGTCAGGTCCGAGAAGGACTGCGTGAGCCTGTACTCGTCCACTTCCTGACGGGCAGCGGTACCGGGCTGCCGCTGGACCGAGGTGGTGATGGCGTCGAGGCGCTTGCGGGACCAGAAGGACGGGCCGGCGTTCCAGCATTTCTGCTGGGCGGCACAGCGCAGGTCGGCCGGAGTGTCGTACCAGATGCGGTACTTGCCGGGGTCCTTGGCGGCGAAGTTCGCCTCGGTGCAGGTCAGCGAACCCTCTGCGAAGCAGCGCTCCGCCACGGAGAAGCTGATGCGGGCCGGGGCCGGGGCGGAGAAGATGCCGTCGCCGCGCTGCCCGTAGTCGATGTGACTCAGGTAGCCGTCGCGGTGGTAGGGCACCGGGGCCTTGAAGTTGAAGTTCCGGGCGTAGTGGTTGGTGTCGCGCTTCCACCACAGGGACATGGCGTTGCCCTGGATGTCCTCGACGTAGTCGAGGCCCCAGCGCCACGCCTGGGTGCAGTGGGAGCCGGCCCAGTTGCCCGCCTTGTAGCAGGGCTCGCCCGGGTGGTTGCCGTAGACCGGGACGGTGAGGACGGAGTCGGTCGTCGGGTCGTCCTTGCCCTCCCCGTTGTCGGACCAGCCGGGCAGACGGTGCAGACCGAAGTGGTAGCGCGTGCCGTCGCGGGTGGTGACGATCCAGTGCTCGCCGTCGTCGTCACCGTTCTTCAGGTCGGTGTTCTTCTTCAGCTCGATCTTGGAGCCGTCGCCGTTGGCGGTGAACCACTTCTCCTTGTCCTTGTCCCAGACGAGTTCGGTGGTCATTCCGCCGAGCGAGAGGGTCGCGTTCTCGGAGCCGTAGCAGAGGTCGGCGGTGCGGTGGGTACGGTTGTTGGGCTCCTGCTTGCTCTCGTTCGGTACCGCGTCCTGGCGGCAGTTGGCGTAGGTGCGCGAGATGAAGCCCGGGTTGTAGTCCCAGCCGTCGCCGATCCACGACGCCTGGTTGTTGGAGGCGGAGGTGCGACCGTCCACGGACTGCGAGGAGTAGGACAGGGCGACCTTCGGCATCAGACCGCCCGCGGCCTCCGGCGTCTGCACCTGGTACGAGTAGGTGAACGCGCCCGAGGAGGAGCCCGCCGCCCAGGAACCCGACGACAGCAGCGGCGTGGCCGTGAAGTCACCGCCCGCCGAGGCTCCCGTGTCCAGGGCCCCGACGACCCGGGGGCTGGCGGAGTCGGCCGCAGGGAGCGCGGCGGTACGCACCGAGGCGCCGGTGGCCGTGGACGAGGCCGCGCCGCCCAGCAGTGGTCCGACGGGAACGGTGCCGGTGACGACGGTCCTGGTCGGTGCCTGCTCCGCGCCCTCGGCCGTGGCGCGGGCGCCCTCGGCCGGGCTCACCTCCACCGTGCTCTGCACCGGCTCGAAGGTGTCGTCGGAAGTGCCGGACAGGGTTTCGGTCCCGCCGCCGGCGGAGCAGTCGCCGCTGTCGGGGGACGTGATCACACACTCCGGCAGCAGCATCAGGCCGAACCGGTCGGCTGCCTGCGGCCCGTACAGGTCGGCGAAGTCGGTGGTGACGACGCTGAGGGAGACCTCTGCCGCCGGGTCGACGGTCGCGGGCGGCGTCACCTGCATGATCAGACCGGCGACGCCCGCGGTCTGGGATGCCTCCGGCGCGGCGAGATCCACTTTCCATTCGCCGGCGAGAGTGGCGGGGTCCGCGCCCTCGGGGACGCCGAGTTCCACGGGGAGGTCTGCCACGGGGAGCGTGGAGCCCGGCTGGAGGCCGGTCAGGTCCACCGTGCCGCTGTCCTCCTGCCAGGGCGTCACGGCCTTCGGCACATACGGCTCCACCGGGACCTCGTCGGCGGTCGTCAGACTCGTCTCGGCGGCCTCGTCCTGTTCCGTGGGCTCGCTCTCCGGGATGTCCGGCAGATCGACCCGCGTCTGCTCACGACTCATCCCGTCGCCCGGGATCGCCCATGCCTGTGCGCCGAGGCTGGTCGCCGTGAGCACGGAGGACAACAGGACCACCGTGGCCGCGCGGCCGAGCCTGCGACGTCGTCCGACCGAGGCCGTCACGGACAGGCGACCACGCCCCATCCACGACAGCGGACCTGAAGCACGCATACGCGTCGACTCCCACCCAGGCACAAGAATCTGCAAAGGACTTGTGAAAGCAGCAAAGAGCACACGCCGGACGTGGCATGCGCCTTCGCACCTTCTGTCATGACCGCAGCGACAGGCAAGATCACCCAAGGTCGCGGCGACGCGTTCCGAGTGAGATGCATCACACGCTGAACGGGGACGGAAAATGACAAGGCGCGAGGTTCGGACAGACCGTCAAGATCGACCCATCTGAACCATTGCACCCGGATGAAAGCCGCGAAAAGGCAGTTGTCGGATGTGGCCGGGGCAACCGCCCCGTACTTGTAACGGATTGGTGAACTTCATGTAGATGGACGTGCACCCCACCGTGTGTGATCGTGTGCGCGCCTCTGCCCCGCGGTCCGCCGCACGGGGCCGTCCGTGCTGCCCCTTTCCGCCTGGTCCCCACGGGAGTAGACCGCCGTGACCGCGCCGCCGCCCCGCCTGCTCAGTCCGTTCGTGCGCACGCGCACCAGGCTCTCCTTCAGCCTCGGCCTCCTGTTGGCCGCGCTCGTCGCCGCCCTGCTGCCGTGGTGGCCGGGGGGCGAGACCGAACCGCAGGGAACCCGGGCCACGAAAGCCACACCTGCGAAGAGCGGTCCCCGTGACGAGGCAGCCGCCATGGCCCTGGCGCTGCGCAGTGGCAAGCAGGTCCTCGTGGACACCGCGACGACCGCCACGAACCTCACCTGGGCTCTTCCCGACGGCCAGTTGCGCAGCCGGATCCACGCTCTGTCGCAGCGCGTGAAGCAGGCCGACGGGACATGGTCGGCGATCGACACCGAACTGCGGCGCACCACCGAAGCCCCTGGCGAACTGGGGATCCGGCCGGTGAACGCCCCGCTGCCGGTGCGCTTCTCCAACGGTTCCCCAGAGGTCTCCAGTAACACCGGACGCGCGGACCGCTCGTACGGGCGCGTGCCGTTGACCGTGCGGGCCGACGACGAACCCGGCGCCGAGGCGGGGACGACCGTCCTGGCAGAGGTGGACATCGCCGGGCACACTGTGGCCTACACCTGGCCCGGTGCGCTGCCGAAGCCGGTGCTCGACGGACCGAGGGCGCTCTATCCCGACGTGCTTCCCGCGGTGGACCTGCTGGTGGTGGCTCGCGAGGAGGGCGGCTTCGGTCAGCTGCTGATAGTGAAGACCCCGGAGGCCGCCGAGCAGAAGGAACTTGAGGACATCACGTTCGGGCTGCGTTCGGCGACCGCACGATTCGAGCACGACGGGACCACCGGCGGGGTCCAGGTGGTGGACAAAGAGTCGGGAGAGGAGATCGCCTCCATTCCGACCCCCTTCGTCTGGGACTCCGCGGGGCGCAACCCCGACGCGCCGGAAGCACCCGTCAGCGTCTCCGTGGCCACTGCGGCCGACGTGCTGAAGCTCTCCGGACTCGCCGGCATCGAGCCCGGGGCGCACCAGTCCCCCATGCCGTCGCGGCTCGACGGCGACGGAACCGGCAACGCCCTGCTGCACCTCGACGCGGCGGCGACCGGGGTCTTCGACAACCCGGAGGTCCGGTTCCCCGTCTTCGTGGACCCGACGCTGAGAAGCGGCTGGAAGGCATGGACGACCGCGTACAAGCCCTATCCCAACACCAGCTTCTACAACGGCACCAACTTCAACTCCGGCACGTCGGACGCCAGAGTGGGGCACGAGGACGAGACCGGCGGAACGGCCCGCTCCTTCTGGCGCATGGGCTACTCCAGCAGCCTCAAGGGCGCGAAGGTCACCCGAGGCGTCTTCAAGGTGCTCAACAACCACTCCTGGTCGTGCGATGCCCGCCAGTTCCAGCTGAAGACGACCGGCGCCATCTCGTCCGGAACCACCTGGAACAAGCAGCCGAGTTGGGGCACGCTGCAGGAGGCGAAGTCTTTCGCGCACGGCTACGGCTCCGGCTGCAGCGACGAGTACGTGCAGTTCGACGTGAAGGAAGCCGCGCAGAAGGGCGCCGACGCCGGGTCGTCGAGCATCACGCTCGGCATGCACGCCACAAGCGAGAACGACACCAAGACCTGGCGCAAGTTCCGCGCGACCTCCGCCACCCTCGAGGTCGACTACAACCGCGCGCCCAAGGAGCCCACGGGCGGTACGACCACTCCGGGAGGCGCCTGCGTACCGGGTCCGGGCCTGGGGCGGACGGTCGGCAAGACCGACCTGACCCTGTCCGCGTCGGCGACCGACCCCGACGGAAACCTGAAGGCTCTGCGTTTCCGCTTCTGGAAGACCGGCACCGCGGCGCCCGCGGGCAGTCTCCGAACCCCCCTCAGCAATGGCAAGGCCACGCTGGAGATCCCCTCGGAGTCGCTGGCCGACGGCGTCACCTACGCCTGGGACGTGCGCGCGGAGGACACCGAAGGCGCCGTCTCCAGTTTCTTCCCGCCGGGTACGGAGCCCTGCCGGATCACCGTCGACGGTGATGCCCCGCCGGCTCCGGACATCGAGACAGAGGTCTTCAAGCAGGCCACCGACGACGGCATGACCTGGGCGACGGTGAAGTTCGGCGAGACCGGCTCCATCACCTTCAGCGCCCAGGACGCCGCGACGTTCCACTACGCCTTCGAAGGCGTCGGGTACAAAGTGGTCCAGGCAACAGACGGCCGGGCCACGATTCCGGACCTGAAGCCTCCGCACTCCGGGCCGACCACGTTGACGGTCTACGCCTTCGACGCCTACGGCAACCGCAGCCAGCGCACCAGCTACACCTTCTACCTGCCGCCTGGCGACATGCCTGACGGCCCGGGCGACACCAGCGGTGACGGACGACCCGACCTGCTCATCATCAACGCGGCCGGCGAGTTGCAGACTCTGATGGGTGGCATCGACGGCGACCTCTACAGCTACCTCGACGCCTCCTACACCTCCGACAGCAAGCTCAACCCGGCCGGTCACTGGTACGACCCCGCCACCGGAAAGGCGGCTCTGATCGCGAAGCACTCGGACACCTACCCGGGTGACGGTGCGACCGATCTGTTCGCCCGGACGCCCGACGGCGGCTTCTGGCTGTACCCCGGGGACGGCTACGGCAGCTTCAACGTGGACAAGCGGCTGCGGGTCCGGCTGCCGTCCGGCGCTCCGGCCCCGTCCTCCTGGACACAGATCAAGGCGGTCGGGGACGTCACCGGCGACAAGCGGCCGGATCTGTTTCTCAGGGCCGGCGGCGACTACTGGGCTCTGACCGGATACACGGGCGCGAGCTTCCAGGAAGCCACTTTGATGAACGGTGGCGCTTGGGCGGGCCGGGAGATCGTCAACGTGGCGGATGTGGACCTCGACAGCACGCCGGACCTGGTGTGGCGCAACCCGGCCAACGGCAACATGTACGTCCGGCACGGCAAGCCGGGCCCGGAGACGGGCAGCGTCGCCCTGGTGTCGCTCACTACAGCGGCCGCCTCCCGCGACGGTGACGTGCTGTACGGCACGGGGTGGACGCAGGCGAACGTGTCGGCGGTCGTAGGCGTCCCGGACGTCAACGGCGACCGGGTGCCTGACATGTGGTCCCGGTCCGGGACGGACGGCAAGACGTCCGTCCATCACGCCTCGAAGACCGGTACCGGGCCCTCCACGCTGGTCCTGGGTACGGACTGGAGCGCGATCAAGAGCTTCGGCTGAACCGTTCGCGACATGGCGCTGTCCCGCCTCGGATGTCCGGGGCGGGGCAGCGGCGTTCAGTTCAGCCCTTGCTGAGGTGGGCCCAGAACTCGTCGAACGACAGGAGCTTGTCGCTGTTGGCGTCCTGTGCGGCGATCACGGCCTCGGCCACCGCCTCGGTGACGTTCCAGTCGCCCATCTGGGCCATGGCCGTCTTGTACTCGGCCGCGGTGATGAAGCCGTCGCCGTCCGCGTCATAACGGTCGAACGCCCTACGTGCTTCCTCGATGTCCGCCACAGGTCCACCCCTTCTTGGTGCATTGCTGACGGGGGTCAGATTATCGGCCCATGTCGGCGATCCCGGACAGGAGGGCGGTACGGGCGAGCGGGGGCAGGTGGCGAGCGGAGCGCTCGCGCGGATCCCGGCGGAGGCGGCGGAGGGGCGGATCCCGCCGGCGGACGGCGGGTTGCCGGTCCTGGGCCGGGGGCCGGCCGACCGGCCGGTGGGAGAGGGCGCCGAGGCCGACGGGGAGGCGCGCGCGGCCGGGGTCTCGGGCCACGGCTCGCGGTGGCGGCCCGGCGCCTGGTGCCGGGCCCGGTGGTGTGGTCGCGGCAGCCACTGGGCGACGCGCGCGGCGTACGGGCGTTCCAGCAGGCCGGTTACCGGCCGGTGGCCTCCGAGACGGTCCTCACCGCCCGCTGAAACGCCCGACGGCGGGGTTCGTCAGAGGCGCCAGGGGAGGTAGTTCGGATTGTCCTGGCACTCGCTCATGATCTCGCGCTTGGTCTCCTTGTCGACGGGGCAGGCCCCGACGATGAAGTCCCGTGCGATACCGCCGGGGAAGGCGACCTCGACCTGCGCGGCCCACTTGTGGGTGTCGCCGATGGTCTCGTTGACGTCGATGCCGCCGGGGGCGTCGACGTAGTAGTTCCAGGCGCTCTTCCACTGCTTGTAGAGGTCGTGGTCGTACGTGGTGGAGACGAACGGCGACGGCTGGTTGACCAGGACGTACTTCTCGAGGTCGTACTGGCCGGTCTGCGGCGCCTTCGGGTGGAAGCCCTGCTCGAAGACGACCTCCGGGCCGCGCCCGTCGGCCCGGTACAGCTGCTTGCAGTTGGTGCGGTACGACGGGTCCGGCGTGATCCGGGCGATGTCGACGCCGCGGTCCGCGGCCGCGTAGAGCTGGTCCCCCACGACGGGACAGGTGGCGGCCGCCGCGGCGGCGGTGACGGACGTCGGGGCAGCGGCCGCCGGAGCGGGGGCGGCGGTGGTGGTGGAGGCGGCCGGTACGAGCAGGGCGACGACGGACAGCGCGAGCACGGAGGCCCTGCGGCGCAGACGAGTGGTGATCATGGCAACCACGATCCCGGCATCGCGGTGCCCGACCGCGCACCGTCACCCGGGGGTGGGCGAGTTGGGCGCCGGGTTCACCGGCGCCCGGTCCGCCGCAGCGCCGCGTCCACGGCCGCGCCGAGTCCACGGCCGCCAAGTCCGGAGCCAAGTCCACGGCAGCGCCGCGTCCACCGGCACCGGCACCGGCACCGGCACCGGCACCGGCACCGAGGGCAACGGTCACCGGGGGCGGTGGAACTCCGCGGTCAGCGGAACACTCCGGTGTGGCCGAGGGAGTAGCGGCCGGGCTGGGGGTAGACCGCGAGGCCGTGCGGGCCGCTGCCGACGGGGATGCGGGCGAGCTGCTCGCCGGTCCCGGTGTCGATGGCGTACACCTCCGCGTCGTAACGCCCGGACAGCCACAGCACCTTGCCGTCCGCGGATACGCCGCCCATGTCGGGGCTGCCGCCGTCCGGCAGCCACCACTTCTTCGTCAGGTCGTCCTTGGCGAAGTCGAAGACGGAGACGGAGCCCTCACCACGGTTGGGAATGTACATCTCCTTGGAGTCGCGGCTGATGTAGAGGCCGTGGGCGCCCTTGCCGGTGGGGAGCAGCTTGGGCTGGGTGAATTTCGCACCGTCGAGCACCCACACGCCATGGGCCATCATGTCGGCGATGTAGAAGGTCTTGCCGTCCGGGGAGAGTTTCACGTCCTGCGGCATGGCGCCCTCGAAGGGCAGCTTCTGCTGGGCGATCACCTTCATCGTCTCGGTGTCGACCTTGAGGAGCTCGGCGGAGAATTCGCACGAGACGATGAAGTAGCGGCCGTCCGCGGAGAAGTCGGCGTGGTTGACGCCGTAGCAGGAGACCGGCTCGGTGTGCTTGATCTCCATGGTGTGCGGGTCGCGGAAGACGAGTTCGCGGTCGAGGGAGGCCATGACGACGGCGTACTTGCCGTTGGGCGTGAAGTAGAGGTTGTACGGATCGTGTACGTCGACCGGCTTGCCCGCCTCGCCCGTCGCCGGGTCGATCGGGGTGAGCGTGTGGCCGCGGTTGTTGTTGACCCACAGCGTCTTGAGATCCCACGACGGCACGACGTGCTGCGGCTGCACTCCGACGGGGATGGTGTCGACGACCTTGTACGTCTCGGGGTCGATCACCGAAACGGTGTTGGAGTTGGTGTTCGGCACATAGACCCGTGACGGGAAGTCCTTGACCACCGGCGAGAGCATGCCGGGCCGGTCGGCGGCGTAGACGTCCTCGGGGTCGAGGACCGGTGGCATGCCGGGGAGTGCGTCGGCCGATGCCTGCTGGGGCCGGGCGGGCGTGGCGGTCGCGAGGGGCGCATGGGTGCCGCTCGCCTTTGTCCCCTCGCCGCCCTGGCCGCAGCCCGTGAGCAGTGCGAGGACGGCGCCCGCGAACAGCGCGGCGGTCCGCTTCGTCAGGGGAGTCTTCACGGGAGAGCACAGTAGGGCGCCCAGAGCAGGAAAGTGATTATTTGCCCCCTTTTATCCGCTGGCGCGAGTCGCAGGATCACGCCCGCCAGACCGAACGCCCGACCGAGGAATAACCCCTCAGTCGGGATAGCCATGCATGCATTACCAGGCAAGTGGGCCACCTCACCTACGATCCTTCAAAGACATGTCTGCTTGTTCAGAAAATATCCGATTAAGGGGTTTGGAGATGGGGCGTCCGTCTGCCATAGTCGATGACACGACCTCCATTGACCCGGGCCAGGTCGACATCAGCCGCCGTGGATACACCCCCCGATCCACGGCGCTCCACACAGAAGCCCCCGGCGCCGTCCCCCCGGCGCGCGGGGGCTTCTGTGCCTTCAGGGGCGCACGGCGGCAAAGGCCGGCCGGTGTTCTCTCAGCGCTCGGTGACCCGCATCTCGAACCAGGTCGTCTTGCCGCGCGGCAGCAGGTCCACGCCCCACCGGTCGGCGAGCTTGTCGACAAGGAACAGGCCGCGGCCGCTCGTGTCCATTTCGGCGACGGGCATCAGACAGGGCAGCCCCCGGGACGGATCGCGCACCTCGATGCGGATCCAGCCGCGGCGGCGCAGCATCCGTAAGCCGAAGACCCGCGCACCGGTGTGGCGTACCGCGTTGCCGACGAGTTCGGAGACGAGGAGCACCGCGTACTCGCAGGTCTGCGCGGGAAGTGACCACTGGCGCAGCACCACGTACTGGGTGAGCCGGCGTGCGGTGGCGGCGGATTCGGGGCGGGAGGGGAGGCGTACCTCCGCATCGGCGGGACTGCCGAACAGCTCCACTGCTTCGAGTGCCTGTTCGTCGGCGGCGGCAGGTGCCCACCGTGCGGCGGTCGCGCTGATGCGCTGCCGCGGTTGTCCCACACCCTCGAGGCCCGACATGCCTCCATCATGGCCCCTGCCGCCCACCCGTGTGGCCGCTCCGGCGGAACGGGCCTCCTCCGGAGCAGGACCGTCCGACGGGCTCGCACAACGTCCGGCCCCGACGCCGCAAGGCGCCTCCCATCCGCGCGGACCTGGGCCGACGCCACACTCAAGAGTGACGCCGACGCTCGCGGCTGCACACCCTCGCCGGTGTACCGCCCCTGCGCGCCCGCCTCGTCCGGGCTCGTTATCTGGCCATTTGCGGTGCGGCGACCGAACTCGGAGACCCCGATGGCCTGCACCGGTGCACCGGTCCGGGGACGCATCCGGCCAATCCGCCGCCTCATGCGCCTTTGTGCTCCCGAAAGCCCCGTTCCCCCGACCACGGTGGGGGCACTCAGAGGAGGGGCGGATCACGAGCGTCACGCCGACAGGCGCGGCGGGCATACCCAAGGGGTGGGAAATGATACGTGTGACCGTGGTGTACCAGGCCGGGCTGTTGCGGGCGGCGCTGGAGGAACTGCTGCGTTGCGGAGGAGAGTTCGAAGTCTCCTCGGTCGCGCACTGGTCGCAGAGACCGGCCGTTGGCCTTGCGGTGCCGGACGTGTACGTCGTCGACGCCGAGTGCCTGGAGCCGGCCAGGGCCGCCGACCGGGCTGCGGCCGGAAGGAGCGCCCTCGTGGCGCTTGTCCCTGCGCAGCGACCAGGGGTGCTGCGCAGGGCCCATGAGGCCGGTGCCCTCGGGTTCGTCGACAAGGACGGCTCCAAGAGCCGGTTGCTCACAGCGGTGCGCCGTGCCGCGAAGGGCGACCGGTTCGTGGACGAGGCACTGGCCCCGGAATTTCTCACCGCCGCGGAAATGCCGCTCACCCAGCGGGAGTTGAGCGTGCTGGCGCTGGCTGCCAAGGGGGAGCCGATCGCGGAGGTGGCCGCGTCGTTGCACCTGTCACAGGGGACGGTCCGCAACTACATGGCGAGTGTCATCCGCAAGGTGGGGGCCCGCAACCGGGTGGACGCGATCCGCATCGCGCAAGGAGCCGGCTGGACCTGACCTGACCTGACCGGCGGGCCGGCCGCTTCGGCTCGCACACGGACCGCTGCCCTCGAACGGCGTCCGGCCGGATCAGCGGCCCGTGCCGTGCCAGTGCCCCACCAGGTCCCGGTACAGAGCGGAACGCACCAGGAGATCCTCGTGTGTTCCGCACTGGGCGTGCGTGCCGTCGAGGACGAGGACGCGATCCGCTCGGAGCGCCGACGACAGCCGGTGGGCCACCACCACCAGGGTCCCCGGCCGGGCAGCGAGAGCCCGTTCCGCCACCGCCTCCGTCGAGGGATCGACGTGGGACGTCGCCTCGTCGAGCAGCAGCACGGGCGCCAGGGAGAGGTGGGCGCGGCCGAGGGCGATCAGCTGCCGCTCGCCCTGGGAGAGGGTCCGCGGTGTCAGCATCGCGTCCAGACCGCCGACCCTTGCCGCGAGCGGCTCCAGCTCCAACGCCCGCACGGTCTCCTCCACCGCCGCTCGCGGAGCATCCGGGTGCAGGTAGCACAGGTTGTCCCGGAGCGTGCCGGTGAACACGTACGCGTCCTGCGGGAGAAGGGCACGCAGACCCGTCAGTTCCGGGAGTGACGGCGGCCCGATTGCCTGCCCGGCCAGCCGCACCGCCCCTGCGGTCGGTGCCAGCGTCCCGGCCGCCACCAGGAGAAGTGTCGATTTGCCGATGCCGCTCGGCCCGACCACGGCGAGGTGCTCGCCCTCGTTGACGGTCAGGTCCATTCCGTCCAGGACGGGACGCGCCCGCGACCCGAAGGAGACCCGGACGCCCCGGAGTTCCACCGCCGCCCGGCCCGTCGGCGGGGCGGGCCCCGGGCCTGCCGCGGGAGGGCCGGCGACGGCCGTGTCCGGGTACGGCTCGGTGAGCCGGCCCAGGACCACGAGCAGCCGGGCGCCCGCGGCGCCGAGCACGGTCATCAGCGAATGCAGGGCGGGGAGCAGTGCCTGAAGCAGATAGGTGAGGGCACCTGCCAGCGCTCCCGCCGTGACACCTTGCCCCAACAGCCACGGTGTGCAGATCAGCAGGAGGAAGACCGGCAGCTGACCGGCCACGGCGACGGAGAGCGTGCGCACGGCCGCCCAGCGGGCCATCGACCGTGTCGCGGCGGCGGCCTCGTCGATGTCGAGCCGCCCCTGTGCCGCCGCGGCCTCCTGTGTGCCACAGGCGACGATGTCGCGCAGGGCCGTCCGTACGCTTTGCGCATGCCGGCCGACCGCCTCGTCGGCATCCAGATAGCGGTGCTGGGCGCGGGCCATCGGCAGGAGCGAGGCCACGAAGAGTGCGACGCCCAGCAGCAGCGGCGGCAGAACGATCAGCAGGAACTGCGGTGCCAGCGACAGCAGGCCGACCGCGGCCCCGGCGGCGACGAAGACGAAGGAGCGCGCGGTGAGCACAAGCCCCGCGAAGCTGTCCCTGGCGATCTCCGTCTGGCTGGTCAAACGGGAGACGGCCGTGCCGTCGACCGATCCGCCGGGGGCGGTGGCCTTGCGCAGCGCGTGCACCACCGCGCGGCGGACCAGAGCGTCGCGCAGCGGCTCCGTCAGGTCGGCGAGCAGAGCGAAGACCCTGCGGGTGACGGGTGCACTGAGCAGGATCGCCCCGGCCGCAAGCGCCAGCCAGAGCAGACCGGTCACGGTGTCCGCCCGCAGAAAGCCGTCGTCGAGTGCTCTGGCGACGCCGTAGCCCCCGAGGAACGTCTGCACGGACTCGGCGGCGGACAGGGCCACGAGCCCGAAGAGCGTCCGCTTCCTGCCCAGCAGGAAGCGCCGGGCCGGTCCCGCCAGTCGGCGGGCGGCCGCCCGTTCCGTGGCGTCGTGGCCGTGGCGGGGCCTCGCGGCGGCCCGGCTCACCGCCCGGTCCTCCGGCCGCGACGTGCGGCCACGGCGGCGGGCGGCCACCCGGCCCGTGACACGGGAGCCGTGTACGGGGGCCTTGTAGGGCCGGGCGTCGGCACGAGGTCAGACCCGGTCGTCGGGCCGGGCGTCGATACGGAACCAGGTTCTGACACCGGGCCGCGCGTCGGCACGGAACCGGACCCGGACACCGGGCCGGGCGCCGGCACAGAACCAGGTTCAGGCACCGGGCCGGAACCAGACCCGGACACCGGAGCAGACCCGGACACCGGAGCAGACGCCGACACGTAACCAGACCCGTTCACCGGACCAGACGCAGCCGGCGAATCCTGTGTCGGCACAGGGGCCCCCGCGGCCGGCCCGTACGGGGCGGTCGGCGGTTCGGGCGCGGACACGGACCCGGGCACGGGCACGGGGGCGGGCACGGGCACGGGGGCGGGCACGGGCACGGGGGCGGGCACGGGCACGGGCACGGGGGCGGGGGCAGGGGCGAACACCGCACGGTAGTCCGGGTCCCGCCACAGCTCGTCGTGCGGCGCGACGCGCCGGACGCGGCCCGCCTCCAGCCAGATCACCAGGTCGGCCCGGGCGGCGGTGGACACCCGGTGGGCGACAACCAGCCGGGTGCCGGTGAGCGAGGAACGCGACAGAGCGAGTTCCACCTGCCGTTCCGTGGCCGTGTCGAGGCTCGAGGTCGCGTCGTCCAGGACCGTCAGACGCCCTCGGCGTACGAAGGCCCTGGCCAGCCCAAGGCGTTGCCGCTCGCCCCCGGACAACGGCACCTCGTCCAGCGGTGTCCGGTAGCCCCGGGGCAGCAGGCGTACGAAGCCGTCGGCGTGCGCGAGGGCCGTGGCCTGCCGGACCTGCTCCCCGCTCGCGGGGACGGCTCCGGCCGCCACGGCCTCGGCCACCGTGCCGCCGGGGAACTCCGGCCGTGCGAAGGCGTAGGCGACACAGGCGCGCAGCTCGCTGCGCGCCACCCGGGGCAGCGGCGTGCCGTCGAGGAGCACCCGCCCCACGTCCGGATCCTCCAGCCGGCCGGCGACTGCGGCGAGGCTGGACTTGCCGGAGCCGGACCGGCCCACCACGGCGGCCGTCGCACCTCCGGGCACCTTCAGCGTCACGTCCGTGAGCAGTGGCACGCCGCCGCGCACCACACCGACCCCGCTGAGTTCCAAGGTGCCGGTTCCGTCGACCGGCAGGACCTCGCAGCCGTGGGGCATCGGTTCCAGGTCCGCGAGTTCGGCCGTGCGGCGCGCCGCGCTACGTGCGCGCACAAGCGCGCCGAGCGGGGAGGCGACCCCGCCGATGCCCGCTGCGAGCGCCGCGTAACGCGAGGCTGCCAGCAGTTCCCCCACGCTCAGGGCTCCTTGGGAGACCCGGATACCGCCCACGGCGAGGACGGCTGTGACGAGCAGGGGCAGCAGCACGCCGCTGTGCGCGACGGCACGGCCGTGCACGGTCCACATACGCCGTCCGTGCCGGGCCAGTTCGTCGAGCGGGGCGAGGACGCGCCGCGCCTCGCGTTCGACGGTGCCCGCCGCGGCGACCGTGCGGGCGCCCTCCAGCGCCTCCGCCAGCCGGGCGGCGATGTCGGCCTGTACGCGCTGGTAGCGGCCGACGCTGTCGGACGAGTGGCGGGCGAAGGCACGCAGCAGCAGAAACAGCAGCGGAACACCGGCCAGAAAGACAGCCGCGGTCCACGGATCGATGAGCGCGAGGGCGACGAGGGCGCCGACGGGTGCGAGCAGCGAGGAGAAGATGGTGGCGAGCGCCGCAGGCGCGGCGCCGCTGTCCGTCGCGTTCACACACAGCCGAGCGGCGACGTCACCGGGAGAGTACGGGGCCGCCCTCTCGAGCGGACTGCCGAGCAGACCCGTCAACGCCCGGATGCGTACCCAGGCGGTGGCGCGCGCGTTCGCCAGTTGGCTCAGCAGGACGCGTGCGGCCTCCAGGAGGACCTCACCCGCCAGCAGCACGGCGCTCAGGGCGAGCCATGGCCCGGCACCTTGGCGCCGGTCCAGCATCAGGTCCAGCGCGTGCCCGATGACGGCGGGTACCGCGAGCGCGCACCCGGCTGCGGCCGTCGAACACAAGCCCAGGACGGCCGCGATGAACCAGGTGCGCCGCACCGTGCCGCGCAGGAGCGCGTCCCCGCCGCTCGCCGGCGGCGTACGGCCCTTCTCCCGCCGGCCCCCGCTTCGGGGCTCAGCGGCCCGCTGCCCCTTGTCACCCCGTTCCTTGTCACGTCGTCGCCTCCCCCACGGTCGCTCGGCCCGTTCCAGCCTCCTCACCCCTCTCCGTCGCCCGTCTCCCTCACCCCGCTCCGTCGCCCGTCTCCCTCGCCCTCAACGGCGCTCGTCTCCGTCACCCGTCCCGCCACTCCTGCGCGGAAGGCAGCGGAGGGCAGCCCTGGAGGCCGCTCCCGGGCCCGGTCGGGCGGAAACGTCCGCCGCCGTGGCGGGCGCGGGCGCTCCCGACACCGCGGCGCCCCCGGAGACGTGCTCCGGGGGCGCCGGGACTCCGCCGCGACTCTCGCCGCTCACGGAGCCGCGCCGGATCAGTCGCAGGTGGTCACGCTGAGGCTGCTGTCACCGCAGAGCAGCAGACTGGCGCGGCTGCCGGTCTCGACGTCGCCGATGGCCTCTTCCTTCGGAGTTTCCATCGACTGCAGGTCGAGCAGGGTCATGATCTCTTCCTCTCTGTTGGGGACGGTGCTACTGACGACCCCGGGACGGGGCCGGTTCTTGGGGGTGGTGCAGCGGCGGCAGGAACGGCAGCTGCGCCGGGCGGTCGCCGAGCGCCGCCGCCAGCGCCAGCAGGCAGCCGGCCGTGCCGGTGGACAGGTCCATCGACAGCCGCATCATCTGCTCACCGGGAAAGGCCAGTCGGCCTTCGTAGGACATGGCGTGCCAGGCCAGCGAGCGGATCTGACGGTGTACGTCCTCCGCTGTGGTGCCGGGGCCGCCGGTGGTGGTGCGCGCCAGGTGCAGGACCATGCCGGCGGCACCGCGGAAGAGGCCGGGCTGTGCGTAGAACACGGCCTGCGCGGCCCGCACGATCTCGCGGCGTGCCCGGTCGAAGGTGTCGTCGCGGCGGTGGGCCGCGTAGTCGTCGAGCACCATGCCGATACCGACGCTGCCCGCTCCCAGGTAGGGCATCGTGCGCCAGCCCTCGTCCACCTGAAGAGTGCCGGCCGCACCGTGTACGCAGCGGGACAGGTCGTCGCTCAGCGCCTCGGCCGCGAGGTCGAGCAGCGCGGTGTCCCCGGTGCGTTCGTACAGTCGCACGTGGAGGAGCGCCCGGCCCGCGGAACCGTGCAGGAGGCCGGTGCGCCGTGTGCTCCGCCCGGTCCCGGCACCGGCACCGGCAGGGACGGGGCGGGCAGTCAGTTCCGCGCAGCGGAGGGCGGCGTCGTGCAGGGCGCTCTCCCCGGTGGCGGCGGAGAGTGCGTCGAAGGCAAGGCCGATCCCGGCCGTGCCGCTGTGCAGGTCGGGTGAGAGCGCCGACCAGTCCTGTTCGAGGATCCGATGGGCGAGTTCCAGGGCAGGGCCCGGGTGTCCGAGCCGGTGAAGGGTCCAGGCGATGCCGGAGAGGCCGTCGTAGAACCCGAGCGGAGTGCCCGAGTCGGGTGCCTTGGCATGGCGCAGCAGCCACTCCTCGGCGGCGGGGCAGGCCGGGGAGCCGCTCTCGCCAAGGGCGTGGAGCACTCCGGCGGTGCCGTAGCCGAAGCTCGCTCCGCCGCCCGCGGTCGCGAACTGCGCGATGTCGCCGGGGAAGTACCGGTCCTCGCGTTCCGGGGTCGCCGACGCGAGGATCGCCTCGGCCATCGAGTCTCGGCTGCGCGGCCAGTCGTCCGGTTCCACGGGAAGGAACCGGCCCGTTCGCCTCGCCGGTGTCCTGGACGGGCCGCCGGCCGGGTCGCGTCCGATCTCCCGTACGGCCTCGTCGAGGAAGTCGCGGGGAACGGGGAAGTGCCGTGCCGCGAGGTCGGCCAGGTGCGCCGCCTTGTCCCGGTCGACGGCGAGCAGGCTGGTGAGCGGGAGGAACAGGGCGATCCGCAGGCAGGCCAGCGCGTAGCGGTCGACGTCCGTGCCGCGCCGGTCGGCGGGTGCGACGAACGCCGGGTGGGCGACGATCTGCCGGCCGCGCTCCTCCACGGGGCTGGCCGCTTCGAAGTCGAGCAGGACGACGGACTGCTCGTCCTCGGCGACCATGATGTTGAACAGGTGCAGATCGTTGAAGACCACTCCGCGTGCGTGGACGTCGGCCACCGCCTGTTCGACCAGGCCGTGCATCCGTATCGCCCACCGCGTGTACTCCTCCAGCCGTTCGGGCGACGGATCCGTGTCGATCAGCGGGTGCCTGCGGGCGAAGAAGGAGTTGAGCGGGCGGCCCTCCACGTACTCCAGTGCGAGGAAGTGGTGCTCGCCCAGCACGAAGCTGTCCACGACCTCGGGTGTGCAGGCGAGCCCCGACAGCTTCCGCAGCGCCCGGTGTTCCCGGTCCAGGCGGGTGACCGCGTCGGCGCCGTCGGCGGCGAGGCCGGCGTGCGGGCGTGCCTCCTTGAGCACGACCCGGGTGCCGGTGGCCTTGTGGTGTGCCTCGTATACGCCGCCGCCGTTGGAGAAGTGCAGCGCCTTGTCGACGGCGTACGGCAGGTCTGCGACGGCCACCGCGCCGCGGGCCTCGAGATGGGGCCGCAGGTAGTCGGGCGGGGTGATCCACTCGGGTGTCCGGAACACCGGTTCGCGCGAGTCGGGCACCAGCACGCCGGACTCGTTCTCGATCGCGGGTCGCAGCTCGCCGTGCTCGTCGTAGCAGTGGCGGCGGGTGAAGCTCCCGTACCGCAGGTGCACCGGCCCGGCGCCCCAGCGCAGATCGCTGAGGATGTACGGACCGGGCTCGCCGTCGAGCAGCGCGGCGAGGTCGCCCGCGATACGTCCGCACCGGGCCTCGTCCGCCGGGTAGACCGTGATGAACTTGCCACTCGCCGCCCGGTCGGCGTACTTGGCGTTGCGCTGGTGCAGGAGGTAGCGGCTCGGGACGAACTTGAACGCCACCTCGTGTGCCAGGCAGTACGTGCGGACCTTGCCGAGCACCGACTCCGCGTTGCCGAGCGAGGCGGAGACATGGATCTTCCAGCCCTGGGACGGCAGCGCCCGGTCCACGGGCCGCAGGGCGAGCCAGTCGCCCGTACGGTGGCTGAGCCAGCCCTCGGGGACCGGCAGCCGCGCCGCCTCGTACAGGGAGCCGTCAGCGGTCTCCTCCGCGAACGCCAGGCGGTGCGGGGCGTCGTAGAAGTGCCGGTCGGCGTCGCAGAAGACCGCGTACCCCTTGTTCACGCACACTCCCTCGGTCGGTGACAGGAATGACGTTGTCACGCGCTGCGAGGCGCCCGACAGTCACCGCTGTCACCTTCCGAACGTGCGGTACGCACAGGTAACCAGGGCCGGACGCGGGTCGGCCTCCACCGAGCCGGCCCCGGCCCCGGCCCCGGGGGACGGAGGCGGGGACGGAGGCGGAGGCGGACACGGCCCCGGGGGACGGAGGCGGGGACGGAGGCGGAGGCGGAGCCGCAGCCGGACTCGGCCCCGATCAGAGGAACTTCGCCTTGCCCGGCCCCTCCTCGACGAAGCTGCGCATGCCCCGCTCGCGGTCCTCCGTGGCGAACAGGCCCGCGAACCAGTTCCGTTCCACCGCGAGTCCCGTCTCGATGTCCGTCTCGAGACCGGTGTCCACCGACTCCTTCGCCGCGCGCAGCGCCAGCGCGGGGCCCTTGGCCAGTGCCGCGGCCCAGGCGTGGGCCTGCTCGTACACCTCCGCGGCGGGGACGACCCGGTCCACCAGGCCGAGGGTGAGCGCCTCTTCGGCCTTCACCATGCGGCCGGTGAAGATGAGGTCCTTGGCGCGCGAGGGGCCGATCAGCCGGGACAGCCGCTGCGTGCCGCCCGCGCCGGGGATCAGGCCGAGCAGGATCTCCGGCTGCCCGAGCTTGGCGTTGTCCGCGGCGATCCGGTAGTCGGCGCAGAGCGCCAGCTCGCAGCCGCCGCCGAGGGCGTAGCCGGTGACGGCCGCGACGACGGGCTTGGGGATACGGGCGACGGCGGTGAAGGACTCCTGCAGGGCGCGGGAGCGCACGACCATCGCCGTGTGGTCCATGTCCTGCATCTCCTTGATGTCCGCTCCCGCCGCGAACAGCTTCTCGCCGCCGTAGAGGATGACGGCCCGCACGTCCTCGCGCCGGCCGGCCTCCTCCGCGAGCTCGCGCAGCCGGTCCTGGACGGCGATGTCGAGGGCGTTCATCGGGGGGCGGTCGAGCCTGATGGTGCCGACGCCTTCGGAGACTTCGAGTGAAACGGTCATGGGGAGAGGTTAGTCCGCGTTAACGCGAGCGGGCCCGGTGCCGTTGCTCACAGCACCGGACCCGGCGGGGCGTGTTACTTCGTCCACTCGGCCCAGGACATGTTCCAGCCGTTGAGGCCGTTGTCGGGCGCGATCTGCTTGTCCTTGGAGTTCTTCACGATCACCACGTCACCGATGATCGAGTTGTTGTAGAACCAGGCGGACGGGGTGTTCTCGTCGTACGCGCCGCGCACGTCGCGCAACCCGATGCACCCGTGGCTGACGTTCGCCGAACCGAACGTTCCCGCCGAGGCCCAGTAGTTGCCGTGGACGAAGGTGCCCGAGGTCGACAGCCGCATGGCGTGCGGCACGTCCTTGATGTCGTACTCGCCACCGAAGCCGACGGTGGCGCCGTTCATCCGCGTCACCTTGTACTTCTCACTGATGACCATCTGCCCGTTGTACGTGGTGGTCGACGGCGCGCCCGCGGTGATCGGGATGTTCTTGATCTCCCTGCCGTCACGGACCACCTTCATGGTGTGGGCGCCCGCGTCGACGGTGGAGACCTGGCTGCGGCCGATGGTGAACGAGAAGCTCTTGGCCTGCTTGCCGTACACGCCCGGCCGGCCCTCGACGCCGTCCAGGTTGAGCTTGACCGTCACCTTGGTGCCGGCGGCCCAGTACTTCTCGGGGCGGAAGTCGAGGCGGTCGTTGCCGAACCAGTGGCCCTCGATGGGCACCGACGGCTCCGCGGTGACCGTGATGGCCTTCTCGACGGCCTCCGGCTCTGTGATACCGCGGGTGAAGTTGATGGAGACCGGCATGCCGACGCCGACGGTCGAGCCGTTCTCCGGCGTGTAGTGGCCGATGAAGGTGTTCTGGGGCACGAGCGTCGTGAAGGACGTGTCCTTGGCCGACTCCCGGCCCTCCGCGTCCTCGGCGACCGCGTGCACCTTGTACTTGGTCGCGCCGGCCAGATGGTGCAGCGGCTCCCAGCTCGCGCCGTCCGCCGACAACTTCCCGTCGATCTTCGTACCCTTGTCGTCCTGCACGACGACCGTGGTCAGCCTGCCCTTCGCCGCGGTGACCTTGAGCGCGCCGCTGGTCGCCACGGCGTCCGCACCGTCCTTGGGCGTGATGGTGACCACCGCCTGCGAGGCCGCGTTCTCGACCTTCCCGCTGCCGCCCTTCGCGCCGGAATCCGTGCCGTTGCCCTTGTCGGAGCCCCCGCCACCGCCGCAGGCGGTCAGTACCAGCATCGCCCCCATGACCAGAGCGGACAGCACGACGCCCCCGCGCCCCCGTCCGGTTCCGGCCGATGCCCCCGATATCGGCTGCCCGTTCACCGTCGTGTTCTCCCCTCGCACGGCCTGGCAGCGCCACGGCCCGCCCCCGCGCGCCTCGCACGCGCACGGCGACAGACAATCACACCGCAGGTCACCACGTGTGCACCCGCACGTCACCGTTCGGTCCCAAACCTGCGGGGGCGTCAGGCCGGTGGGGCGGCGGAGGCTGCGCGGCCCCAGGGGGCGGCGGAGGCGTCAGACCGGTGGGGGCAGACCGGCAGGGGCAGCCGACCGGCGGAGGCGGCTCAGCGGAGGGCGGAACCCGCCTTCCACTGCCGCCAGTCCAGGTTCCAGCCGCCGAGGCCGTTGTCCGGTGCGACCGTCTTGTCCTTCGAGCCCACGACCTCCACCACGTCGCCGATCAGGGTCCGGTCGTAGAACCAGCCGGCCGGCGACTCGCTGCTGCCGCCCTTGTCGTCCCGCAGCCCCACGCAGCCGTGCGAGACGTTCGCCGAACCGAACGTCTCCGCGGCCTCCCAGTAGTTGCCGTGCAGGAAGGTGCCGGAGGTCGTCAGCCGGACGGCGTGCGGCACGTCCTTGATGTCGTACTCGCTCTTGCCGTCCTTCTTGGTGAAGCCGACCGTCGCGCCGTTCATGCGGGTCACGTCGTACATCTCCGTGACCACCATCTTGCCGTTGTACGTCGTGGTCTTCGGGGCGCCGGCGGTGATGGGGAGGGTCGCCAGCAGCCGGCCGTCGCGCACGACCCGCATGGTGTGCGCCGCCGCGTCGACCTGGGACACCTGGGACCGGCCGACGGTGAAGGAGACCGTCTTCTGCTGGATGCCGTACACGTCCGGCGCCGCCTCCACGTCGCGCAGCCGCACGTCGACGGTGACCTCGGTGCCCGGTTTCCAGTACGTACGGGGACGGAAGTCGAGCCGCTCCCCGCCGAACCAGTGGCCGACGACCTCCATCGGCGGCTTCGAGGTCACGCGGATGGCGCGTTCGACGGCCGCCCGGTTGTCGATCTTCCGGTTGAACGCGAAGGAAACGATCATTCCGGTGCCGACGGTCTGGCGGTTCTCCGGTTTGAAGTACCCGATGAACCGGCTCTCCGGCACCACGGTGGTGAACGTCGTGTGGCGGGCCGCCCGGCGGCCGTGGCCGTCCAGTGCCACCACGTCCACGCTGTACTTGGCGGCGGGTTTCAGCCGGCTGCCTTTCGTGGGCATCCACCGGAGCCCGTTCTCGGAGATCTCCCCCTCGACCTCGGTCCTCGTGGCGTCCTCGATCCGGGTGACGGTGACCCGCTCCAGTCTGCCGCTCGGCAGCCGCACCTCGACGGTGTCGTCGGGACGCACCTTCTCCGCCCCGTCCTCCGGGGTCACCCGGATCGTATCCTGCGCTCCCGGTTTGTCCCCGATCCCGAAGGTCCCGCCGGAGCAGCCGGCGAGGCCCGCGATCAGTCCTGCCCCTGCCACGACGACCGCGGCCTTGCGCCCTGCCCGCATCAGTACATGTCTCACGTAACGGTCAACGACGACCACCCCGTGCGGGCAACGTCGGCGGCGGGCGATGTTGGGACTCGGGTGGTGCGGGCAGAAATGGTGGGAGGACCACGCGTGGGGTGCCGCGGCCTGGACGCCGCGGGCCAGCCCACCGGAGCCCCGGGGCCTGGGAGTACCTCCAGCAGGGCCCGACGAGCCGCGGGAGGCCGGCAGGTGTCGAGCGCAGCCGAGCAGGAAGCAGTGCGGGAGGGGGTGCCGGGCGAGCCGCCCGGCACCCGTTCGGCGGTGGCCGGAGCGCCCGCGCGCCGCGCCGGGCCAAACGCCCGCGAACCGGACGGGCCCCGTGGCCGGCCACCGGTGTGGCCGGGGGCGCCGACACCGCTGGGCGCGCGGTACCGGGTGGGTCCCGACGGGTCGGCCGGGACCAACTTCGCCCTGTGGGCGGGCGGCGCGGAGGGGGTGGAGCTCTGCCTCTTCGACGCGTCGGGCGAAGAGACCCGGCTGCCGCTCACCGAACTGACCCATGAGATCTGGCACGGTTTCGTACCCGGCGTCGGTCCCGGCCGGCGCTACGGCTACCGGGTGCACGGCCGCTGGGACCCCTGGACCGGGGCGCGCTGGAACCCGGCGAAGCTGCTGCTCGACCCGTACGCGCGTGCGATCGACGGGGACTTCCGGCTGCCTCCGGAGGTGTACGGACACGTCCGCGACTGGCCGGAGCAACACGTCGCCGACACCGTCCGCGACGACCGGGACTCCGCCCCGTACGTACCCAAGGGCGTGGTGGTCCACGACGACGCCGGCGGCGGCGACGAGTGGATGGACGACCGCAGGCCGAAGACGCCGTGGGCGGACTCGGTCATCTACGAGCTGCACGTACGCGGGTTCACCATGCGCCACCCGGGCATCCCCGAGGAGCTGCGCGGCACGTACGCGGGGCTCGCCCATCCGGCGGCGGTCGAGCACCTGGTGCGGCTCGGGGTGACGGCGGTGGAGTTGCTGCCGGTGCACCAGTTCGCGCACGAGGACCATCTGCTGCGGCGCGGGCTCGTCAACTACTGGGGCTACAACTCCATCGGCTATTTCGCCCCGCACGCGGCGTACGCGGCGTCGGGCACGGCGGGTCAGCAGGTCGGCGAGTTCAAGCGGATGGTGCGGGCGCTGCACGCCGCCGGTATCGAGGTCATCCTCGACGTGGTCTACAACCACACGGCGGAGGCGGGGGAGCTGGGGCCGATGCTGTCCCTGCGCGGCATCGACAACCGCGGCTACTACCGTCTCCAGCCGGACGCCCGCCGGTACGCCGACTACACGGGGTGCGGCAACACCCTGCACGTGGTGCAGCCGCAGGTGCTGCGGCTCATCACCGACTCACTGCGCTACTGGGTGACCGAGATGGGCGTCGACGGCTTCCGTTTCGACCTGGCCGCGGCGCTGGCCCGCTCGATGCACGACGTCGACATGCTGTCCCCCTTCCTCGCCGTCATCGCGCAGGACCCGGTGCTGCGGCGGGTGAAGCTGATCGCCGAGCCGTGGGACGTGGGCAGCGGCGGCTACCAGGTCGGTGCGTTCCCACCGCTGTGGACCGAGTGGAACGACCGCTACCGCGACGCGGTACGGGACTTCTGGCGCGGCGCACTCCCCGATGTCCGCGACCTCGGCTACCGGCTGTCCGGCTCCAGCGACCTGTACGCCTGGGGCGGCCGGCGGCCGTACGCGTCGATCAACTTCATCACCGCCCACGACGGCTTCACCCTGCGCGACCTGGTCAGCTACGAGCGCAAGCACAACGAGGCCAACGGCGAGGGCAACCGCGACGGGACGAACGACAACCGGTCGTGGAACTGCGGCGCCGAGGGCGATACCGACGACCCTGACATCAACGCGCTGCGGCGCCGCCAGCTGCGCAACCTGCTGACCACCCTGCTGCTGTCGACGGGCGTCCCGATGCTCGTCGCGGGCGACGAGATGGGCCGCACCCAGCGCGGCAGCAACAACGCCTACTGCCAGGACAACGAGGTCAGCTGGCTGGACTGGTCACTGCTCGACGAACCGGGACCGGCGGGTCTGCTGGAGTTCACCCGGCGGCTCCTCGCGCTGCGTCACATCCATCCGGTGCTGCGCAGACGCGCCTTCTTCTCCGGCCGGCCGCAGGCGGCGGACGGGCTGCGGGACCTCGCCTGGTTCACCGCGGACGGCCGGGAGATGACGGAGGGCGACTGGTACGCCCGCTCGGCCACGCTCGCCCTGTACCTCTCCGGGCGGGACATCCCCGGCCGGGACGCGCGCGGCGCACAGGTCACGGACGACAGCTTCCTGACGGTGCTGCACGCCGGGGCCGGACCGGTGGACTTCCGGCTGCCGGGCCCGCCGTGGGCCGAGGCGTACGAACTGGTGGTGGACACCTCCCGGGAGGAGCAGACGGCCGCGCCGGGCACGGTCCACGCGGGGGGTGAGGCGGTGCGGGTGCCGGCGCGGTCGGTGCTGCTGCTGCGGGTGCGGGCGTAGGGCGAGTCGGGTCGGAGCGGGTCGGAGCGGGTCGGAGCGGGTCGGGTCGGGTCGGGTCGGAGCGGACTCGACTGGGCCGGACCGGACTCGACCCGACTGGACTGGGCCGGCCCGGCCCGGCCCGGATGAGTAGGGCGTATCGGGCCCCGGCTTGCCCCGTCCGGCGGAAAACCACATGAGCGGTGTCAGTGGTCACTCGTAGGCTCGCACCTGATGCCCACCACACATTCGGACGCCAGTCGTCCGGCCTCCGAGGACCGCTCCGCCGTGCGCTCGCTCCTGCGGCTGTGGCCGTATGTCCGCCCGGTCCGTACGCGCCTGTTCAGCGCGGCATTCGTCGCCGTCGTGGCCTCGTGCCTGAGCCTCGTGATCCCGCTGGTGCTGAAGTGGATCGTCGACGGCCCGGTCGCCGACAGGGATCCGGGCGGGGTCTGGTTCGGCGCGCTGCTCCTGCTGGTGCTGGGCGTCGCGGAGGCGCTGCTGTTCGGGTTCCGGCGGTGGCTGGTGGCCCGGCCGCTCGCGGGTGTCGAAGCGGCCATGCGGGCCGACCTGTTCCGCCATCTGCAGCGCCTCCCGGTGGCCTTCCACGACCGGTGGGCCTCGGGCCAGCTGCTCTCACGCGGCACGACGGACCTGATGCTGCTCCGGATGTTCCTGGCGTTCCCGCTGACCTTCCTGCTCGTCAACGGCACCACGATCCTCGTCGGGTTCGTCATCCTGCTCGGGCAGGAGTGGACACTCGGGCTCATCCTGCTGGTACCGGTCGTGCCGCTGGTCTTCGTCTGCTCGCTGTTCGAGGCGCGGTACTCCCTGGTCGCGCGGAAGGCGCAGGACCAGGTGGGTGATCTGACGACCCTCGTCGAGGAGAGCGTCCTCGGTATCAGGATCATCAAGGGCTTCGGCCGGCACCGCAGCCAGGCCAAGGCGTTCCGCGGCCTGTCGGAGCGGCTGCGCGGCACGGAACTCGGCAAGGCCCGGCTGCTGGGCGGCGTCTGGGCACTGATCACGATCATCCCCGAGCTGGCCATCGGCGCGGCCCTGGTGCTGGGCACCGTCCAGGTCGCGGACGGCGGTCTCTCCGCGGGCACGCTCGTGGCCTTCCTGTCGACGGCGCTGGCACTGCGCTGGCCCGTGGAGTCGATCGGCTTCCTGCTGGCCATGAGCCAGGAGGCGGCGACCGCGGCGGACCGGTACTTCGAGGTGCTGGACGCCGAGGAGGAGCGCGAGACGTACGGCGCGGGGCAGGTACGCGTGACGTACGGCGCGGGGGCCGCACCGGCCGGGCCGGCAGCGGACGGCGGACTGCGCTTCGACGGCGTCGAGTTCCGCTACCCGGACGCCCCCGCGGACAGCGTGCCCGTCCTCGCCCGGATCGACCTGCACGTACGCCCGGGCGAGACGATGGCTCTCGTCGGCGGCACGGGCAGCGGCAAGACCACGCTGACCGCGCTCGTACCCCGGCTGTACGAGCCGACCGGCGGGCGCATCACGCTCGACGGGCAGGACGTCACCACCATTGCGCGCGAGCGGCTGCGAGAGCTGGTGTCGGTCGCCTTCGAGGAGCCGACGCTCTTCTCCGCGAGCGTCGGCGAGAACGTCCTGATGGGCGGTGCGGCCGGTGCCGGCGACGCGGAGCTGCGCCGCGCCCTGGACATCGCGCAGGCCGGCTTCGTGGACGCGCTGCCGCACGGTGCGGCCACCCAGGTCGGCGAGCAGGGCCTGAGCCTGTCCGGCGGTCAGCGCCAGCGTCTCGCCCTGGCGCGCGCCGTCGTCGGCCGGCCGCGCTTCCTGGTCCTCGACGACCCGCTGTCGGCACTCGACGTGCACACCGAGTCGCTGGTCGAGGCGGCGCTGCGCCGGGTCCTCGCGGACACCACCGCGCTGGTGGTGGCCCACCGGCCGTCGACGGTGATGCTCGCGGACCGTGTCGCGCTGCTGTCCGGGGGCCGCATCGCGGCGGTGGGTACGCACCGGGAACTGCTGCGTACGAACACCGAGTACGCATGGCTGATGTCCGGCGCGGATGCCGAACGAAGCGCGAGCGCCGAAGGGACCGCACTGTGACGACGACACCCCCGACAACGCCTCCCACGGCACCCGGGGCGACCCCCGGGACGACGTCTCCGGCGACCGCGCCGGACGCACCCGACGGCGTCGAGGCCCCGGCCGGCGCGGGCGTCCCCGGCGGTACCGACGCCCCCGTCCTCGAGGACCCGTTCGACAAGGACGCCCTCCCCGCGCCTCCCGGCGCGACCGGCGCGCTGCTGCGCTCGCTGCTCGCACCGCGCCGTGCCCGTGTCGTGCTCGCGGCGGTGCTGCTGCTCCTCCAGCAGGCGGCGGTGCAGGCGGGCCCGCTGCTCGTGGCATACGCGATCGACCGCGGCGTCCCGGCGCTGCGTGCGGACGACCACGGCCCGCTGATCGCCGTCGGCGTGGGATACGCGCTGTGCGCGGTGGCCGCGGGAGCGTTCCAGTACGCCTTCATCCGCGCCTCCGCCCGCGTCAACCAGGACGTGCTGCTCGATCTGCGCGGCCGGATCTTCCGTCACGCGCAGGCGCTGAGCGTCGACTTCCACGAGCGGTACACCTCCGGCCGGCTGATCTCGCGCTCGACGACCGATGTCGAGTCACTGCGCGAGCTGCTGAGCGAGGGGCTGCAGGAGCTCATCGGCGTCGTGCTCGCCTTCGTGTACATCTCGGCGGTGCTGCTCTGGCTGGACCTCGGGATCGGCGGCATGGCGGTCCTGTCGTTCGTCCCGCTCTACCTCCTCGTACGGCTCTACCAGCGCCGTGCCAAGGCGGTGTTCATGAACCGCTCGACGGCGATCGCGGCGGTCATCGTCAAGTTCGCGGAGACGATGAACGGCATCCGCCCGGTACGTGCGTTCCGGCGGGAGCGGGCCAACGACGCCGGCTTCCAGGTGCTCAACCACCGCCACGAGCGCCGCAACGGCGACGCGCTGCTGGAGATGGCCCGCTATGTCGTCGGCTCCCGGCTCGTCGCCAACACCGCCGTCGCGGCGATGGTGCTGTGGGGCGCGTACCGGGTCGCGGGAGGCACGCTGGCGCTGGGTGTACTGGCAGCGGCGGTGCTGTATCTGCGGCGGCTGTACGACCCGATCGACCGGCTCGGGATGTTTCTCAACTCCTACCAGTCCGCGGCCGCTTCCCTGGAGAAGATCGCGGGCCTGCTGGCACAGACGCCGACCGTGCCGGAGGCGCGCGAGCCCCGTGCGCTGCCGGAGCGGAAGTCGGGCAGCCCTGGCCGCGAGGTCGTCTTCGAGCAGGTGCGCTTCGCCTACCGTACGGGCGGCGAGGTCCTGCCCCGCTTCGATCTGACCGTCCCGGCCGGGCAGACCGTCGCGGTCGTCGGCTCCACCGGTGCCGGCAAGTCGACGCTGGCCAAGCTGCTGGCGCGCTTGTACGACCCGACCGAGGGCCGGGTGCTCCTCGACGGGACCGACCTGCGCGACCTGGCCGTGCCGGAGCTGCGGCGCGGCGTGGTGATGGTGACGCAGGAGGCGTTCCTGTTCTCCGGGACGGTCGCGGAGAACATCGCGATCGGGCGGCCGGAGGCGGCCCGATCGGACATCGAGCAGGCCGCGAAGGCGATCGGCGCGCACGACTTCATCGCGTCCCTGCCCGAGGGGTACGACACGGACGTGCGCAAGCGCGGCGGGCGTATCTCCGCGGGCCAGCGGCAGTTGGTGGCCTTCGCCAGGGCGCTGCTCGCCGACCCGGCGGTGCTGATCCTCGACGAGGCGACGAGTTCGCTGGACATCCCCGGCGAGCGGGCGGTGCAGCGGGCGATGGACACGGTGCTCGAGGGCCGTACGGCGGTGGTGATCGCGCACCGGCTGTCGACGGTCGAGATCGCGGACCGGGTGCTGGTGATGGAGCACGGCCGGATCGTCGAGGACGGCTCGCCGGACGAGCTGATCGGCGGCGAGGGCCGGTTCGCGGGACTGCACCGGGCGTGGCGGGACAGCGTGGTGAGCTGAGCCCCTGCTCGTCAACCGGTGGAAGGCGACGGCGGCGGGGTCTTCGCCGACCAGAAGTCCGAGTGGACGCAGCCGGAGACACACTATCCACGCGAGGCGATGGGGACTTGAGTACGGGTACTCATTCCCAGGGGTGAGTCCCGCCCGGAGCCGGCACCGGGCGCGGCCCGGTGTGGTCGAGGCTCGCCTCCACGACACTCGACGAAACGTCCGCTTAACGAACACGACCTCTCGGGCAACGGACGAATTCCGGCCAACTTTTTGTCGCGCTCCTGACAGGACCCGTTCGCGGCTGTCACTCTTCCTGCGATCCACGCACCACAGCTCCCATGCTCTGCCCGGCCGGCCCACCCAGCCGACCGGTACCCCCCTCGCAGAAGGAGTCCGCGTGAGACCCACGCATCGCCGGCGCGCCACCGCGACCGGAGCCCTCGTCGCCGCTGCCGCCATGCTCGCCGTCGGCTTCCAGACCGGAGCCTCCGCCGCCGCCCAGCCGGCAGCCCAGGCCCCGGCGAAGGCGGGCAAGGCCGACCCCGGCGCACTGCCCAAGAACCTGTCACCCTCCCAGCGCGCGGAGCTGATACGCGAGGCGTCCGCCACCACGGCCGCCACCGCGAAGCAACTCGGCCTGTCCGCCAAGGAGAAGCTCACCGTCCGGGACATCACCCAGGACCGCGACGGCACCACGCACACCCGCTACGAGCGCACCTACGAGGGCCTGCCGGTCCTCGGCGGCGACCTCGTGGTCGCCGAATCCGCCACGGGTGCGACCGAGGCGGTCACCAAGGCGTCCCGCGCCGCCCTGAAGAACGTCGACACCCGCGCGGACGTCGCGCCCACCACGGCGGAGAAGCAGGCACTGGGCGCCGCCAAGGCCGAGGGTTCGAAGGCGACGAAGGCCGAGCGGGCCCCCCGCAAGGTCGTCTGGATGGGCACCGGCAGCCCCACCCTCGCCTACGAGACCGTGGTCGGCGGGCTCCAGCACGACGGCACCCCGAACGAGCTGCACGTCGTGACCGACGCGGCCACCGGCGAGAAGCTCTTCGAGTGGCAGGCCGTCCACAACGGCACCGGCAACACCCAGTACAGCGGCCAGGTCACGCTGGGCACCGCCCCGTCGTACACGCTCACCGACACCGGTCGCGGCAACCACAAGACGTACAACCTCAACCGCGGCACGTCGGGCACCGGCACCCTCTTCTCCGGCCCCGACGACATCTGGGGCAACGGCTCCCCGTCGAACCTGGAGACCGCGGGCGCCGACGCCCACTACGGAGCGGCCCTCACCTGGGACTTCTTCAAGAACGAGTACGGCCGCAGCGGCATCCGCGGCGACGGCGTGGGCGCGTACTCCCGCGTGCACTACGGCAACAACTACGTCAACGCGTTCTGGCAGGACAGCTGCTTCTGCATGACGTACGGCGACGGCGCGAACAACAGCAAGCCGCTCACCTCGATCGACGTGGCGGCCCACGAGATGACGCACGGCATCACCTCCAACACCGCGGGCCTCGTCTACAGCGGCGAGTCCGGCGGTCTCAACGAGGCCACCAGCGACATCTTCGCCGCGGCCGTGGAGTTCAGTGCCAACAACCCCCATGACGTGGGCGATTACCTCGTCGGCGAGAAGATCGACATCCGCGGCAACGGCACCCCGCTGCGCTACATGGACAAGCCCAGCAGGGACGGCTCGTCCAAGGACTACTGGTACTCGGGCATCGGCAACGTCGACGTCCACTACTCCTCGGGCCCGGCGAACCACTGGTTCTACCTGCTCTCCGAGGGCAGCGGCGCCAAGACGATCAACGGCGTCAGCTACGACTCGCCGACCTCCGACGGCCTGCCGGTGACCGGCATCGGCCGCGAGAAGGCCGCGCTGATCTGGTACAAGGCGCTCACCACCAAGTTCACCTCCCGTACCGACTACGCGGGGGCCCGCGCCGGCACCCTCGCGGTCGCGACGGAGCTGTACGGAGCGGACAGCGCCGAGGTCAAGTCCGTCACCGACGCCTGGGCCGGCATCAACGTCGGCGACCGCCCCGGCGGCGGCGACCCGGGCGACGGCACGGTCTTCGAGAACACCACCGACGTGGCCATCCCCGACCGCGGCTCCGCCGTGACCTCGTCCGTCGACGTCACCGGCCGCTCGGGCAACGCCCCGTCCGCCCTCAAGGTCGGCGTGGACATCGTCCACACCTGGCGCGGTGACCTGGTCATCGACCTGGTCGCCCCCGACGGCACGGCGTACCGCCTGAAGAACTCCAGCGGCTCCGACTCCGCGAACGACGTCAAGGAGACCTACACGGTCAACGCCTCCAGCGAGACCGCCAACGGCACCTGGAAGCTCCGGGTGCAGGACGTGGCCCGCTACGACACCGGCTACATCAACAGCTTCAAGCTCACCTTCTGAGACTGACGCCGCCCACCTGATCCGGGACGCTGCCCGAGACGCCACCGAGGCTCCCGGGCAGCGCCCTTCCATGTGCCGGCTCAGCAGAACCTCAGACGGAGGTCGCGCGAAGACGAAGACGCGATTCCCGTACCCGGACAGAACCGCTGCAACGATCCGCCAAGACCGGCTCGAGATCCGTCTCCTGGCGTCCAAGATCAGGGGTCAAGACCCGCCCCCTCTTTGGGGTGGGCCGACACACGGGGCGCGGGAAGGTCGCCGTACGTCGTGTAGCGGCCGTAGCCGCCGCTCTGGGATGTCGCGGCCATGTTGAAGACGGTGCCAAGGATGCGGCTTCCCACGCGTTCCAACGCCTCGATGGCGGTGCGAAGCTGGTCACGACTGGTCTTGGAGGCACGGACGACCAGTAGCGAGCCCTGCGTCAGTGGGGCGAGTCCGACCGTGTCGGCGACCGGCAACAACGGCGCGGTATCGACGATCACCGCGTCGTAAGTGGTTGCGAGCTCGCCCAGGACCTCTCCCATTCGCGCCGAGGCCAGCAGTTCGGTGGGGTTGGGGGGGGTGGCGCCGCTGGCGAGCACCGAGAGGCAATTGCCGGCCCGCTGCATCACTTCATCGACACGGCTCTGTCCGATGAGCACGGTCGTCAGTCCGGCGTCCTCGACAAGACCGAAGGTCTTGGCCACAGTCGGGTGGCGTAGGTCGCAGTCCACCAGGCAGGTGGACACGCCCGCCTCGGCGAGCGAGAGAGCCAGGTTCACCGCGGTGTTGGTCTTGCCCTCGCCGGGTACCGAACTCGTCACCATGATGATCTGGGGGCGGTCGTCGACCTGCGCAAACTGCAGATTCGTCCGCAGTTTGCGGAACGCCTCGGCACGCCCGGAGTACCCAGTGACGGCGGCGAGCGGCTGTTTGGGTGCATTCCTGTCGTACGGGATGGATCCGAGGCTGGGCAGCCCGGTGAGCTCGCCGAGTGCCTGACTCGTTTTGACAGTGGTGTCCAGGGTCTCGCGCAGGACGACCAGCCCGGCTCCCAGCAGCAGTCCGCCGAGCACTCCGGCAGCCAGATTGAGCAGCGGGCGTGGCGAGACGGGATCGGCGGGCGCAACCGCCGGCTGGGTGACGCCCAACGAGACGGGGGAAACAGGCACATCTGGTTCCTCCGTCTCGCCTGCTGAGGGCTGCCGGTTCAGTCGCGCAGGTCTCTCCAGTCGCTCGACGACGGTGGTGAAACCCGCGGCGACGGCGTTTGCGATCTTGGCAGCACGACTGGGAACGGTGTCCCGGACGGTGATGTTGATGAGCACGGTGTCGAGCGGGGCCTCGGCCGTGATCCTCGATGCCAGCTCCTCCGGTGTGGTGCGCAGCTTCAGCTTACGAACCACGGGCGCAGTCACCCGACGGGTCGAGACGATGGCCGCATAGGACTGCACGCGGGCCTGCGAGAACGTCTGCCCCTGGCTCAGTTGAGCGGTGTCCTCACCCGTGCGGGTGGCGACGAAGAGCTGAGTCCTGGCTTCGTAGACAGGGGTGGTCAGGTTCGTGGCGGCGAGCGCCGTCCCGACCGCGAGAACCAGGCAGACCAGAACGGTCGGCCAGCGTCTGGCAAGAGCCTTCAGGAATCCGTGGAGATCCAACCTGTACCCCATCATAGAACCGAGGAAGCCGCCCGAAGATGACGTTTACTCCCTGTATGCACCCTTGAAAAGTAGGGGCTCGAACGTCTCACTCCGGGTAGCCACCCCCATGTCGGCCCGACAAACAGCCCTGGCGGCAGACACACGTCCATCGGTGGTCCGGTCCACCGTCACCAGTGCGCGTGCGCGAGGCAGAGCGAGCGCTAACACCATCCGGTGGCTCCTGAGCGACGCCGCACCGCGCGGCAGTCATGCGCGCTGACAGTCCGTGTATTCAGTCTTGGTCAAGGCCGTCGCCGCGCCGCCCGGCCCGCACATGACCGAGGAGAGCGAAGAAGATGGACTGCTTGCTCGCTCCGGACTGTTCACGGCCCGACGGAAGCCCGCCGTGCGGGCGCATGCCCTCACCACGGGTCCGGCCTGGTTCACAGCCGCTCTCCTCCCATCCTCGGCGGCCCGGTCGTGACCGTGCGGGTACGGCGCTGCAGAGGTACTCTCCGGAACCGCACCGAGCCGCCGGCATCGCGGCAAGGGCGCGGGGCGTGACCGGTCGGCCGTTGCGTGCCACCCGGCGGCCGACGGCCGACCGGACCCGTGAGCGGCTCTCGCGGCAGCTCGCCCGCGTCACCCCCGCCATGACCGGCGTCGCCGTCGCGCCCGGGATCCTGTCGCTGATGCTCAGTGGGCACGGGAAACGGCGCTGCTTCGTCGCATTGCGGAACATCGCCGAGATCCGTGGCACGGGAGTGGTTCCTGCTGCCTTCGCCCTACTGCGGGCCGATCGCCGTTGCCTGGCCTTCCCACACTTCGGCAACAGACGAGACGGTCACCGCCGAGGCCAACTGCCCCGTCCAGCCGCACCCCGGTGCTGCACCTGCCGGAACCGCGCGCGGACCGCGCCCCCGCTCTTCTGTGCCGGCCCCTGGTGACGCAGCTCAGTGCCATCGTGAAGCAAGGGGGTGCCTGTCGTGTCTGAAGGCCTGCGAATCACGGTGGCAGGCCTTGCTCTGGGGGTGCTGCTCACCTCCTGCGCGGCGGGGGCACAAGGGAACACGCCAGGTCCGGCACGGCCGCCGGGAGCAGGACAGCGGAGAGCGGGGCGGTCTCCGCGGACGACGTCGAGCAGTTGCGGGTCAACGTGCTCGAGGTTCTTCCGCACGATCCGCAGGCGTTCACCCAGGGACTGGAGACGGCCGGCGGCACGCTGTACGAGGGCACGGGCCTGGCCGGCCGGTCCTCGGTGCGGGCGGGCCCGCCCGGCGGGCGCCCGACCGCCCGCACAGCAATGCCCGCGCCGTTGTTCGGTGAGCGAATCACCGTGCTCGGCCGAAGGCTCTGGCAGCTCACCTGGCGGAACCGGATCGCCATCGAACGCGACGCGAGGACGCTGTCGGAGGTGCGTCGTCTCCCGTACCCCGACGAAGGCCGGAGAGTGTGCCACCAGCCGTCCGGGGACCGGTTGGTGACGAGTGACGGGTCGTCCCGGCTGACGTTCCGGGACTCCGGGACGCTTGCGCGGACGGGCGGCATCACCGTCACCCTGGGCGGCTGACCGGTGACGAAGCTGAACGAACTGGAGTGCGTCGGCGAGGCCGTGTACGCCAATGCGCTGTTCACCGATCGGATCGTGCGCATCGACTCCGCCACCGGTGTGGTGACGGCGAGCATGGATGCCTCGGGCCTGCTGCGTGAGGACGAAAGCGTGCAGGGATCCGTGCTGAACGGTGTCGCGGCCGTCCCCGGCACCAACAGTTCCTGATCACCGGCAAGTTCTGGCCCAAGATGTTCCGCGTCCTGTTCGTCCCGGCGAAGCGGGGGCCCCACTGACTCGTCGAGGTACCGACGGCTCGAGCGCATGACGTCCCCGGCCTGAGGGATCGTCACGCCACCGGTCAGCCCTCACACGGACCGTACGGCCGAACCGTGGCGTGCAGCGGATGGACCAGCGGCTGTCGCAGCACCGTCGGGGGCAGGTCGCTGCGCTGCTCCAGCAGATGGAGCACCAGCGTACGGGTGGAACCCACGGGCATCTCCAGGTCCAGGATGTACACGGGATGGCCGCGTTCCTCCCCTGAGGCCAACAGCACCGGGCGACCGTCGAGTGTGGCCTCGGTCAGGCCGGACTGCTTGCTGGCGAAGTATGAAACGAGCAGCCGGTTGTCGCCGGGCCTGGTCGGGTAGGGCGGCTCGTCCACCCGCTGGGTGACATACGAGGGCAGCCCCGAGGACGGTGCCCGGTTGGACAGGCGTACGGTCACGGTCACCTCACGCTCCCCAGCCCTGCACCGGCCCGGTTCCCACACCAGGTGGCGATCCAGGTAATAGTCCAGTTTGGTGCCCGCCGCGTTGGTCACCACCAGCCCGGCGAGTGGCGCGGGCCCATCCGGCAGGGCACCCCCGAAGGGACGCTTCCGCACCTCACGCTGCTCCTCGGGGTGAGCGCTCCACACCTTGATCCGTCCCTCCTGCAGCTGCTGCCGCAGGGCCGTGAACAGCGGCAGGCGGCGCGCCGGATCGTCCATGGCTCCCATCAGCCGATCGGCGACAGCACGCGCGACATCAAGGAAGAACGCCTTGCGCTCGTCGACGTTCTCGTATGCCGCATAGCTGGTGCGCTGAGTGAGATCGACCACGTTGGCGCCGGTGACGACCGTCCCGTCGGCCAGCGAGGCGGATCCGGACTGCGCGAGCAGACCGGACAACGCACCGGGGTCGAGCGAGATCGCACCGTCCAGTCGCCGGCCGGTGTGCGCGCGCCAGGCAGCGGTCCAGATGCGGGCGGCGTACGGGAAGTGCGGACTCAGATTCGTGTTGACCCACGTGCTGGTCGGAGCGTTGGGGCCATAGAGCCTGGCGTACTCGTCCGGCAGGTCGACGGCGGCACGGACGTCGGACAGTTCGGTGTCATTGCCGAAGTCCTCGAAGCTCAGCCGCCCCCCTTCGGCGGTGAGCACCGCGAATGCCCCGGGAAGCCCGCCGGTGCCACGGGCCTCGGCGGCGTTCTCGAACACCACCAGATAACGCCTCGGCCCGTCCGTTCCGAGCATGGGCGGAATCACCCTGGCCGCCATGGCGGCGTGGTCCGTGGCGGTGCTGATCGGGCCGAGCTGCTGGGCGAGCCGGGCCCGGGCTTTGTCAGCGGCCGACAGCCACGTACTGCGGGGCAGCTCGTCGACGTCCGTACGCACTTCCGAGGCGCTGTGCGCGGCCCGTTCCAGAGTGGGAGCTGCCTGGCGCAGCGCGGCGAGATCGAGGGGTCCCGCGTCGTCTCCCGCGTCGGCCCCCATGTGGGCGGCGGTGCGCACCAGCGGAGGAAGCACCTCGTGAGTCAGCCGGTCGGAGGCTTCGGCGACACCGCGCACGGTGCGCAGCGGTCCTCCGAGAAAGGGCAGGTGGGCCGCCGGGTACCAGACCGGCCCGGTGGTGAGGCGGTGCGCCCGGGCTGCGTGTCGCGCAGCCCGATCGACGGCGGTCTCGACAGATTGCAGGCGCTGGGCGGAGCCCCGGGGTGGCGAGTCAGCGGCAAGCTGCCCGCGCAGGGTCTCCAGACTCCGTTGGGCGGCGAGCAGTTCGCCGCGAGCGAGCACACCGGTGACGGCGACCCAGCCGACGCCCGCCAACAGCAGCACGGCGGCGGCGCACACGGGCAGGCGGACGTGGCGCTGTCGCAGCAGACGGCCGACAGCACGGAGGTTCAGGCTCTTCAGACGCGGCATTCTCAGACGCTGGCCCTAGTAGGCGCCGTTACCGCGCAGCACGGCAGGCAAGGTGCGGAAGAGGATCGCCAAGTCCAGCCGGATGGACCACGTGTCCACGTATTCCAGGTCCAGACGGAGGGCGTCCTCCCAGGCCAAGTCGGACCGGCCGCTGATCTGCCACAGCCCGGTCAGTCCAGGCCGGACCTGAAGGCGACGGCACGCCTGACCGGTGAACGACGAGTCCTCCACAGGCAGTGGCCGGGGACCGACCAGGGACATCTGTCCGGTCAGCACGTTGATCAGCTGCGGTAGCTCATCCAGGGAGAATCGGCGCAACCAGCGCCCGACCGTGGTCACCCGCGGATCGTCACGGATCTTGAACAGGTGCCCGTCGGCCTCGTTGCGAGCCGCCATGGTCCCGCGCATCCTCTCGGCCCCGACCCGCATCGTGCGCAGCTTGAGGACGTGGAACTCCTCGCCCTGCCAGCCCGTGCGTCGCTGCCGGAAGAGCACGGGGCCCGCAGTGTCGACCTTCACGGCAACGGCCGCCGTCAGGAGAACCGGCGCCAGCACCAGGAGCAGGACACTGGCCCCCATCAGGTCGATGACCCGTTTGGCCGCCAGGGCTCCCCACGACGACTGCCGATCCAGGGGCTGCCGATCGTGTGCCGTCTCTCCAGCGGATACGAGCATTCCATACCTCTTTGTAGACAGAACGAGTGAAAAGGAACCTGATTCGATGTCATATGCCTGTGTCAGGACTGCAATCGGCAGATAACTGACCAATGGATGGAAACACGACATCAACCTGAGCTTCAGCAATGACACCGCTAATTGCCGCCTGTCTCCCTGGGGCGTGGCGGCCGAGAGGACGCGCATGCGTGCGGTAGTGACGGGCGGGGCCGGCTTCATCGGGTCCCACTTGTGCGAGCGGTTGCTCCACGAGGACCACGAGGTGGTCTGCGTGGACAATTTCCTGACATCCAGCCCCCACAACGTCGAACACCTCAAGGAAGATCGACGCTTCCAGCTGAACGACCGGGACATCACCCATGGGCTCGAGGTGCCGGGCCAGGTGGACGCTGTGTTCCATCTGGCCTCCCCTGCCTCGCCCACCGACTACCTGCGGCTGCCCCTGGCGACGCTTCGCGTGGGGTCGGTCGGCACCTGGCACGCCCTGGACCTGGCCGCCGCGAAGGGCGCCCGCTTCCTGCTGACCTCGACCTCCGAGTCGTACGGGGACCCCCTGGTCCACCCCCAGCCGGAGAGCTACTGGGGCAACGTCAACCCGGTTGGCCCCCGCTCGGTGTACGACGAGGCGAAGCGCTTCGGGGAGGCGCTGACGATGGCCTACCGCAGATGCCGAGGCGTCGATGCCAAGATCGTGCGCATCTTCAACACGTTCGGCCCTCGGATGCGCGCAGACGACGGGCGGGCCATCCCCACCTTCATCAGCCAGGCATTGCGGGGAGAGCCGATCACGGTCACCGGCGACGGCAGCCAGACCAGATCGCTGTGCTACGTGGACGACGTGGTCGACGGACTGCTCCGCATGGCGATGAGTGACCACGGCGGTCCGGTCAACCTGGGCAATCCTCATGAGATGTCCATGCTTGAACTGGCCCAGTGGATCGGCAAGCTGACCAGGACCGCCTCCGACATCGCACTGATCCCACGCCCTCAGGACGACCCGGAACGACGGCGCCCGGACATCACCAAGGCCCGGGAACTGCTGGACTGGGAACCCACGACTCCGGTGGAGCGAGGGCTGTGCGACACGATCACCTACTTCCGCCGGTTGGGTTCCGGGGACTTCACCGAAGGCTGGAACCGCCCTCTCTCCTCGCCGCCGATCCCTCAAGCCCGCTCATGACGGCCCCGCCCCCCATCCAGCGGCCCTCTGCGACGCCCGCCGCACCCGTGGTCGAGTGCCTGGGCGTGCCCATCACAGCGCACACCCGGGAGAGCGCGGCCGACCATGTGCTGCACCTGTCCCGACGGGTCCGCGAGACCCGCCATGCCCAGCCCGGTCCTCCGGAAGCCCTCACCGCCAGGCAGGGCAGCGACGTCCACCTCTCGAACGCCTATACGCTCGCCCTGGCGGACCAGGACACCGAGCTTCGCGGCCTCCTTCGTTCAGCCTCTCTGAACCTCCCCGACGGACAGTCGGTCGTCTGGGCCAACCAACTGCTCCACCGTGACAGAACTCTGCCCAGCACACGCGTGTACGGTCCCGATCTGCTTCTGGACGTCTTCGCCCTGAGCCAGAACACCGACGTGCGCCACTACCTCCTCGGCTCCACACCCGAGGTGCTGGAGGGGCTGCACCGGGAACTGCGCCGCCGTTTCCCCCAGGCTCGGATCGTCGGCACGTGCTCCCCTCCGTTCGGCCCGCTGACCGCCGAGGAACTGCGCCGCCAGGCCGAAGACATCCGTGCCGCCGATGCGGACATCGTCTGGGTGGGCCTCGGCACCCCGAAGCAGGACCGCTGGGCCGCCGACCTGTGTGCCGAACTCCCCGTGGTGGCGGTGGCCGTGGGCGCGGCCTTCGATTTCGTCGCGGGCACCAAACGCCAGGCACCGCCCTGGATACAGAACAATGGGCTGGAGTGGCTCTTCCGGATCGGCAGCGAGCCACGTCGTCTGTGGCGGCGGTATCTGTTCGGCAACGCGCGTTTCGTACGCGGGGTGGTACGGCAGGCGGTGCGGACCACGCATCGGAGCGATCGGTGCGTCAGGTCGCCGATCACCTGGATTCGTCCGCGTCCCTCGCGGCACGAACATTCCACGCGGAATTCCTAAGGTGACTCCTCATGACGACGACTCAGGCCAAGCCCTCGATGAGGGAGCTGCAGGAGCGCGAGCACGGCCTCGGGCACGACTATGCCGAGGGCTCGCCCCATATTCGCCATCACAAGATCCGAGGCCGGCTCATCTCCTGCTTGCACACTCTCGTGCGGGAGGTCATCGATCAGCACGGGCGATGCCGAGTACTCGAACTGGGGGCCGGCCACGGCACCTTCACCGATCATCTTCTGGCCGCCGGTGCGCAGGTCACGGTAACGGAGATGAGCGAGCCCAGCGTTCGCTTCCTCCAAAGCCGCTTCCGCCACAATCCGGACGTCACCGTGATCCACGACCAGGACGGCACCGCCTCCTGCCGAGTCGGGGACGTGGACGCAGTGGTATGCATCTCCGTCCTGCATCACATCCCCGACTACCTGGGCACGATCGAAAGGGTGGTAGGTCAGATCGCTCCGGGCGGAACTTTCTTCAGCGCCCAGGACCCTATGTGGTATCCACGGCGTTCGAAGATGTCGATGAACCTCGACCGCAACGCGTACTTTCTCTGGCGCCTGGGGCAGGGCCATCTCCGCCGGGGTCTCGCCACCCGTCTGCGGCGAATCCGTGGCATCTACGACGACACCAATGAGGCCGACATGGTCGAGTACCACGTCGTCCGCAACGGCGTCGACGAGGAAGCAGTGCGTGACCTCCTCGCGCAGAACTTCGACGCAGTGGAGGTGCAGCGCTACTGGTCGACGCAGTCCGGGCTCCTTCAAACAATCGGAGAGCGGTTCTTTCCTCCGACCACGTTCAATCTGGTTGCTCGGCACCGCACATGACGCACGGCGTTTGACGGATCGGAAGAGAACGCGCCGAACGACTCACGGGGTGCCCTTGTGACCTACACCATCGCTCTTGTGCACAGCTTCTACGGCTCCGGGAGTCCGAGCGGCGAGAACTGCGCCGTACTGGCCCAGCTGGAGGCGCTGAGGCGCGCAGGGCATGAAACTCACCTCGTGGCCGCCCACACCGACGAACTGAGCCGCACACCGCTCTACCCTCTTCGGGCCGCGATCACGGTCGCCACGGGACATGGCGTTTCGCCGCTTCCCACGCTTCGACAGCTTCGTCCCGATGTGGTGCACGTGCACAACCTGTTTCCGAATTTCGGTCGCAGGTGGCTGGCTCATTGGGAAGGCGCGGTGGTCGGTACCCTGCACAACTACCGGGCTCTGTGCGCTTCGGCGACGTTCTACCGCCAGGGAGCCACATGCACGCGCTGCCTGGACGGGGACCGTTGGGCCGGGTTGCGGCACGGATGCTATCGCGGCTCGCGAGCCGCCACGGTTCCCCTCGCGTGGGCAAACCGTAAGCAGGCCGCAGCCAACCCGCTTCTGCACCATGCCGACAGGCTGGTGGTCCTGTCCGGAACCAGTCGGCAGATGTATCTGAGAGCCGGCATCCCACAGCAGCGGCTCGCTCTGGTGCCCAACTTCATCGCGGAGCTCCCCGCACTCTCCGCTGGTCGCGAATCCGGTTCGTCACCTGCGGAAGAGACGTGCTCGCGGTGGGTCTACGTGGGACGGATCAGTGAGGAAAAGGGCTTGCTGGAACTCCTCGGCCGATGGCCGGCGGATGAGCCCCTGGACGTCATCGGCGACGGCCCGCTGGCCGAGCAGTGCCGTCGAGTCTCTCCGCCGACGGTGCGCTTTCTGGGCGAACTGCCGCACGACGAGCTACGCCGTCGCCTGCCGTCCCAGAAAGGACTGGTCTTCCCCGGCCGCTGCCTGGAAGGGGCGGAGCCCCTGGTCTACATCGAGGCTCTGGCCGCAGGGTTGGGGGTGATCGCATTCACCGGTTCCACGGTGGGGCATCTCGTGCGTGAGCAGGGCACCGGGATGACCATCGACACGGAGGAACCCCTGCGCCCCGCACTGCTGCGAGCCTCCGAACACTTTCCCACGCTTCGCACTCACTGCCGGAAAGTGTTCGCGGCTCGATACGCGGAAAACACCTGGACTGCATGCATGGAAGAGGTCTATGCCTCCGCCATCACCCATCGCCGGTCCCGCGTACTCGAATGAATGGCGCCGAGCAGGTTGCACAACCACGAACAGTGATGGGACGAGATGCCGAAGAGTGCGAAACGCCTGCGACGGATCACCGTGGTGCAGCCCTATGTCCCCCACTACAGGACAGCCTTCTTCAGCAGTGTGCAAGAACGCCTCGAGGCTTCCGACTGCGCTCTGAAAGTCCTTCACGGGCCACCGCCGCCCATCGTTGCGGCACGCCGGGACGCCGCTCACTGTGCCGGCGCGGTAGAGGTTCCGACCTGGCGCCTGACCCTGCCGGGCGGGCCGTCCCTCTTCTGGCACGAGGTGCGGCAAAGGACGGCCACCTCTGACGTTGTCGTGCTGGAACAGGCGCTTCACAACCTCGAGACGTACTGGCTACTGGCGAGGCGACGGATGAGATCGGCGGCGGGCCCCTCCCCCCAGGTTGCTCTGTGGGGTCACGGCCGTACTTACACGAAGGGCATGAGCCGCTTCCAGGAAGCGGCCAAGGACGTCGTCACGCGCCGCGCGAACTGGTTCTTCGCCTACACGGAGGGGGGAGCAGCGCACGCGTCGTCACGCGGCTTCCCCGTCGACCGAATCACCGTCGTGCGCAACTGCGTGGACACCACGGAACTGGCGGTCACACGCAGCCGCTCGGAGATCCCTGGGACACCCGAGCACGCCGAGGCCGCCGAACTCCGCAAGCGCCATCGCCTTGTGCCCGGACGCACCGCTCTCTTCGTGGGTGGGCTCGACGCTCCGAAGCGAATCCCTTTCCTACTGGATTGCGCCCACCACCTGGCGGCTGTTCTTCCCGGCTTTCGACTGCTGGTGGCCGGAGACGGCGCCGACCGTCACCTGGTGGAGGCCGCGTCTGCCGCTGACGGCCCGGTGGTGGCCCTGGGCCATCACTCCGGGAAGCGTGTGGCGCTGCTCGGCGCGGTGTCCGACGTCATGTTGATGCCAGGACGAGTAGGCCTGTGCGCGGTCGACTCATTCGCCCTCCGAACACCCGTTGTGACCACCAACTGGCCGTGGCACGCTCCAGAGTTCGAGTACCTGGAGAACGGACACAACGCCGTGGTCACACCGGATGATCCGGTGGCATACACGGCTGCAGTCCAGGAGTTGCTCAACGACCGCTCCCGTCTGGCATCGCTCCGCGAAGCATGCCGAAGAGATGCCGCGAATTACACGATCGACGGCATGGCGGCGCGTTTCTGCAATGGCCTGCTCGAAATCATCGAACGGCAAACGTGAGCGGAGGACGCCGGGCCCAGCAACCCGGGCAGGCGACTTCGGGTGCGGACAGAGTGTCCGCACAATACCTTCGAGGGTTCATGCCACACTGTCGCCATGTCACTGCCCAAGGAGACCATTAAGTTCGCATTGGCCGCAGCGAATCGCCCGGTTGCTCGTTTTCGATTTTCCCGAGCCCTGACGTCGGCAACATCTCCCTGCAAGATCGAGATCGGCGCCCACCGAACGAAACGCCCTGGATGGATCGGCACTGATGTCAGTTGGTGTACGCGTCATTACCTTGATGCGACAGAACACTGGCCGGTGCCGACTTCGTCGGTCAGTCACATCTACGCCGACAATGTGATCGAGCACTTGCGCATGAAGCCCAACAGAAGGCTGTTCCGTGAAGCGTACCGAGCTCTCGTCCCCGGCGGACGCATTCGACTGGCAACGCCGGACGTCGAGTATCTGGTGGAACGCTACACAAAGAGAGACCATGAAATGCGGCGCCTCATCGCGTTGTCGAACATGAAAGATTATGAAGCCCATCATCCGGTTGACCTGCTCCGCGTCGCCTTTCAAGAGTGCGGCCACCATGTCGGATACCTGTGGGACTTCCAGGCACTGCGTGACGAACTGACCCTGGCCGGGTTCACCGATGTCCGCAGGTTCGAACCGAGGCAGAGCGACGATCCCGAGCTGAGGGACATGGAGATCCGTGAGGAGTTCGCCCTCGTCGTGGAAGCGGAGGCCGTCAAGTCTCCATCCCGGGAACGCTCCACGCGGAAGCCGGTCCAAAGCCTCACTCGTTGACACTCCTGAAGAACGAACAGCGACATCTGGCTGACCCGACGGTCGAGACTGGCTGATCGGGCTCAACCCAACGGAGGTCCGGAATGGAACACGGCCGACATGGGCGCAGGGACGTTCACGTTCTGCACGTTCTGAACCGACTGCGGGCCTCGGGAGCCGAGATGATGCTCCATACGGCCGCCGAGCACTGGAAGCATCACGGCATCAAGGTGGACGTGCTGGCTGTGGGGCCCGAGCCGGGCCCCTTCGCGGCCGACCTGCGAGGCGTCGGCTACACGGTGCTCCACGAGCCGGACCGACAACTGTTCCGTGTACCGCCGCGGCTCGCCCGCCGGGTGCGCGAGGGCGGCTACGACGTGGTTCACCTGCACCCCGAGCGAGCCAGCTTCTACTTCGGCCTCGCTGCCCTCAGCGCTGGAGCAGGGGTCGTCCGCACGGTGCACAGCGTCTTCGGATTCGGCGGCATGCTGCGTGTACAGCGAAAGCTGCAGCGCCAGGCCCTTCGCCGTATGGGCGTCGTTCACGTAGGCGTGAGCCATGGGGTGACCGACAATGAGAAGCGACGTTTCAGGAACCCCTCCCAGGTCATTGAGAACTGGTGCAGCAAGGAGTTCAGCCCGCCGACAAAGTATCAGCGGGACCAGGCACGGCAAGCCCTGAGACTTCACGACCACGACTTCGTGGTGGTCAGCGTCGGGAATTGCGGACCGGTCAAGCGCCATGAGGCGATCCTGGAAGCGGTCGCTCAAATCGCCGGGTTGCCGGACTTGGTGTACCTCCATGTGGGAGATGAGGACGGAACGGGCAAGGAGCGACGTCTCGCCGAAGAATTGGGCATCTCACGCCAAGTCCGATTCCTGGGGCGCAGGCATCCGCTGCAGGCATTGCACGCCGCAGATATGTTTGTCATGACCTCCGCATACGAGGGGCTCGGGCTGGCTGCGGTAGAAGCACTCATGACCGGTCTGCCGTTGGTGCTCGCGGACGTTCCCGGGCTCAGGGATGTGGCAGGAGCCAGCCCCGCTGCATGGTTGACCGACACCGGCCCCGCGCAGCTCTCCGCCGCCATCGAGAGCGCTGCACATTTCTGCAAGAGCAAGGGCGGGCCTCCTATGGGTGCCGATCGATCAATTGGGGAACGATTCGGGCTGCAGCGGGGCGTAGCCGACTACGCCGAGATCTACCACCGGCTGGTGCGCTCCGGGGGTGCCCATGGCCACCGTTGATGTGTTGATGGCATGTCACAGCCGGCGAGCGCTGCGCGATCCCGGGGCCGGGGCATGCCCTTCTCCTCGCCCCGCGCCAAGGTCCGGGCCAACAGGATATTCGCTCGCATCAGTCGCGAATCAGGTCCCGCGTGAGCAGCGCCCAACAATCAGGAAGGATGCCCGTGCGAGTAGCGATCGCTGCGCCGGTTGATCTGCCGCGGCTTGCACGTCTGCTCGACCAGCCCACGGAGCAGACCACACCCACAGGTCTGGGAGGACCGGGCACGGCAGCAATGGTCGCGGAGCTTGCGTCAAGAGGTCATGACGTGACCCTTGTGACCCTGAGTCGCGAAATCGACAGACCTGTGCACTCGCGCATCGGTACAGTCGATGTCCTGACCGGCCCCTACCGCCATCGGCACCGCGCCAGAGACGCCTTCCGGCGGGAACGCGAGGCCGTTCGCACACTACTCGACTCAGTAGATGTGGACGTGGTGCACGCCCACTGGACATATGAGTTCGCGTTGGGAGCCCTGTCGGGTCGACACCCCACACTGGTCACTGTACGTGACTGGGCGCCCGCCATTCTGAGACACCAGCGGGACGCCTATCGGATGGTGCGGCTCGCCATGCAGGGCCGTTGTCTGGCGAAAGCGAGCCACCTGACGGCGGTCTCCCCCTACATCGGTGATCGATTGCGGCGATGGTGCCGAGGCACGGCTACCGTGGTGCCAAACGGCCTCCCCACTTCTGCGTTCAGACAGGAGCCGCCAAGGATTCATCAGCCTGTTCGCCACCTGCTGTCGGTGACTTCCGGATTTTCGAAGGGCAAGAACACAAGCGCTCTCCTGCGCGCCTTTCCTGCCGTTCGTGATGAGCTGGGTGAGGTCGAACTGACGCTGATCGGCGGCGGACACGGCCCCGGAGGTCAGGCGGAACGCTGGGCACGCAGCCACGGCCTGGCCGATGGAGTGACCTTCGTCGGCGCCATGCCGGCAGAGCAAGTGCTTACCGCCATGGACACCGCGGATATCTTTGTGGCACCCACCCTTGAGGAATCCTTCGGGATGACCGTGCTCGAAGCCATGGCACGGGGACTGCCGGTAGTGGCCGGCCGTTCCTCGGGAGCGGTGCCCTGGCTCCTCGACCTCGGCCGCGCCGGCGAGTTGGTGGACGTGCGTCGACCAAAGCCGATCTCCCAGGGCATTGTGCGGCTGGCAAGGAACGCCGACCTCCGTGCCGAGCTGAGCCAACAGGCGCTTGCACGGGCTCGGCTCTTCGCCTGGCCCAACGTCGTACCAGCCTACGAAGCCGAGTACGAACAGGTTGCCCGGCGTGCTTCAGCCTTGCGTGTGCTGCCCGGCCGGCCCGTTTAGTGCTCCGGTGCCGAGCCCCGGCTCTCTGAATCGCCCCGGGTTTGATGGAGACATCGAAGACCCGGAAGGATGCCGATCACGGCTGCTCCCCAAAAGTACCCCGACGAACTGCGTGAGCGTGCGACGCGTCTGGCGGTCGAGGCCCGCAAGGACCCGGTCGGCCGGGCCGGCGCGATCAAGCGCATCGCCGACCAGCTCGACGTGTACCCCGAAGCCCTGCGGGGATGGGTCAAGCGGGCCGAGACCGACGAAGGCATCGCGCCCGGGACCACCAGCGCCGAGACCGCCCGGATCGCGGAGCTGGAACGGAGGTGAAGGAACCGCGGCGGGCGAACGCGATACTGAAGTCCGCCTCGGCCTTCTTCACCGCGGAGCTGGACCGTCCACTGCGATGAAGGTCGCCTACATCGACCAGTACAAGAACCTGTTCGTCGTCCAGCCGATCTGCGACGTCCTCGCCGGGACGGACGCGCCGATCGCGCCGAGCACCTACTACGCCGCCCGCACCCGCCCGCCCTCGGCCCGCAGCCGGCGCGACGAGGAACTCACCGAGGTCATACGCCGCATCCATACCGACAACTACGGTCTCTACGGCGCCCGCAAGGTCCATGCCGCCCTGGTGCGTGAGGGCTTCACGGTGGCCCGCTGCACGGTCGAACGCCTCATGCGCCAGGCCGGACTGCGCGGGGTGATCCGGGCGAAGAGCCCGCGAACCACACGTCCCGCCCCCGAGACCGACCGGCCCGCCGACCTGGTGCAGCGGCAGCTCACCGCCACCGCCCCGAACCAGCTGTGGGTCGCGGACATCACCTACATCCGCACCTTCTCCGGCTGGGTCTACGCCGCCTTCGTCATCGACGTCTTCTCCCGTATGGTCGTCGGCCGGCAGGTCGCCACCTCCCTCTACACCGACCTCGCCCTCGACGCGCTGGAGATGGCGATCTGGCGCCGCCGGCATACCGGCGCCGACCTCACCGCCCTCACGCACCACTCGGACCGCGGAGTCCGGTCAGTACCGAGCTCTGCGCTACACCGAACGTCTCGAACACGAGGCCGCCGTGGCCTCGGTCGGCTCCAAGGGCGACTCGTATGACTGTCCCTCGCCGAAGCGTTCAACAGCCTGTCCAAGGCCGAGCCGATCCGCAGCAAGGGGCCGTGGACCGGCATCAACGACATCGAGATCGCGGTCGCCGAGTACATCGACTGGTTCAACCAGCGCCGCCTCCACGGCGAACTCGGCCACGTCACCCCCGCCGAACACGAGGCCGCCCACTACCTCGCGGCCGAACCCCCTGCATCACTCCAGAAAACCAGCCAACTCAGTCTCCACGAAACCCGGGGCTTGACAGCTTGGCCTTCTTCCGGCCGCCGGGATGTGTCCTGCACGGCCGAGACCGGGACGCCGCCCTTTGGCCTTCCTCGGACAGCTGTCAGGGTTTGCGAAAGTGAATCACTGGGCTGCGGTAGTCCAGTTCCATGTCCGGGTCCAGAACCTCGTAGCCCAACTTCTCCAGCAGCTCGCAGGTGCGCGTGCCGCCTGCGTTGTACCACCGGCCAGGACGGGCCACGTCGTCCTCCGAGAGGTTCAGGGGGCGCCAGGGGGCTCGGTTGCGGGCGCGTGTCTGCAGCGGCAGCAGGTAGACGTCGACCAGGCGCTGCTTCAACTGCCCGCTGTTCTTCGCCAGCAGAGTTCGCGTCACGTCGAATTGGGGCAGGTTCTCCACGAAGCTGTTGTACTTGGCGTAGTCCGCCACCATGATGAAGCCATGCGCCCCCGACCGGAACTTCGGAAAGAGGCTGTCCATATAAGCGGAGATGCCGTCGAAACTGACGTGGCACAGCGCGTCGAAACTGAACAGATAATCGACGCTGTCGTCGGCCAGCATGCCGCAACTGAAGTCCTCGACCTTGAAGTACCGGACGTTCTCGCGCCTGCCGACGTATTGCCAGAAGCCGTTGTGCTCGGCCGAGAGGGCATCCAGGCAGGTGACCTCGCCGGCACCGACCATGGCACGCGTCCAGGCTCCCCGCCCAGGGCCGATCTCCACGGCACTGGTCTTGCTGTTGATGTACGGCTTGATGCAGGCCAGGTAAATGGCGTGTTGCATCGACGTGTAGCCCCACAGTCCGTAAAGGGAGTCCAGTGGTGCGAGCGGGTCAGCCCCGAAGAACCCCCCCTTCCAAATATTCCGGAACGATTCAAGCTCGGTAGCCAGGTTCGCCGCCACTTGCTCTCCCTGTCGGCCGCTCGGTCGGACCTTTGTCATATCACGGCAGCGTCGTCGAGCGGATGAGAATCACTGGGGGTGTTGCACAGGGAATAGGGTGAGGCACGGGAAACCCTTGGGCATCCCCCGCTCGTTCTCGAGCGATGTCGCGGTGAAATCACACCCGATTTCGCATGGTGTCGCTTCCATGGACGGGAATTCCGATTGCCATACGAGCTATCGACTCTTTCAGCGCTGCCGGTCCAGAGTCAGGGGCATTGCGTGAAGGCGGTCGGTCCGGATCGCCGGTCTCGGGTGTGACGTGACGTCATGTCCCAGCTTGGTGCGAGAAGAGCCCGGGAAGCAGAGCAGGCACGGCGCTGGTGATCATGTGGTTGTCGAGACCCATGAGAACCGAGCGAGACCGTGCCTGTCCGAACATCATCGCCCATGCCCGCAGGGCTGGGACAACTGACCCTTGCGAACGCCCGGACCGCCCGCGAGGACGCTGCTGACCCGCGGCGCTTCCTGGACCTGGTGCCCGATCCCCGCGGGCGGAAGCGGCGGCGGTATCCGGCGCACGCGCTGCTCTGTGCGGCCGCGGCGGTCCTGACGGGCGCCCACTCGCTCATCGCGATCAGTGAATGGATCACAGATGCGCCGCAGCACGCCCTGGGAACCCTCGGCTTTCCGGCCGACCCGCTCACCGGCCTGCGGGCGGTGCCGCACGCCGCTACCGTCCGCCGCCTGCTCCAACACGTCGACGGCGACGCGCCGGACGCGGCCATCGGCGCATACCTACAGGCCAGAACCCCACCACCGGCGCCACCCGAACCACCCCCGAAACGACCGGCCCTGCGGGCCGTCGCCGTCGACGGCAAGACCCTGCGAGGCTCGCGCACCCGGACCGCGACCGCGATCCGGCTGCCGGCCGCGACGGACCTCCACGGCGTGGTCCTGGCTCAGCGGCAGATCGCCGACAAGAGCAACGAAATACCCGCCTTCCAGCCTCTGTTGGACACGATTGATCTGGAGAGCACTGTGCTGACCGGTGACGCCCTGCACACCCGGCACGGCCACGGCGCGTACCTCCTTGAGCGCGGAGCCCACTACCTGGCCGCCATCAAGAAGAACCACCCCGGCCTGTATGCGCAGGTCACCAAGCTGCCCTGGGCCGAGATCCCGCTGGACCACCACACCCGCGACCGGGCCCACCACCGCGATGAGATCCGCCGCCTCAAGGTCGCCGCGTTCCGCCACATCGACTGCCCCGGCGCCCGCCAGGCGATCCAAGTCGTTCGATGGCGCCGCGACCTCGCCACCGGGAAGCTGACGATCGAGCGCGTCTACCTGATCACCAGCCTCGACGTCTTCGACGCCACTCCAACCGAACTCGCCGCCTGGATCAGGGGGTCACTGGGGCATCGAGAACCTCCCGCACCACGTGCGTGACCGGACCTTGCGCGAGGACGACTCCAGGGTCCGCACCAAGACCCTGCCCCGCACCATGGCCAGCCTGCGCAACCTCGCCATCAGCCTCTTCCGTCAGAACGGCGAGACCGGCATCGCCGCCGCCCTCCGACGCACCAGCCGCGACTACCTCCGACCGCTGTCGGCGCTCGGCCTCAAGTGATCAACCCGAACAGATCCCGATCAGGCAAGGACCCTGGGTCCAGGGTGAGGACGGCTGCTGCGACTGACGTCATCCACTTCGGGCTGCACCGGACCGGTAGCGTGGGCGAGGTCCGCAGCACCCGGCCGGGCGGTCGCTCTCAGCCAGGGTGTCCCGGAGGAAGGACCGCACCCTTCTTGCAGGACTCCCTCACGGCCGGGGCATCGGAACGGTCTCGGGCTGCTTCTCTCGGCGACCTGGGCGGCGCAGCAGTCCGATCTCGGCGGCTGCCTGATAGGCCGGCAACCGACCGCGCAACAGCAGACACCCAAGCAGCACCGGAGACATGGCGAGCACCGCTCCGGGCAAACCGCCCAGGGCACGGTCGCCCCAGTGGCCGGCCACAGCCAGCATGGTCCCGGCCGCAAAGTGCGTGAGATGGGCGCGGCCCACGCCGCCGGCGTCGAGCGTGTCGGTTCTGTGCCAGCGGACCAGCTGAACGACGTGGCCAACGGCCAGCCCGGCCACCCCGGTCACGATGAACGGCAGTGGCTCACGCCAGCCGACGGCGCCGATGAGCCCCACTCCGGTGACGACGAGCACAACCAGCTGCGCGCGGATGAGGTCGCGCCGGGCTCCACGGGCAAGATCCAGCGAACACCCGGCCGCATATACGACCTGCAGTGCGGCCCACGCGGCGAATGCCGGCACCAGCGCTACGGCGCCTCCCCAACCGGGCCCGAGCAGCAGGGCGAGCGCAGCGGGTCCGGCGCCGGCCAGAGCGCCAAAGGCGACGAACCCCGCAGAGGCGGCGTACAGCAGATGCTGCGCGGGCCGGGTCAGTGGCAGTCCCTGGCTGCGGCGGTCGGCGAGCAACGGTACAGCTGCCTGATTGAGGCCCCTGAGCAGGACGTTCACCGGTACGTCGGACAGCATCTGGGCACGGGACCAGAGCCCGGCCGTGCCGGGACCGAGCAGTCGGCCCGCCACCCACAGCGGAGCACTGGCCGCCAGGGTGCGCAGCAGCGCGAAGCCGGTGAGGAACCCGGACAGCCCCAGCAGCGAACCGGACGGAGCGCCCGAGTCCCGCGCCAGAACGAGCTTCGCCGCCGATCCGCACACGGAGAGCCCGAAGGTGGTGAAAGCCGCGACCGGAAGGGCCAGGCCAAGGGCCGCCGCGGAACCGGTGCGGGTGAGTACGACGGCTGCGACCACGCAGCCTGCCACCTGCCCGGTGAGCTCGGCGACCGCTGCGTAGCCGGGCAGGCCGGCCCGGCGCAATGCAGCCAACAGCACGCAACCTGTCGGCGCCACCAAATACTGGCACCCCAACAGCCGGATGAAGAGCGCCAGTTCGGGCATCCCCCACAGCACCGCGCACCACGGGGCGGCGAACTCGACAACCACCCAGCAGGCCACACCGGTCAGCATGGAGAGCCGGAGTGCGGAGCGGAGGAGAGCGCGGCTGAGTCGCTCGGCACGCAGGACGCAGGTCGCCAGACCGGCTGTGGCGATCAGCCCGGGCAGCTGCGTCACCGTGAGGGCGATCGCATAGGCGCCGAAGGCGCTGTGCGGTGCCACGCGCGCGGTCCATGCGGTGTAGCCGAGCTGGAGAACGACGGATACGGCAGCGCCGCCATAGCTCCAGCTCAACACGGACCGGACGCGACCTGCGGTGGTTGGAGCATCGGTCATGAGGAGGTGAAAGGGGCAGTGGTCAGAAGGAAGTTCTGGTGGCGCTGAGGAGGGACGAAGCCGGGCGGTACGGCGACCGGCCCGTGCGGAGCGAGGTGATGGACATGCTGGTAGCCGAACTCGGCGGCCGTGGAGCGCAGCCGTTCCAGGGCGGGCCGGTCGAGGCACTCGGCGATCACGACCGGACGGTGGTCGGCCAGAATCCGGGACATGCCGCGCAGCACCTCCGGCTCGAGACCTTCCACATCGATCTTCACCAGGTCGATGGGACGGTCACCGACCGCGAGGTCCGCCGTGGTCACTTCCACGTCGACGGTGCTGCACCCGGGGGCGTCGGCTCCGGCGCGCAGGGTGGCCGTGGTGATGCGTTCGGGCACGGTCAGACGTGCCCGGCCCGGCTCCTGCGAGAGTGCCTTGCCGACGACGTGCACCCTGGGCCCGAAACGGTTGACATCGAGGTTGCGACGCAGCATCCGGGTCGCGACCAGGTTCGGCTCGACCGCGACGGCGTGCAGCCGCGGGTTTGCCTGACAGGCCAACAGGGTGTAGAGGCCGGCGTAGGCCCCGGCGTCCAGGAACCCGCGCGCGGTGCGGGCGAGCCGGTAGAAGAGCGGGTGGGTGGCCTCCTCCCACAGCCGCAGATCCGTCCAGACCACCGGCCCGGCGAGTACGTCGTCCGGGCCGCAGTGGTAGTGGAACGTGCTGCCGTCGGGTGCGTGCACCTGCCAGACACCGGTGGGGTGCAAATGCCGCCAGACGGTGAGCGGCACATGGCCGCGTACCGTTCCGGCCCGTACCGCCCGCTGAAAGGTACGCGAGCGCATCAGCAGGTCACGGGCACCGCGCAGCACGGGCTTGACATGGCTCAGCTGCTGGACGGCGGCGGTGGTCATCGCTCAGGCTCCCGTCAGCGAACGCTCGCGAGCCGGAGCGGGAACGGCGGCCAGCTCGGCGTCGACCATGATCTGGGCCAGATCCGGAGCATGCACGGTGGCCTTCCAGCCCAGTTCACGTTCGGCCTTCGAGGCGTCACCGACCAGATCGGGGACTTCTGAAGGGCGCAGGTAGCGCTCGTCGAAGCGGATGTGCTTCTCCCAGTCGAGGCCCGCGTGGTCGAAGCAGAAGCTCAGGAAGTCGCGCACGCTGTAGCTGGTGCCGGTGGCGACCACGTAGTCGCCGGGCTCGTCCTGCTGGAGCATGCGCCACATCGCGTCGACGTACTCGGGCGCGTAGCCCCAGTCCCGGCGGGCCTCCAGGTTGCCGAGATGGAGGGCGTCCTGCTCGCCGCGGGCGATGCGGGCCGCGGCGCGGGCGATCTTGCGGGTCACGAAGGTCTCGCCGCGGCGCGGGGACTCATGATTGAAGAGGATTCCGTTGACGGCGTGGATGCCGTACGCCTCACGGTAGTTGCGGGTGATCCAGTAGGCGTACACCTTGGCGGCCGCGTACGGCGAGCGCGGGTGGAAGATCGACGACTCCGACTGAGGGGGCTCAGTCGTCCCGAACATCTCGGAACTGGATGCCTGGTAGAAGCGGCACGGCAGCCCGGTCATCCGGATGGCTTCGAGGAGACGGGTGGTGCCCAGGCCCGTGGTGGTCCCGGTGAACTCGGGTTCGTCGAAGGAGACCCGGACGTGCGACTGGGCGGCCAGGTGGTAGACCTCGTCGGGCTGGATGCCCTCCAGCAGGGCAGCGATGCGGGAGCCGTCGGCCAGATCTCCGTAGTGCAGCCGGAGGCGGGCGTCGGGCTCGTGCGGGTCCTGGTAGAGGTGGTCGATCCGCTGGGTGGTGAAGGTGGAGGAGCGGCGGATGAGGCCGTGCACCAGGTAGCCCTTGGAGAGCAGGAGTTCGGCTAGATACGAGCCGTCCTGGCCGGTGATGCCGGTGATGAGTGCGGTTTTGTCGGACATGGCGACTCCTTGAGGGTGGGGGGACGACAAGCGCCGCGCTGCTGTGCGCACGCCGCCAACAGACCAAGGATCACGGCCTGTTCGGGGGTAAGGGAGTAGGTGGTCATGTAGACCAACTGGCTGCAGATGAGCAGCCGGAGCATCAGCTTGTGCTCACTGTCCGCTCCTGCTGCGCGCCATGCCGTGGCATACACCAGGAGGAGTACCGCAACGCCGAGGAGGCCGAGACGCAGCAAGACCTCCAGGTAGTAGTTGTGGGGCGAAACAGCGACAAATGTTCCGTTGATCATGCGGTCGTACCCGGATCCGAAGGGCAGTCCCAGTAGCCAGTCCGGCACCTCTTTGAGCCGGGGCAGCAGAGCGTGCCAGCCCTCCATCCGCCACACCAGCGTCCGATCGTCTTCACTGGAGGCGGTGAGTTTTGAGGTGACCCTGTCGGCGGCTCCCCACGAAACGGCCAGCACGGAGAGCATGCCGAGCGAGCCCAGAACGACCAGTGCCGCAGCACGGGATCCCGTCTGCCGGTGGCGGGACACCAGCCACCCCGTGATCATGATGCCCACGGCCAGCCAGATGGTGCGGTGCTGGGCCAGAACGACGACTGCCAGGAGCAGCCAGGCCAGCGCCCTCCCCCGCGCGGAGCCACGACCACACAGCAGCATCATGGCTGCCTGGCCGATGACCAGTGTTTGAGCAGCACTTACCGGGCGGGCGTTGGTGAGCACTCCGTCGACCATGATCTGGTCGGAGTTGGAGCCGATACCGACGTTCAGCCACCCCAGCAGTGCGAGGCAGGACAGAGCACAGGCTGCCAGCACCCAGATGAGGGTGACTGCGCGCACCAGGTTGCGACCGCCAGAGAGGACGGCGACGAAGAGTGCGGCGCAGATGAGCTGAATGAAGTTGGTTCGGGCTTCATTGCCCGCCGCCTGGACGCCGAAGATCCCGAACCCGCGGATCAGTGCGTAGCCCGTCAGTACCAGCAGGGCGAGAAGCAGGGCCGTGGCGCCGCGCACTCGTCCCCTGAGCATGATGAGGGCAGCGACCAGCAGACACACGGTCAGCACATCTGTGGGCAACACATTCAGGCCCGCGCCCGGAAGTGACTGACGCACGTTCTGCTGTGTCTGCCAGAGCTGGACGGCGACATACAGGCCGATTCCCCAGACCGGCCAGCGGACGAAGCTCGCGGTGAGCGCCGCGCAGCTGATGAGCGCGGCGCCGCCGAGCAGCAGTGTCGTCGGATCGAGTGGCAAGGGATCAATCCCCCGCGGGAGAGCGACGGAAGGAGGCTCGCGCCGCGGTCTTCACATAGGGCGAGAACATCAGCAGCGGGGCCCGCGGCCAACCGTGCCGCAGGCAGAAGACCCACCATTGGCGGGGCGGCAGTTCACGCTGAGAGGTGATCCGGCGCAGCGCCTCGCGCACGCCGATGCCCGGTTCTCGGGACCCGGTGTGCGGTGGGTTCCGGTCGCAGATGCCGACGTGACACGGCGTCACATAGGCGGGAATGCCTGCTTGGCGGACGCGGAATCCGTGATCGTAGTCGCCGATGCCGTGCTGGAAGACCTCGTCGATGTCGCCGACCCGTTCACACACCACCCTGGGCAACAGCACCACGTTGCCGTTGTACGTGTCGCAGCGCTCGGGTCGACCGGTGGGCTCGACCAGCGCGAGCGCACGGCCGCGGCGTCCCGAGTACGTGGTGCGGTCATCGACCGAGGCACGCACGGCGCCGACCACGACCTTGCCGGGGCCCACAGCGTGTGCGGTGTCGAGCAGCACGGTGAGCGCGTCCCCTTCCAGCGTCACATCGTCGTTGAGCCAGAGCTGGTAGTCCCAGGCCGGTTCGCCGCATCGACGGCTGTTGCGGCTCGCGATCCGCATACCGTGGCTCCAGTAGATGTCGGGGCCGACCGTGGTGACCTCCACCTCGGGGTGGGCAGCGCGAACCGCCTCGGGTGTGCCGTCGGTGCTGCCGGCGTCCACCAGGTAGGTGCGTACCGTGGTGTCCTCCGGCAGCCCGCGCTGTCCGGCGAGCGCGGCGAGCGCGGCGAGTGTCTTGTCGTGGCGGTTGTGACTGGTCATCAGCACCGCGATGCGCACTGGTGGCACGTGAGACTCCTCAACTGGAAGTCCTCATCATTACGGGGTGAATCACTCGTGAGTCCTCAACCAGGCCGCGCGCTGATTCGAACGAGTTCGACCACGCGACGGCGCAGAGGAGGATGGCCGGCGGCCCCGACCCCTGTTTACCGATCGCGACGCACTGGGCACAGGAAGGCGGGGTCACAGGACCTCGACCTGCTCCGCCCGACAGCGGTTACGGGTGTCGAAAATGTACGCCCCGGCCTGCTCGACGAGCGCATAGTCGAAATCATCGTGATCGGTTGCCACGACGACCACGTCGGCCGCCCGGACTTCGGCTTCGGTCAACTCCACGCAGACGATGTCCGGGGGAAGGAGATAGGAGTCGGTGTGTGGTTCCACCGCGACGACCCGGGCGCCGAGGTTTTGCAATGACCGGGCGAGCATGACGGAAGGTGATTCGCGGATGTCGCCGGTGTTCTTCTTGTAGGCCAGGCCCAGTTGCAGGACCCGAGAGCCATTGACGGACTTCCCGCGTTCGTTCAGGCCCCGGCTGATTCGCCAGACGACGTGGTCCGGCATGCCATCATTGATCTCGTTCGCCAGCGCGATGAACCGGACACTCTGCCGCAGCAGCCGCTTGACCTGCCAGGAGAGATACGACGGGTCCACCGGCAAGCAGTGCCCGCCCACACCGGGGCCCGGCCTGAACGCCATGAAGCCGAACGGCTTGGTGTCGGCTGCCTCGATGGCCTCCCAGATGTCCGCACCCAGACCCCTCGACAACGTCGCCATCTCGTTGACCAGGGCGATGTTGACGTGACGGAAGGTGTTCTCCAGCAGCTTGGTCAGCTCGGCGGTACGGCAGGAGGACACGGGCACAGTGCGTTCGACGATGCGCGCGTAGAAGCGCTCGATCTCCTGCAGTGACGCCGGGTCGAGGCCGGAGATCACCTTGGGAGTGTTCTCCAGCTGCCACTGTGGGTTACCCGGGTCGATACGCTCGGGACTGTAGCCAAGGTGGAAACCCGTACCGGCCTTCAGTCCGCTGCCGTTCTCCAGCAATGGCCGCAGCAGACTCTCCGTGGTGCCGGGGTACGTGGTCGACTCCAGAACAACAGTGGCGCCGGGGGTGATGTGGGAGGCGATGCTCCGGGCGGCACATTCCACGAAACTCAGATCCGGCACGCCCTCGCGCAGCGGTGTCGGCACGGTGATGGTGCAGATGTCGAAGTCGGAGATTTCGCCGTAGTCGGTGGTCACCTTGTAGCGGCCACTGTCCAGCGCGGCGATCAAACGCCTATTGCCAACTCCCTCGATGTACGAATCGCCGGACGCCAGACGCTTGACCCGCAGCTCGTCCGTGTCCACGCCGACGACGGAGAATCCCGCTTCCACCGCGCGCATGGCCAGCGGGAGACCCACGTATCCCTGACCGACGACGATCAGCTTGCGCTGCTCCCGGATTGGGGGAGGACCCACACTTACCACCCCGGATTCACAGAATGGAGTATCACGATCCCAACGTCGCATGCCCGGCCGCTCCGACTACCCTTCTCCGCATGTGTCTGCCGGGGGATCACTCTGATTCCGTAACCGGCGCCGTACGGCATCGGCGCAATGGGTGAATACGCGCCCGATCGTGGGCGCGTAACCGAACGGCACCAGCTGCCCGGTCTTATGTTCCGGGGTATGACGCCGAAGCTGCGCGAACTGACAGCCCGCGGCAGAGTTCTGATGGCGAGGACCGCCAGCCAGGCGCTGCTCGGACCGGTCTCAGGAGGGATGCCGCGGGTCTATGTGCGCTCGATCGCGGAACGTATGCACGAGCCCAGGATTGCCAGGCATGTGAGCGAGTCGTTGACCAGGACCGAGGCCGTGGTCGAGCGCTACGACTTCCCCGTCGGCTTCCCACCGCGGTTCCGCCGGTCCAAGGCGTTCGACGAGCGCCATGCATACCGGCTTCACGACGTGCTGCTCAGCCCGCACAGCGGCCTCATCTGGCTGCCCGGCGGCCCCGTCCTGGAAGAGAGCTACGGATCCCTCATCCGGTCGCTCGGCTGGGGCGACGTCCGTCACGAACCGTTGCTCCCGGTCAGGCGACTCGCTGGTCGTCCCGTCGTCGCCTTCGCGCCGACGGGCTACTACCACTGGCTGCTCGAGGTACTCCCCGCCGCGGTCTTCGCTCTCAGTGTCGAGCCCGAGGCGCTGCTCTTGATGCCGAGGAGGGTGCCGGCCCATGTGCTGGCGGCTGCGGAGCACCTGGTCGGACCCTCCAGAATCGTCCGCCTGGACGACATCGCACACGTCGACTCGTGCGTCCTCGCCGCCGTCGAGCCCATGTCCGGCTTCGTTCAACGTGCTGAGATCGACCGACTGCGCGCAGCCTTTCCTGCGGACCCCGCCGACGTCGACGCCGTCTACGTGAGCCGCTTGAAGGATTCCAAGCGAGCATTGTCAAACGAGGCGGAGGTCGAGCGCGTGATGCGGCAGGCGGGCGTCACAGTGGTGTACGCCCAGGACCTCTCCTTCAAGGAGCAGCGAGCGCTGTTCGCCGGCGCCCGTACGGTCATTGCTCCGCACGGAGCCGGTCTGGCCAACCTGGTGTGGGCTCAGCGGGCCGAGCGTGTGATCGAGATTTTCCCGGACTCATGGTTCAACGACTGCTATGCCCGCTTGAGCCGCAACCTCGGCATCGACTACGACTATGTCCTCGCTTCGCCCGTCGCACCACTGGATCGGCTCGACGCGCTGGTGAACGAGGGTGCGGGCGCCGGGTACTGAGCTGTACCGCAACAGTCAGGTGCAGAAGTGCGGCGCCGGAGTGAAATCGGCCGCCCCCGCGCAACAACACACTCCACAGGCGAACCTTGCGCAATATGCCCTGATTATGCTGCGCCCGTGTCCTCCAAAGAGATCTTGACCAGCACACGCGACCTCTTCCTCCGCCTTCCGGGCTGCCAACGGGCTGTTCGCGCCGGGGCTATGCGCGGCGTAGTGCCCCGCGCGGTGTGGAGACGCCTGCATCCGACGGGAGAGTGGAGCCTACGTGCCCCCGACGGACGCACCTTCCGCTACGTCAGCAGCGACGCTGACATCCTGGCCCGGGGCCTGATCTGGACCAACATGCGGCACTGGGAGGAGACCACCCACCCGGTCGTGTACCAACTCGCCCGCAGCGCCCGTCGGTTCGTCGACATCGGCGCCTTCTCCGGCATCTACACCCTGCTCGCCTGCAGGGCCAACCCGAACCTTGAGGCCCTGGCCATTGAACCCAACCCGGCCGCAACCCTCATGCTGAACCGCAACATCCGGGCCAACCGGTTCGAGAGCCGCGTCACCGTCATCGACAAGGCACTCTCGGATACACCTGGGCGCACCCGGCTGAGGATCCCCGCCAACGCGACGAAAGCCTCCCTGCTGGACAGGTGGCCGGCGCAAAGCGTCGCCGACGTGAAGGTCACCACGGGGGACGAGGTGCTCGACGGACGTGCGGTCGACCTCATCAAGATCGACGTGGAGGGGCTCGAACCGCAGGTGCTGCGCGGCTTGGAGAAGAGCATTCGCGTCCACCACCCCGCCATCATCGCGGAGTGCCTCGACGAGGCAGCCCTGAGCAAGGTCCGGGAGACCGCGTTCGACCTGGGCTACCGTCACATTCAGCATCTCGGCAGCAGGGGACCTGCTCCCGTGCCGGCGGGCTTCGTTCCACCGGCGCGCTATGTGAACTTCCTCTTCACCCGGGACGCAGTGGCCGCAGGGCGGTCCGGAAGCACTTGCTGACTTCGTGCGTTCCGGGCCCGATCCCGTCCCGTGGCCCTCGTTGAAGGAGCGACTTCCATGTCAACCTGCATGAACGTCGGCAGCGATGCCACTCACCCCATCGCTTCGGCGCCGGCCGCCTGTGGAGTGGCAACAGACAGAAGCGTCCACCACCCGCTCGACCGCTCGGCACGCGTGTTCGTAGCCGGGAAGGGAGGTCTCGTCGGCTCGGCCGTGTGGCGGTGCCTGACGCGGGAGGGGTTCACCGACCTGGTCGGGCCCGGGTCGGCGGAGCTGGATCTGCGCGAGCGCGGGGCAGTCCTCGACTGGTTCGCGGCCATGCGGCCCGACGTGGTCGTGCTCGCGGCCGCGCGGGTGGGGGGGATCAAGGCCAACGCCACCCGGCCCGCCGAGTTCCTCTCCGACAATCTCCGTATCCAGGTGAACGTGCTGGACGCCGCCCTGAAGCACGGCGTGGAGCGGCTGCTGTTCCTGGGGTCCAGCTGCATCTACCCGAAGTTCGCCGAGCAGCCCATCCGCGAGGAGGCGGTGTTGACAGGCCCTCTGGAGCCGACCAACGACGCCTACGCCATCGCCAAGCTCGCCGGTATCCTGCAGGTGCAGGCGGTACGACGCCAGTACGGTCTGCCCTGGATCTCCGCCATGCCGACCAATCTGTACGGGCCCGGTGACAACTTCCACCCGGAGCACTCGCATGTGCTGCCGTCCCTGATCCGGCGCTTCCACGAGGCGAAGGAGTCGGGTGCGCGACAGGTGGTGAACTGGGGCAGCGGCACTCCTTGTCGGGAGTTCCTCCATGTGGACGATCTGGCCCGGGCGTGCCTGCACCTGCTTGAGCTCTACGACGCGGACAGTCCGGTCAACGTCGGCACCGGCACGGACCTGAGCATCCGGGAACTGGCGGAACTCGTGGCGGATGTTGTCGGGTACCGGGGGAGCATCGAGTGGGATCCGACCAAGCCGAACGGTACGCCGCGCAAGCTCCTCGACGTGTCCCGGCTCACCGCCCTCGGCTGGACTCCTCGTGTCGCTCTGCGGGAAGGAATTGCCCGGACATATACGTGGTACGTGGAAAGCCGCGAGTCGGGCACGCTGCGGCACTGACCGGTTCCCGCACCGGCTCGGGGCCAGAGGCGATTGGCCCGCGCGGTGTGTGCATCCGCGGAAGATCTACGGCACACACTGCGGCTCTGCCCCCGCGATGTGCTGCCGTGCCGGCAACTGGCGGCGGCCAGAGGGGGAGGCTCTGAGCAGGCACCCCTTGGCGGCGTCCTGCTGCGAAGCACAGATCCCGTGGAGACTGCCGCTGTCTGCAAGCCGCCTTGACAGCACTGAACAACGCGGTGGAGGCCGCCCGGTATACAGGGCCCGCTCCCGTGATGCCTTGCACACCCACTTGGCCATGTCCTTGCGCTGCCGGGCGATCTTCCGGTGCACCTCGGTCGCATGCCGTTCCGCCTGCGGTGGGGCTTGGACGCGGCCTGCCCGCGGCCCGGTTGGCGGCGGGCGATCTTACGCTGGTGGGCGTCCATCTGCACGGCGGCCTTCCTGCCGCGCCGGGGGTGGGGCAGACCGTCGTGGTCGCCGGTGGACGCCCCGGTCGACACCGATGGCCCGGCTGGTCGCGTGCAGTGGCTGCGGGCCCGCGTGGGCACGACGAAGGACACGTACCAGTGGCCGGGGCGGTCGCGGCAGACGCGTACCGGGGACGGCTCGGCGGGCAGGTTCCGCGACCACACCACGCTGAGCACGACCCCAGCCGCCGGATGCAGGCACCCGTCTTTGAGGCGTAAGCCGCCCCACGTGTAGTTGAGCGTGGGGTTTGCCAGATGCTTTTCGCGAAAGCAGCCGCCAAGGGTCGAACAATTGTCAAGAGTTGTGGGTCAGGTGGTGCGTGAGGGTGGGGGTGTCTCACTGAGTTGTGTGCATCGTGAAGTTGCAGGTCACGGGGCTGGTGTGCATGGGCTTCGGGGTGCTCGTGCTGGTCGGGGGCGTATGACTCCCGGCAAG
>NZ_JBEZKP010000025.1:0-97340 GCF_040706335.1 Streptomyces sp. NPDC048389 | reverse complement strand
GGCCTGCCAGGTACAGCCCGGCCCGGCGCCCGTCCGGCGCGATGTCCACGGTGCAGAGGGTCGCGAAGATCTCTTCGCTCTCCCGCTCGTGCTCCGGCACCCAGCGGCAGATGCACGATCCGGGCCGCGACCCCATGGGCGTGCAGCACCGCTCGTACCGCCGCGTCCCTGGCGTACGGCAGCGGATCGGCGATGTTGTACGCGCCGGGCGGCCAGTCGGCCGCGGCGAGGCACGCGTCGGCCAGGTTCTCCACCGCCGTGAGACTGAGCCGTACGTCCGGGCCCGGCAGCAGCAGCGTCCCCGCCCTGGTCCGGGAGAGCAGGCGCGGCAGGAGCTGTGTGTCACCGGGGCCGTACACGGCACGCGGGCGCAGCACCACCGCGCCGGCGGCCAGGGCGAGCGTGTCGCCGGCCGCCTTGGTACGTCCGTAGGCGTTGAGATGCCCGGCCCGTGGATGGTCCTCGCGGACCAGGGCGCGGCCGGGGCGCGGGTCGTAGACGCTGGCGCTGCTCACCCACACCACCGGGCGGGCCCCGGCCGCCTCCAGCAGCCGTACGGTGCCCTCCACGTTGACCGCGTGCATCCCGGCCTCGGCCTGCGAACCGGGCGGCGGGTCGCCGACCGCTGCCGCACAGTGCACGACCCGGTCGACGCCCGACAGGTCCGGTGCGCCCGACGCGGCGTCCCAGAAGCGGAACTCGCCCGTCGGCCCCGGTCGGCGGCCCAGGCACACCACCTCGGCGCCGGCCGCCGCCGCGGCCCGTGCGACATGGCCGCCGCAGAAGCCCGAGGCACCGGTGACGGCGACGCGGAGCCCGGCGGTCACCGCGGCACCGCCGATGCGGTGGCACGCAGTGTCAGCGTCCGCCAGCTCGGGAGGGCCGCGCCGCGGTCGACCCGCGCCCGCACCACGGCCGGGCGGTACGGGGCCAGCGCCGCGAGCAGGTCCTCCAGCAGCGCCCCGGCGAGACCTGCTCCCGGACAGGTGTGCGGCCCGGCACCGAAGACCAGCCGGGCCACGGCGGGCGGCGCCGGGTGGAGCGCGTCGGGGTCCCCGGTGTGCGCTCCGACGGCGTGCCGGGCGACGAGCAGCAGCCGGTCGCCGGAACGCACCGGGCACCCGCCGACCGCGCCGTCCGCCGCCGCGACCCGGGGCAGCAGCGGCGAGGCGGCCGTGACGCGCAGCAGTTCACCGGTGAGGCTCCGGCGCAGGGTGTCGTCCGCCGCCTGTTCCCACAGGCCGGCGTCGGCGCACCAGGCGGCTGCCCGGGGGAGGGCCGCGACGCTCGTGTTCACGGCCGCGACCGCCACCATCGCGGACAGCGCCTCGTCGCTGCCTCCGCTGCCTCCGCTGCCGTCACCGCCGTCGCTGCCGGTGCCCTCAGGGCCCTCGGGGCCCCGCGACCAGCCGGGCCCCCCGCCAGGCGCGCCGCCCGTGTCGCCCCCGCCGCCCAGGAGTTGCCGCAGACGGTCCGTCGCCCGCGCCACGGCGGCCCGTGCGCCGGGGCGGGGCGGGCCGGGGAGCTCGCTGCGCACCGAGACGGCGGCGACCTCCGCGGCGGCCGCGGCGACCGCCGAAGGCGAGGCCGCGGAGCCCAGCAGCGCGCAGACGACCGTGCCCGCCAGCTCCCGGGTGAGCGCGACGACGTCCACCGTGCCGCCCGCCGCCAGCGGTTCGAGACGGCGCTCCATCAACGGCCGCCACAGCGACCGTAGTTCCTCCACGCCCGCCGTACCGAGGTCCCGTACCAGGCCGCGGCGCAGCGCACGGTGGGCGCCGCCGTCCTGGTCGAACAGGACACCGGGGCTCGCGGCGCTTCCGTCGCCGCCCGCGCCGATCGCCGAGCGCGCCGCGCCGCCCGTGGTCCCGGGGGCCGTACGGTCGAGCGGCAGCCGGGTCAGCACCTCGCGATAGGCGTCCGCGCCGTGGACGAGCACGGTACGGCCGATCCGGCGGACCGGCCGCCCGCGGCCGGCCGCGAGCAGGGCGAAGAGGAAAGGGTGGGCCCGCAGGTACACCCGGCGGTCACGCCGCCGTGCCCGCGCGTGGCCGGCGCCGCCATCCCGGACACGCTCCCGCCCTCCTTTGTGGGCCGGGCGTCCGCCACCCGGCTGTGCGGCGTCGGCCGCTTCCGCGCCTTCGGCGCGCGTGCCGTCCGGCTCGCCGCGGGAGGTCACCGGGCACACGGCGTCGCCGCTGCCGCCACCGAGGCGCCGGTCCGACGAGGGGACGGACGGACGGCCGGTCATGGCCGCACCCCCGCGAGCCCCGCCGTGCCCAGGCGCTCCGCCGCGAGGCGCGACGTCGCCGCCCGGTCCGGCTTGCGTGACCGGCCGGACAGCGGCACGTCCGCGAAGACCAGCGCGTCCGGCCGGGCGGAGCCCATCCGCCGCAGCGGCCCGGCGAGCGCGGCACGCAGCCGGGCCTCGTCGTGGCCCGGCCGGGGCTGGACGACGGCGACCAGCCGCTCGTCGCCGTCGCCCGCCGGAACTCCGACCAGGACGGCGAGTTCGACGCCCGGCACGTGCAGCGACGGCTCGTACAGCCCCGGGTAGATGTTCTCGGCACGCCGCAGCACCATGTCCTTGCAGCGGCCCTCGAGCACGATCCGGCCCGAGGCGTCCAGGTGCGCGCGGTCGCCGGTGCGCACCCACGGGTCAGGGTCCTCCCCGAGGTAGCGGTTTCTGGCCGCCGGGCCGGACAGCAGCAGCTGCCCGTCCTCCGTCCGCACCTCGACGCCCGGCAGCGGAGCACCGACGAGGTCGCCGGCTCCCTCGTACGCCGCCTTGTCGCGGGATTCGACGGCCGCGGCGGGGAAGAGCTCGGTCAGCGCGTACACGCCCCACGCCTCCGCCGCGCCCGCGGCCCGTGTCCGGCCCAGCAGTTCGGCACCGGCCGGTGCCGAACCGGTCCACACCCGCCCCGTGAAGCGGGCACCGGCGTTCAGGGCGTCCCGCAGCTGCGGCGGGGTGAGGTACGTGCCCTGCGGGCGCAGCCGCCGCAGCTGACGCGCCAGGACCTTTGGCGAGCGGGCGGGAAGCGCGACCGGCGCGCCCTGGGCGAGTGAGGGGACGAGGACGAAGAACGTTCCCCCGACGACCGGTTCACCCGGCCGGGCGCGGAACAGCGCGGCGACCGTGCTCATTCCGGCGGCGAGGCCGGAGCGGGTGTGCACCACGGCCCTCGGCCGGGACGTCGTACCGGACGTGAACACGATGACCGCGTCGCCGTCGCCGTGGTCGAAGGCCGGCACGAGCGCCCCGGCCCTGCCGAGCGCCGGAGCGCAACCGGGCAGCCGGCGGCCGACCGTGGCCACCGGACCCAGCTCGTGAAGGGGCGGCAGGGCGAGCCGTGCCCGCGCCGCCAGCGGCCGGGCCCAGCCGGCGACGGCCTGCGCGGCGGCGTCGGCGAGTACCAGCGAGGGGCGGACCGACGCCAGCCTGGCGCGCAGCACATCCGGCCCGGCACCGGGGTCGAGGACGGCGCCGCGCAGTCCGAGCCGCCACAGCGCGAGCAGGACGGCGAGCGCACGGGGGCCGGGACGCACCGCCACACCGACGGTGTCACCGGGGCGCAGACCGCGTGCGTACAGCGACGAGGCGTACGCGTCGGCCAGCTCCGCGAGTTCGCCCCGTGTGGCCCGGACCCGCGTCCGCCCGGTGCGTGAAGCGCCGAGCACGGCGGGCCGCTCGGGCGAGGAGCGCAGTGAGTGGTCGAGAAGGTCCAGCATGGTCAGCCGTCCACGGGTAGGGAGCACGGAGGGAAGTCACGGACAAGGGGGCGCGCAGTGCGTCAGCGCGGGTCGTCACCGCGTCCGCCGCTGCCCTGGTCGAGGTACCAGCGGGCGGTGCCCCGGATGCCGTACGCCCGCAGCCTGCGGGTGGAGTTCTCCACGACCATCGCCGGGCAGCGCACGATCCGGTCCGTCTGCCGCCGCACGCGGTTCAGGAACAGCCGGTCCGTCGGCGACGGACGGCGGGGCATTCCGCCGCAGGCAAGATACAGGTCGGCGGTGATGGCCATGTTGTTGCCGGCGTGCATCCGGTACGGGGCGAGGAAGCCGTTGCGGCGGGCGTGCGCCGGCCGGAGCCGGCCGAACAGGGCGGCCAGCGCCACCAGGGCCGAGAACCCGGCCCGGCCGAAAGGACCGTGCTCGTCGCGCCGGGCGACGATGCGCCCGCACACCATGACCGGCCCGGTCCGGCAGGTCATCGCGGCGCGGGCGGCCCGCGTCCAGCCGGGTCGTGGCAGGCAGTCGGCGTCCGTACGGGCCAGCAGTGCGGCACCCCGCTCGATGGCGTACCGGAAACCGGTGTCCACGGCACAGCCGACGCCCTTCTCCGGCTCGTCGAGCACCTCCACCGGGAACGGCGCCCCGGCCGCGAAGTCCCTGGCGACCGCGCCGGTGCGGTCCGACGAGGCGTTGTCGACCACGAGCAGGGTGAAGTCACGGTCCTGCTGGGCCGCCAGCGCACGCAGGGTGCCGGCCAGCCGCTCCTCCTCCTGGTACGCGGGCACCACGACCCACAGGGCGCTCACGACTTCTCCCAGACCATCGTCATGATGCTGATCCCGCCGCCGAGGCCGACGAACAGCACCCGTTCGCCCGCCGCCAGCTCCCCGTGCACCCGCTCCAGCTGCACGCCGATGCTGGCGCTGGCGATGTTGCCCAGTTCTGGGACGGTGACCACGAGCTTGTCCATCGGCGCACCGGTCAGCTCGGCGAACCGCTCGAGGTAGGGCACCGTCACCTGATGCACCAGGACCTTCGCGAAGCCGTCCCAGTCGAGTCCGGCCCGGTGCAGGGTCCGTTCGACGACGGAGGCGCCCACCTTCTCGAACACGCCGCGCAGTTCGCGGCCGTCGCCGCGGAAGTAGGTGTGCTCGTCGCCGCGCGGGTGTCGCGAGCCGCCGCCGGGTATGCCGCCGACCTCCCAGTGCTCGGAGTGCGTCTCGGTGTCGACGTCGAGAATGCCGCCGCGCTCGACCGCCTCCAGGACGACGGCGGCGCCCGCGTCCCCGAACGTGTAGCCCGCGAAGCCGTCGCGGAACTCGGCGAGTCCGGCCGGATCGCGGCGTATCGCGCGGCTCGGCGTCTCGCCGGTGACGACCAGCGCCCGCCGGGCACGGCCCGCCAGGATGGTGCTGCGGGCGACGTCGATCCCGTTGACGAAACTGTTGCAGGCGTTGGTGACGTCCAGGGCGTGCGCCTTCGAGCCGAGCTCGGCCTGCACGATGTGCGCGGTGGCGGGCTCGACCATGTCGCGTGACGCGGAGGCGAACAGCAGCAGGTCGATGTCGCGCGGGTCGAGCGACGCCCGCTCCAGCGCGCGGCGGCCGGCGCGCACCGCGAGCGTCGAGGCGTACTCGTCGTCCGCCGCGACGCGCCGGGTCTCGATGCCGGTGGCCTGCGTGAGCAGGGTGGCGGGCAGGGACTTGGCCAGGTGGCGGGTCGCCTCGCCCTGGAGGCTGTGCGATGTCAGCACCGCGTCGGGCAGTGCGCTGCCGACACCGGTGATACCGACCCGCGGACGCGGATCGCTCGTTTGTTTGAGCATGCGCAGATCATCGCAGCCGGCGGGCGGGTGGGCCTGAGTACATCCGCTCAATTTCGGGTGCCTTGGGACTGAGTAGCGGCACGGGCGGTGGAACACGGCTGCCCCGGAGTCCCCGCCGCCTCCGGTGCCCCTGCCGTCCCCGCCGTCGTCCGGGCGGCGGCCCGCCGTCCCCGGCGCCCGGGACGGCTGCCCCGCCGTCCCTGACGGGAGGGCGGGGCAGCCGGCTTGTCGAAGCCGGGTCCGCGGGCCGGTGTCCCGCGGGCTCAGAGCTCCTTGATCCTGATGTCTCGGTAGGAGATCACGTCCGTCGTGCCGTGGACCTGGAGGCCGACGTAGCCGGTGGCGTACCGGCGGCCGTCCGTGCCCGGGTCGTCGGAGCGGGGCGGGGTGAAGACCTGGCCGCCGGTGTTGTCGAACTCGTTGACCAGCCTTCCGTTGCGGAAGACCGAGTAGTGCTGGCCCTCCACCCGGATCTCGTAGTCGTTCCAGGTGCCCTTGGGTGTCACCCCGGCGCCGCCGAGGCCGACGCGGTCGAAGCCGTAGACCGAGCCGGACTTGTACATGTCGCCGTCCGGGCGGTCCAGGATCTGCAGCTCGTGCCCGTACTTGATGGCGACCCACTCCGGACGGGGCTCCTCCGGATTGTCGTGGACGTACGGGAAGCGCACGAAGACACCGCTGTTGGCGTTGCCCGAGCCCGGGGCGTCGTCGCGCCACTGGAGCTTGAGCGAGAAGTCACCGTACTGCCGCTGCGGGAACCACAGCATGCCCATGCCCGGCACGGTGCCGCTGCTGGTCATGGCGCCGTCCTCGGTCAGCGAGAACCTGCCGCCGCCGACGTGCTGCCAGGCGTCGAAGGTGTCCCGGGTGCCGTCGAAGAGGTCCCGGTAGCCGTTCGTCCGCCCCGGCTTGCCGATGCCCGACTGCTTGGCGGCCCGGTAGATCCTGCGGTGCTCACGGCTGTCGACGACGCCCTCGTCCAGGAGCCGGTCGAGCACTTCGTCCACGTGTTTGAGGAACAGCGCGTGGGAGGACCAGTCCTTCTCGTCCTCGATCAGCTCGTTGACGGTGCAGCGGTCGCGCGTCACCCGGTTGGGGACGCCGGTGTCGACGTCGCCGACGATGACCGTTGCCCGCTCGTCGTACTCGGGGCAGTTGGGCGCGGGGACGCCGCCGCCGTCCACGACGCCGAAGGAGACGCTCTTCGCTTCCGAGGTGTTGCCCGCCCTGTCCGTGGCCCGGTACAGCACCGTGTGGTGGCCGACCCGGTCGACGACCAACGGCTCGGTGTAGGCCAGGTACGGGCCGCCGTCCAGGGAGTACTCGACCCGCTCGACGCCCGAGCCTTTGGAGTCCACGGCGACGACCGTGACCGTGGCCCGTCCGATGTACCCGCCGTCGGAGTTCTGGTCACCCGCGACGCCGACGGTGGTCTGCGGCGGCTCCTCGTCCTCGGCCGGCGGCGCGACGACCGTGAACCGCACCGACTTCTCGGCCGCCGTGTTGCCCGCCTTGTCGGTCGCCCGGTAGCGGATCGTGTGCGCGCCCGGCTCCCGCACCGTCACCGGCGCGGTGTACGGCTGCCAGGCGCCGTCCCCGAGCGCGTATTCGACGGTGTTGACGCCGGAACCCGTGTCGGAGGCGGTCACCGTGACCGTGGCCGCCCCCAGGTACCGGCCCTGGTCGTCCTTCTCGCCGCTCGCCGTGGCCGATGTCTCGGGCGCGGTGGTGTCGTCGGTCGGCACAGCGGCGACACGGAAGTCCACCGACTTGTCCGCCTCGACGTTGCCCGCCTTGTCGTGGGCGCGATAGCGGATCGTGTGCGAGCCGACCCGGTCGACGACGACCGGCGCCGTGTACGGCTGCCACGGACCGTCCGCCCCGACCGCGTACTCGATCCCGTCGACCCCCGTGCCCTCGTCGGTCGCCGCGAGGGTGACGGCGGCCTGGCCGATGTAGGCGCCGTCGGCGTTCCGGTCGCCGTCCACCCTGGCCGTCGTGACGGGCGCGGTGGTGTCCCCGCCGCTGCCCGCCGTCACGGTCAGGATGCCCTGCATGGTGCCGTGGCCGGGGATGGTGCAGTGGTAGAAGTACCGGCCCTCTGTCAGGTTGACCCGGGCGGTGTGCCTGCCGCCCATGTCGTCGTTCGGATTGGCCAGCAGGTTGAGCCGGACGTCGTCGTTGAACTCGACGTCGGAGACGGAGAACGTCAGGGTGTGCGGCATGCCGGTGGTGTTGCCGGTGGCCGCGCTGTTCTCGAAGACGATCGTCGCCGGGCCGGCCACGGCCGTCGTCGGGAAGGACAGGTACGTGTCGATCGGGTCGCCGGCCGTCCAGGTGAGCACCTGTTCGGTGGCGGCCTCCCGGCCCTTGGCCGGCTTGCCGTACGCGGCCGCGGACGTCAGTCCGACGACCATCACCACGGCGGCCAGCAGGGCCGTCCACACGCTCGTGGTCCGGTGTCCGAAGCTCACCGCGCCGCCCTCCTCGCGAGCTGGTGCGCGGCCGGGGTCGCCCCGCCGCCCTTGTAGGTGACGCGCCACAGCGCGGAGTCGGAGTCGGAGGTGAAGAATCCGCGCCCGTAGTCCAGGACGTACAGCGACCCGTCGGGGGCGAACTTCCAGTCCATGAGGTTGCGGATGCCGCCGGGGCCGGTCGGGACGATCTTCTTGAGCGACTCGGCGTGCACCGGCAGGCCGCCCCTGCCCACCGTCCTCGGGTCGGTCAGCACCGCGTGGCGCGGCTGGTCGCCGTCGTAGAAGTCTCCGACGAACCACTTGCCGTCCCAGTACGCGGGCCATCTGACCGCCGAGTCGCTCGACGCGTCGTAGCGGTAGACGGGCCCGTTCATCGTCGCCTGGCCGCCGCCCTTGAGCCACGGCAGCAACAGCTTCTGCTCCTCCTGCCGGTAGCTGGGGACGCCGTTCGCGTCACGTGGGTAGTCGACGCCGCCGCCCTGGGGCGAGTACCAGATGGTGTTGGGCGTGACGGACGGCAGGTTCACCAGACCGTCGTTGTGGGGCGACTCGTTCTTCGGGGCGTCGCAGTCGTACCAGCCGAGCGGCTGGGACGGGTCCGGCAGATTGCGGTCGCGGTAGGGCTGGTTGTTGCCCATGCAGTACGGCCAGCCGTGGTTGCCGGCCTCGGTGATGGCGGCGAAGGTGTCGTACTTGGCCGGACCCCAGGTCGTCGAGGGGGCGCCTGCGTCCGGGCCGACCCATCCCGCGTAGAGGATGTCGGTGCTCTTGTCGACGGAGATGCGTGCGGGGTTGCGGACACCCATCACATAGATCTCGCCGCGGGTCTTCCCGCCGCCTTCCGCGGTCTCCCGGCCCGTGAACAGGTTCCCCTCGGGGAGGGTGTAGGTGCCGTCGTCCTCGGGGTGGATCCGGAGGATCTTGCCGTTGAGGTTGTTGGTGTTGCCCGCGGTGCGGCGCGCGTCGGCGAACGAGACGCCCTTGAAGTTCGGTTGCGGGTTGTTGCCGGAGTAACCGCCGCTGAAGCCCGACGAGTTGTTGTCGCCGGTCGCGATGTAGAGATTGCCCTTGGAGTCCCAGGCCATGCCGCCGCCCGCGTGGCAGCAGCTGTGGATCTGCACCGGCCAGTCCAGCAGCACCTTCTCGCTCGCCGGGTCCAGCCGGTTGGTGGCCAGGTCGAGCGTGAAGCGGGAGACCCGGCGTTCGGCCGTGCGCGTCTCACGGTCGATGCGGGAGTGGGGTGTGTAGTGCAGATAGACCCAGCCGTTGGTCGTGAAGCCGGGGTCCAGCTCGATCCCGAGCAGGCCCTCCTCGTTCTTGACCAGTTCGTCGCCGCCGCCCTTGTTGCCGAAGACCGTCAGCGCGCCTGCCTCGGTGACCTGCTTCGTCGCCGGGTCGTAGACGTGGATCTCGCCCTGGCCCTTGCCGATGTCGGGGTCGTTCCAGTCCCGGACGACCGGCATGCCGGAGTCGGCTCCGCCTCGGCCGATGTAGAGCACCCGCCCGTCGGGCGCGGTGACCAGGCCGTGGGGTTCGCCGATCTGGTCGTTCCGACCGGGCTGGTTGGGCTCGGTGACCCGTTCCGCCGTGTAGTTGGCGTCGATGGTGGCCGTGCAGTCGGCCTGAGAGAGGCGGGCCGTCCAGGCGAGCGCGCCGCGCAGGTGGTCGCGGAAGTCGGTCTCGGCGAAGGTCTCGACCGTACCGCCCATGCCGGTGTAGAAGGAGCGGCCGCCGTCGTAGTCACGGCACCAGGAGACCGGGTGGTCCCAGCCGCCCGGCTTCGCCGCCGGGGTGTACGAGCTCTCCCTGACGCGCGCCACGGTGTGCACCGTGCCCGAGGGGTTCTTCGCCCAGTTGAACCACTTGTCGGGCCGCTTCCACTCCGGCGGGAGCGACGTGGTGGCCGGATGCACCCGGTCCCCGACCTCGACCACGGCCCGCTGTGTGCTGCTGGGCGCCCCTGTCGGCCGGGCGCCGATCAGGCCGGTGAACCAGTCGGAGTACGGCTCGGTGCGTGCCGCCTCGTGGATGCCGACGAAGCCGCCGCCCGCCTCCATGTACGCCTCGAGACCGGCCTCCTGCGGGGGGTCCAGCACATCGCCGCCGCCGGTGAGGAACACGACCGCGTTGAACCGGCCGAGCCGTTCGGTGTCGGTGAACACCGCCGGATCGTCCGTGGCTTCCGTCGTGAACCGGCCGGCCCGCGGCCCGGTCCGGCCGATGCTCTCGACGGCCGCGATTCCCGCGTCGACGGTCGGCGACTCCGCCGTGGCGGACGCGTGGAACACGAGTACCCGCACATTCGAGCCACCGGGTGGCGAGGGCAGGGATAACGTTGTCGAAGGCTCCGGGTGTGGGGCGGCGCCCGCGATTCCGCCTCCCGAGAGCAGGGAGGCGGTCAGGGCTCCGACGCCGAGTGCCGCCGCCAGTGGACGTTTCGAGGACTTCGTTCTTCCGGACCTGCGATGTGGTGCGTGCTGCATGTGGTCACCTCACCCGTCCCTCTGTGGTCACAACAACAGCCGCTGAAGCTAGACCTCTTCTCGCGGTTGGCCAATAGATATGACGGCAATCCGGCGAACTTTGTCCTGGAGGTGGATAAAGAAGGGTCGTCCGGCTACCGTGTGGCCGACCCCGGGGTGGCTTGCCCCGTCAATCTCTGCCGACGGACAGGGAGTTCGACATGGACAGACGGAGCTTCAGCCGGCGCCTCCTCGCGGGCGGTGCCGTGGCGGCCACCGGAGTGACATCGTTGTCGGCCGCCTCCGCCTCCAACGCCGTCCCCGCCCCGGCCGAGGGCGGCGCCCCCAAGACTGCCCCAGCGGGCGGCCGGGTACGCCATATGAAGCTGTACGCCGAGAAATTGGCCGACGGGCGGCTGGGATACGGCCTGGAGAAGGGCCGGGCCACCGTTCCCGGCCCGTTGATCGAACTGGTCGAAGGCGACACGCTGCACATCGAGTTCGAGAACCTGATGGACGTCCCCGTCAGCCTGCACCCCCACGGCGTCGACTACGACATCGCCAACGACGGCACGAGGATGAGCCGCAGCCATGTCGAACCGGGCACCACTCGCACCTGCACCTGGCGCACCCACACCCCCGGCAGGCGCTCGGACGGCACCTGGCGGGCGGGCAGCGCGGGTTACTGGCACTACCACGACCACGTGGTCGGCACCGACCACGGTACCGGCGGCATCCGCAAGGGCCTGTACGGTCCGCTGGTGGTGCGCAGGAAGGGCGACATCCTGCCGGACAAGCAGTTCACGATCGTCTTCAACGACATGACGATCAACAACCGCCCGGCCGCCGACCCGCCGAACTTCCGCGCCACGGTGGGCGACCGCGTCGAGATCATCATGATCACGCACGGCGAGTACTACCACACCTTCCATATGCACGGTCATCGCTGGGCGGACAACAGGACCGGCCTCCTGGCCGGCCCCGACGACGTCAGCCGCGTGATCGACAACAAGATCACCGGCCCCGCCGACTCCTTCGGCTTCCAGGTCGTCGCCGGCGAACATGTGGGCGCCGGAGCCTGGATGTACCACTGCCATGTCCAGAGCCACTCGGACATGGGCATGGCAGGGCTCTTCCTCGTCGCCAAACCGGACGGCACGATCCCGGGCTACGAACCCCCTCACCCGGCGGCGGGCTCGGGGGGCGGTGGCCACGCGCACTGACCGGCTCCCGCATACGGCACGACCCGGCGCCAGCCCGCGTACCCGTACGCTGAGTCAGCGTACGGGTACGTTCGGTGGACACCGCCCGTAACCAACCGTGACGATGGGGGAGTTGCGGCACGGTACGTGGAGGTGGGCGGCATGGCGGCAGATGACGGCGGCAACGCTGTGGGGGACAACGGGACGGTGGGCGGGACGGAGCCGGAGAGCTGCGCCAGCCTCAAATCGTTCGGCGAGGTCGTCAAGGCGCTGCGCAGGCGGGCGCGCCTGACGCAGGAGCAGTTCGCACCCCGGGTGCGGTACTCGGTGCCGACGGTCGCGTCGATCGAGCAGGGGCGCCGCTTCCCGCCGGTGGACTTCGTGGAGCGGGCGGAAGAGGTGCTCGACGCGTTCGGGGTGCTGCGGGGCGCGGCGAAACACCTGTCGCGCAAGCCGGGGCTGGCGAGCTGGTTCCGGCAGTGGGCACAGCTCGAGGCGGAGGCGGTCAACCTCTACACCTACGAATGCCGGTTGGTTCCCGGCCTGTTGCAGACGGAGGCGTACGCGCGTGCGCTGTTCTCGGAGCGCCTTCCGCCGCTCGGTGACGAGCAGATCGAGGAACGGCTCACGGCACGGACGGAGCGTCAGCGGCTGTTGCGGGAGCGCCCGAACACGGCGTTCAGCTTCATCGTCGAGGAGCACGTGCTCCGACGTGGCGTGGAGGCGTGCGCGGAGCTGCTGCCCAGCATCCTTGCGCTGGCGGAGCTTCGGAACATCGAGGTCCAGGTCATGCCGCAGACACGCCTCACCCATGCCGGGATCGACGGTCCGATCCGTTTGCTGGAGACACCGGACAACAAGTGGTTCGCGTACTGCGAGGGGCAGGAGAGCGGCCAGTTCATCTCGGACCCGAAACTGGTCAGCATGCTCCACATGCGGTATGCCAGGATGCGGTCGCAGGCCCTTTCGTTGGAGGAATCCGCGGGCCTGTTGCGTCGGATGCGAGGAGCAACATGAGCACCACAGAACTGGCCTGGTTCAAGAGCAGCTACAGCGGGAGCTCTGGCGACGACTGCATCGAGGTGGCGACGACACCGGGGGCGGTCCACGTCCGGGACTCCAAGGTCGACCGGAGTCCTCAGCTCGCCCTCTCGCCCACCTCGTGGACGAGTTTCGTCTCGTACGCCACCGAGGTCTGACCTCACCGGTGACGTCCTGGCCCGGTTCCCGGCCGGGGCGCTCACCGGTCCCGGGCCGGCTCAGGCCGCAGTGGCCAGATCCCACATCTCCCACGCGGTGTACGGCTCGGCCTGGACGTACAGGCGCGGGCCGCGGGCGAGGACGCGGTGGTTCCCGACGGGCGATCCGTCGGGCCGTACGAGTGTGCTGTGCAGATACGGCACCGCGGCGCTCTCGGCCAGCGTGCACAGGACGAGCCGGTCCTGCTCCTGGTCGTAGCCGCCGAAGAAGGCGACACCACCGCTGTGGACGGCGGTCGCCGTCGCCCCGGCGACCGGTGAGTCCCACACGCGTACCGAGCCGTCGCCGCGGACGCGGACCAGGGGGAAGTCGGTGTAGTAGTAGGCCCACGCCTCGCCCTGATACGTGTTGAGGGCGTAGCAGTCCGCCATGCATCCGTCGGCGGTGGACGGCGGCAGTTCCCACAGCGGCTCGCCGGTGGACGACCAGCGGCGCAGGCCGGCCTGGCTGAGCGGGTCGTCACCGAAGACGCCCTCGTCGAAGTACCCCACCCACAGGTCGCCGGACTCTTCGGCCAGCAGATGCTCGATGCCGTCGCCGACGGCGAACGCCCAGGACGGCCTGCCCAGCGGGTCGAAGACCTGGACATGGTCGGCGCCCGCCCGGCGGCGGGCGTCCGCCACGACGAAACCGCCGTCGGGCAGGGCGTCGAGTACCGGGCGGCGCGCGGTCACGGCGCCGAGACGGGTCTCGTCGACCCGGCCGTCGTCCACGGTGACGACCGACGCGTCGTACGGACCGTCGCCCGGGGCGCTCTCGGTGAGCAACCAGTGGGCGCGGCCGAAGGCGTCCACCGTGCTGTGCAGGATCACCGCACCGGCGTGTGCGCGCGGCAGACGGGCGTAGGGGGTCAGCGAAGTGGTGTGCGTAAGGGCGGGCATGCGACGGTGCTCCTCGGCGGTGGTGGACGGACCTGGCGGACGGGCCGGCCGGTCCGGCGGCGCGCGCACCCGGGGCAGCGGCATGCGCGTACGCGGCAGACGCCCGGGCGGCATGCGCCTGCTCGGCACGCGGCTACGCGGCATGCGCCCTTCTGGTCGTCACGGACACGGATCCTGCCGGACACCGCCACGCCGCCGCAACGGGATTGCGCCAGGACCGTAGCGGCACGGTCGACGCATGCGGTGCCGCTCGCGCGGCCCGTCCGCGGTGGTGCTGAGGCACCCGGAGGGGCAGTGGCCGACGGAGATCACGTCCGTGCGGACGTTTCCCGGGCGATTGCAGGGGCAAGCGGCCGTCGGGGACACCCCGTCCCGGACCGGCACCCGGAGGGAAGCGCGCCGCACACCACAGCGTGCAACCGGTCTGCCGCCGGGCCGCTGCCGGAACCGACTTGCTGAAGGTGACAGACATGACTGCGCAACAGGAGACCCTGGACGTCGAGGTGGAGATCGTCGACCCCGGCACCGCGATCCTGGTCGTCGGGGGCGAACTGGACGTGGACACCGCCACGCTTCTGCACCACCACCTGGCCAACCAGTTCCTGCACGGCCGCCGGCATCTGGTCCTCGACCTGTCGGCCCTCATGTTCATGGACTCGTCCGGGCTGAACGTCCTCATCAAGGGCGCCAGGGAGGCCCGGCAGCTGGCGGGCGACCTGCATCTGGTGGCGCCGACCCCCGCCGTGGGCCGGCTGCTGGAGATAACCGGACTGAACCTGACCACACCCCTGCACTCGGACGTGGACGAGGCGCTTGCCCAGGTGCGGACGTCCACGGGGCTCACCCCCGTCGCGGGGGACGCAGACGACACGCCCAGTGGTCGGTTGCCGACCTGACCGGCGCAGGAGCGGTGCCCGGCCTCCGTGCCCGGCCTCCGTGGCCGGGCGGCCTCGCCTGCTCCTGCCCCGTCCGTCGTTGCCGCCAGGTCCGGTGCTTCTGCCCCTGCCCCGCCCGTCGTTGCCGCCCCGTCCGGTGCTTCTGCCCCTCCGGCGACCGGTGGTCCGTCGCCCGGGGCCGTCGGCTTCGAGCGGGCGGGTCAGCCGATGCCCGCGCGGGGCCCGCGTGGTCCCCGCGCCGCGCCTCGGCTCGCGGGGCTCGCAGCCGGACCGGGGCCGGGACCGGCGGCCAGGGCGCCGGCACTCGCCACCGCGCCCGCGTCCCCGCTCGCCCCGGTGCACCGCAGGGCGAGCGCCAGCGTGTCGTCGGCGTGCAGGACCACGGTGTGCATGTCCGCCGCGAGCGCACCCGGGATCTCCTCGATGGGGGATCCCGCATGTCCGGTGGCCGCGGAGATGAGACGGCGCTCGCCCTCCAAGGGGTCTCTGCGGCTCTCGGTGAGACCGTCCGTATAGAGGACGACGAGGTCCCCCGGGGCGAGGTGGGTCTGCAAAACCTGTTCGCTCCCCGGCAGCGGGTAGCCGACGCCACGGCCTCGTGCCTCCAGGAACTCGGCCCCGCCGTCGGCGCGTACGACCAGGGCGGGCGGGTGGCTCCCGTTGGCGAGCAGCATCTCGCCCGTCGCGGGGTCGATCCGGGCGAGAAGCACCGAGGCCATCAGATCGGGGTCGACGCCGTTCAGCACGTCGCTGGCCCGTCCGACGACGGACTTCAACGGGCAGCCGTCCAGCGCCAGTGTGCGTACGGCATGGGTGACGTTCAGCGCTGAGCCCGTGCTGCGCACTCCGTGCCCGAGCGCGTCGACGATCGTGATGTGAACGCTGCCGTCGGGCAGGACGAACCAGTCGTAGAGGTCGCCGCCGGTCGGTGCGTCGGTGTCGGCGGGGGCGTAGTGCACGGCGAGTTCGAGCCCCGGGACCCGCAGCGGCGCGGGGCGCAGCGCGTCCTCGAGCGCGCGCAGCATCTGGCCGTGGGCACGGCGCAGTTGCTCGTCGCGTTCCTCGAGCTGGACGTAGAGGGCGAGTACCCCGCTGTTCGTCTCGTCCAGTTCGTCCTTGAGCCGCTGATGGTCGGTGGTCAGGGCGTCGGAGGCGGCCAGGACGGCGGCGAGTTCCTGCTCTGTCGTATCGTCTGATTCGTCGCCGGCGACCGGTTCCTCCAACGCCGACGCGGCGAGCGGGATGTCCCACACCACCGCCCCGTCGTCCGACACCGTCGCGGGCAGGGGGAGTCCTTCCGGCGGAGGTCCCGCCTCGGCGGCGTGGTCCAGCCGTACGCTGAGCGTCCGTGGGCCGGACCGTCCGTCTCCGGGCACGTACAGCGCCGTCACGTGCACCGTACGCCGCAGGGCCAGCGACGGCCGTGCCACCGCGGCTGCCGATACGGCGAGCCTGGCGCGTGTCTCCACGGGCAGGCCATGTACCGCGGCCAGGCCGCGCACCGCCCGGCGCAGACCGGCAAGGTCCGACAACGGGCCGCTGCGCCATACATGTTCGGTCATCGCAGTCCCGTCAGGCTGAGGGCGGAGGCGTCGTCCCGTGACCGGCGGTAGCGATGCGCGAGGGCTGCCGGTAGAAGCTCGGCCGGGAGACGGAGAAGGAACGGCGACGGATCGTGCGACCAGCGGCCCTCGATGCCGTCGGAGTGCATGACCACCACCTGGTGCGGCGTCACCGGCGCGGACCGCACGTGCGGAGTCGGCAGGTTCCACCCGACGATGCCCGGCCGGCCGTCCAGCCGGCGATGAGCGGCGTCCCGCGACAGCACGCACAGCCGGACGTTGCCGACCCCGCAGAACTCCGCGGCCTCGGGCCGCAGCCGCAGCAGACCGACGGCCGCGCCGCGGGTGTGCCGCAGCGCCCGGTGCAAGGCGTTCATGATCTCGGCAAGCGGCCGGTCGCACACGCCGCGGAAGGTGCGCAGCGCGCCGCGTGCGGCCCGTGCCGCCTCACCGCCGTGGCCGAGCCCGTCCACGACGACGGCCGTGCGTCCCGCGTCCGTGTCGAACACCGCGCAGCCGTCCCCGCACTCCTGTTCGCCGTCGGCAGGCAGGCACACCGCGCCGGCCCCCGGCCTCGGCGGGGCCTGGTCGGCGGCGGTGATCCGCGCCGCCGCCACCGTGCCGCCGGGCACCTGAGTACGGACGACGAAGGCCGAGGCGACCCGTTTCACGGCCCCGAGTCCCGTACCGAGTGTGCCCGTTGTCGTGAATCCGTCGGCGAGGCAGCGGTCCAGCCGCTCCATGCCCGGCCCCCGGTCGACCGCGATGATCTCGAGTCCGGCGTCCAGGGCGAGTGGCTGCACGTAGACGATGCCGTCGGTCGCGTGCTTGTCGAGATTGCTCGCCAGCTCGCTCGCCACCGCGGCCGCCTTGTCGGGCAGCGCACCCGCGAGACCGCAGTGCACGGCGGCTTCCCTGGCGCGCGTGGCGGCCAGGTGCACGGCGCTGTAATGGTCGATCGGTATCTGCGCGGTCGGCAGTCTCGCGTACCCGTGGCTGTTCAACGGCCGGCCCACCGCACCGCGGTCACCGTGGTGCCCTGCCCGGGAGCCGAGCGCACCTCGAACTCGTGCATGAGGCGCTGCGCTCCGCCCAGGCCGTGCCCGAGGCCGTGGCCCGTGGTGAAACCGTCGGTGAGGGCTCCGTCGAGGTTCGCGATGCCGGGCCCGTCGTCCCGCACGACGAGCCGCAGGCCGACGCCCGCGGCCCCGTGGACGCACTCCAGCGACAACACGCCGCCACCGCCGTGCACGAAGGCGTTGCGGGCGAGTTCGCTGGCCGCGGTGACCACGCGGGTCTGGTCGACCAGGCTGAAGCCCAGCTGCTGCGTGGCCGCCCGCACGGCGTGACGGGCTGCCAGCAGGTCCTCCTCGGTGCGCACCGGGCATTCGCTCCGCACAAGGATTCCCGCTCCCGCACGGCCAGGGCCGGCCCCGGCCCGGCCGGGGCCACGCCGTACCGTTACGGCGGGCCGCCCGACGACGATCCCGCCGCCGCCGTAGTGCCCGACGGCGAGCGGCCCTTCCGGCCGTCGTCCCTCGGCGCTCATCTCTGCCATGCCCCATCCGCGGTTCGTGGTGCAGAGGGCTCCTGCCGCGCGGGCGTCCGGGACCAGCCGAGGGCGGCCATCCCCTGCTCGGCGTTGAGCGCCGTCTCCACACCTTTGAGTTCGATACCCAGTTCCACGAGAGTGACGGCCACCGGCGGACTCATCCCGGCGACGATGACACGCGCACCGAGCAGCCGAGCCATCGTGCTGAGTTCCATCAGCGCGCGTGCCACGAACGAGTCGATGATCTCCACCCGGGAGATGTCGATCAGCACGCCCCGCGCACCTTCGGTGGCGATCCTCCTGGTCAGCTCGTCGGCCAGCGCGACGGCCGACGCGTCGTCCAACTCGCTGAGCAGCCCGGTGACCAGAGTGTCCCCGAGCCGGAGGATCGGCAGCTTGGTGGGTTCTCTTCCGCTCATCGGCCGTCCTGCATCTCGTCGGTCCACCCCGGGGCGACGCCCGGTTCCGACCGGAACGCCTCCTGCTGGGTGAGACGCATGGACGTTTCGAGGGCGTCGGCGAGGGTCGCCCGGGTCAGGATGTCGGACAGGTCGATGCCGAGCTGCACGATCGTCTGCGCGATCGCCGGACGGACCCCGCTGACGACGCATTCCGCGCCCATGAGGCGCACCGCCTTGACCGTCTGGATCAGGTGCTGGGCGACGGAGGTGTCCACGGTGGGGACGCCGGTGATGTCGATGATCGCCACCAGCGTCCCGTTCTTCTGGATGGCTTCGAGCAGGTTCTCCATCACCACCTGGCTGCGGGCGGTGTCGAGGTTGCCGATCAGCGGTACGGCGAGAACGTGCCGCCACAGGCGGACCACCGGTGTGGACGCCTCCAGCAGCTGCCGGCTCTGTCTGCGGATGATCTCCTCACGGCCGTGGACGAACGTCTCGAAGCACAGGGCGCCCGCAGCGTCGAGCACGCGGTTCACCGCCTGAACGGCGACGTACACCTCGTCGGTGTCGAACGGCTCCTGACGGACGGCCTCCAACACCGCATCCTTCAGCGCGAACACCGCCAGTGACGCCTCGGTCGGCACCGCGCCGGCCCGTGCCCGACGCATCGACATGTCCACCACCACGTCGTGCAGTCCGTCGTGTTCAACGGCCCGTACGAGGGGGACGTCACCGGCCAGGCAGGCGCGGACGGCTTCCACGAGCAGGTCCGCCTCCTCACGCCATTCGCCGTCCACCAAGCTCTCTCCGCCGGTTTCGGTGCGCTCCTCCTGGAGCTGCACCCACCGGTCGGCGATCTCGGCGCCGCGTCGCGTCAGAACCTCGTTCAGACGTGCTCGTACGGCGGACTCGGGGGTAGTCATGTTCGCCTCTCGCTGCGCTTTCTCTGTGGGTTGGCGACCGGAGCCACGGCCCGTCCCAGATGGAAACGGCCCCGGTCGCGCGGAACGGACGGCCGACGGGACGCCGGCACGGAGCGCAGCAGGCCGACGGTTTCTGCCCCGTGGTGTGCGCCAAGTGGCATGAGGACGGGGCCGTTCAGGCGCTCCGCCGTATCGGAGCGCGCCGGCCCGGACCGGCGGGACGCGCGCCCGGGACCGCGATCTCGCCGGCCTCCAGTTCCTGCCGCGCGGCAGCGAGGGCCCCATCCGCGGTTCGCGCGCCCGTGGCCGCGCACAAGGCGCAGGCGGCGTCCTGCAGTCGGGCGTGGATCAAACCCGAGCGCTCCCGCTCGTACCGTGCGACGAGCTCTTGGTACTCGTCGACGGCGTTCCGCAGGATGACCGGGTGCGCCATCAGCACGTTGCTCCTCCTCTTCGGTGGCCGGCCGACGTCGACGGGTCGGCATGATCCCGTTTGCCCCGCCCGCGCGCTCGCAATCGTCCGGGGACCTCTCGGGTGGCACGAGTCACGTCGCGGCGTCAGTAGAGGCGCACCATCGCGTGGATCGTCTTGCCCTCCGCGGCGGAGGTGATGGTCACTTCTTCGCTCAGCCTGTGGACGAGAGGCCATCCGTGTCCACCGGGGACCAGGGGATCCGGGCCGGGGAGCGCGCAGGGGCGGACGGGGGAGCGGTCCGTGACGCTCAAACGCAGCGCGCCCTCGATGATGCAGAGGGTCACGCCGGTCACGCCACCGGCGTGCCGGATGGCGTTCGTCACGAGTTCGGAGGCGACGAGAAGCGCGTCGGCCACGACCACACTGTGTTCGGGGCCCGGTGGCATGGGGCAGAACTCGTCCTCCAGCAGGCGGCGGACCTCTTCGCGTGCCTCTGCCGCCGACAGGGGGAACACGGTGCGGTCGCGGCCGCTCCGGACCGTCGTCATGGGTCCTCCAGTTTGTCTTCCCGGCGTTGGCGCTGGTTCGTCTACCCGGGAACCCTGGTCGCACACCGTCCCTCTTGCAGATCCCTGCGCGAGTGTCAAGAGGACGCGGACCGGGACGTCCCCCGGCGGGCGCCAGGAGCGCGCCCCGGAGCCTGTTGATGCGTCATTGAGCCGGTGTTTATCGGCCATCGGCAAGGTGGTCCGTATGCCGATCAACACCATCACCTCCGCCACCGAGGACGAACTCGCCTGGCAGGAGAGCGCGTTGTGTGCCCAGGCGGGCCCCGAGTTCTTCTTCCCGGCCCCCGGTTCCTCCACCCGTGAGGCCAAGCAGCTCTGCGAGGCGTGCGAAGGCCGGGTGGCGTGCCTCGAGTACGCGCTGACCCACGACGAGAGGTTCGGCGTCTGGGGCGGCCTCTCGGAGAAGGAACGCCTCCGCCTCAAGCGCGCCTCCCACTGAGCCGGGGCACTGCCCATACCCGGTGGCGGCGAGTGCTCGACGAGCTCGAGCATGTCGTGGGTACCCGAGCAGAAGCCGACGATCCCGGCCGTGCAGCCGTTGCCGTCGCCGGTGTCCTCGACGGTGCTGTGTCCTCGACGGTGCCGTACGGGCTGCGCCGGTTCAGCGTCGAGCTCTCGGCGCTCGCCACCAGCCGGGCGGCGAGCGCCTTCTTGCGCGGGTCCGCGGGGTGGGTTCTTCTTGCGTGGGTCCGTGGGGCGGGGCGGCATCGCGTCGATGCGCTTCTCCAGCTCACGCTGCTGCACCGGGGCGCCGGACTTCGGCGGGCCGGGTGCGCCGTCGTGGCGCAGATGCGGTCGCTCTATGAGACGTTGCGGCTCGCCGGCCCCGCCGTCTCCGCCGAACCGGGCGGGAGACGGCGAGGCCGTCGGGGCGCCGATCAGGGCGACACGGGTCAGGGGTCTCACACGGGACGGCGTACGGAGCGGCCGTCACGCTCCACAAGCCCCTGTCCGGCCCGGGCCGACGGCCCGGCAGCCGTCACTGGGCTGCTGCGCGGGCCGCCATCCGGGCCTTGCGGGTGGCGAGCTTCTCGTCGAACTTGAGCGCCTCGGAGTCCAGCCCGCCCATGTACAGGCCGAGCTCTTCCTGGGCCTTCTGCCCTTCAGCCCCGAGCCCGTCGATCTCCATGACCTTCAGGTAGCGCAGCACCGGCTGCAGCACGTCGTCGTGGTGGATGCGCATGTTGTAGATCTCGCCGATCGCCATCTGCGCGGCGGCCCGCTCGAAGCCCGGCATGCCGTGTCCCGGCATCCGGAAGTTGACGACGACGTCGCGCACGGCCTGCATCGTCAGGTCGGGGGCGATCTCGAAGGCCGCGCCCAGCAGGTTGCGGTAGAAGACCATGTGGAGGTTCTCGTCGGTGGCGATGCGCGCCAGCATCCGGTCGCAGACGGGGTCGCCCGACTGGTGGCCGGTGTTGCGGTGCGACACGCGCGTCGCGAGCTCCTGGAAGGCGACGTACGCGACGGAGTGCAGCATCGAGTGGCGGTTGTCGGACTCGAAGCCCTCCGCCATGTGGGCCATCCGGAACTGCTCCAGCTTGTCCGGGTCGACGGCGCGCGAGGTGAGCAGGTAGTCGCGCATCACGATGCCGTGCCGCCCCTCCTCGGCGGTCCAGCGGTGCACCCAGGTGCCCCAGGCGCCGTCGCGGCCGAAGAGGGAGGCGATCTCGTGGTGGTAGCTCGGGAGGTTGTCCTCCGTGAGCAGGTTCACGACCAGCGCGATCTTGCCGATGTCGGTGACCTTGGACTGGGCGGGCTCCCACGCCTCGCCGTCCTCGAAGACTCCGGGGAAGTTGCGGCCGTCGGAGAAGGGTACGTACTCGTGCGGCATCCAGTCCTTGGCGACCTTGAGGTGGCGGTTGAGTTCCTTCTCCACCACCTCCTCCAGCGCGTACAGCAGCCGGGCGTCTGTCCACGCTTCCGAACTGCCGAGGTGGGGAGAGGTGATCGTCACGGGGGCTCCTGGGGGACGCGAGAGTTACTTACGTAATCGTAGGTTACGAAACCGTAGGTTAAACGCGACATAAGGCCCCGGCCAAGCCCGGATCCGCGATGTCCGGTTACGTAGCGTTATGGGGGCTGCTCCAGTAGGCGCGACGGAGAGCCATGTCACTCTTCCGGCCCCTGCCCGGACCCGCCCCGCCCTGACCGGCCCGGCTCCGGAGGCGGCGGGAGGGTCCGCCGGGTCCCGGCCGGGACCCGCCCGCTCCGCCGTCGGGTCCGCGCTCGTCCCCGCCCTCATTCCATCCGGAACACCCCCTCCCGCAGCTCCTCCGCCGAGACGTCCCGCAGCTCGCCGTCGAGCAGCAGTCGGCGGGTGATGCCGATCGAGTCCAGGAACACCGGGTCGTGGCCGGCGACGATCAGCGCTCCCTCGTAGGACTCCAGCGCCGCCGTCAGGCTGCGCACACTCGCCATGTCGAGGTTGTTCGTCGGCTCGTCCAGCATGAGTAGCCGCGGAGCCGGCTCGGCGAGCAGCAGCGCCGCGAGCGCCGCGCGGAACCGCTCGCCGCCCGACAGCGTCCCGGCCGGCTGGTCGGCGAGCGCGCCCCGGAACAGGAAGCGTGCGAGCCGTGCCCTGATCCGGTTGTTCGTGGCGTCGGGGGCGAACCGGGCCACGTTCTCCACCACGCTCAGCCCGTCGTCGAGCAGATCCAGGCGCTGCGGCAGGAAACGGAGGGGGACCTCGGCCACCGCCTCGCCCGCCACCGGCTCCAACTCGCCCGCGATGGTGCGCAGCAGCGTCGTCTTGCCCGCGCCGTTGCGTCCCACGAGCGCGATCCGTTCAGGACCGCGCACCTCGAACTCGCCCTTCACCTGAGCCCCGTACCGCAGTCGCAGATCACGCAGGAGCAGCACTCCACGTCCGGGGTGCACCCGGGTGCCGGGCAGCTCGATACGGATCTCGTCGTCGTCGCGCACCGCCTCCACGGCCTCGTCGAGCCGCTCCTTCGCCTCCGCGAGCTTCTCCGTGTGCATGATGCGGTACTTGCCGGCCGACTCCTGGGCCGCGCGCTTGCGCGAGTTCATCACGATCCTGGGCTCGCGCTTGGTGTCGTACATCTTCTGCCCGTACCGCTTGCGTCGGGCCAATTTGACATGCGCCTGGGCGAGTTCGCGCTTCTGGCGCTGCACGTCGGCCTCCGCGGCGCGCACCGTTCTTTCCGCCGCCTCCTGTTCGACGGCGAGTGCCTGTTCGTAGGCGGAGTAGTTGCCGCCGTACCAGTTGACCTCGCCGTCCCGCAGATCGGCGATCTGGTCGACCAGCTCCAGCAGTTGACGGTCGTGGCTGACCACGACCAGCACCACGGACCAGCGCGCCACCGCGTCGTGGAGGCGCCGGCGGGCGAACAGGTCGAGGTTGTTCGTCGGCTCGTCGAGCAGCAGCACATCGGGCCGGGCCAGCAGCAGCGCGGCCAGCCGCAGCAGCACGCCCTCACCGCCGGAGACCTCGCCGATGGTGCGGTCCAGACCGATGTGCCCGAGGCCCAGCTGGTCCAGTGTGGCCTGTGCGCGCTCCTCGACGTCCCAGTCGTCGCCGACCGCGGTGAAGTGCTCCTCTGCGGGGTCGCCGCCCTCGATGGCGTGCAGCGCCGCGCGGGTCCGTGCGATGCCGAGCACCTCGTCGACCCGCAGGGCGGTGTCCAGGACGACGTTCTGCGGCAGGTGGCCGACCTCGCCCATGGTGCGGACCGCTCCGCCGGAGGGTGCGAGGGTGCCGGTGATCAGTTTCAACAGGGTCGACTTTCCCGACCCGTTGAGGCCGATGAGACCGGTCCGGCCGGGCCCGATCGAGAGATGGAAGTCGTCGAACACGACGGTGCCGTCGGGCCAGGCGAAGTCGAGCGCGGAGCAGGTGATGTACGTGGGGGAAGTGGGCACAGGGGCCTCCCGGTTGCATGGCGGAACGGGCAACGGGTGGAGACACCGGGGCGGGGCGACGGGCGCCGGGGAGAGAAGGTCCCGGCCGCGGGGTGGACGGCATGAGTCGTCGAGGTCGCACACGCGGCGCACGGGCCGAAGCCGTGCCGCACGGTGTCTCAAGACCTCAGACGAGCAACGTCCCACTCCGATCGACGACAACAGAACCGTCGAACACGCTAGGAAGCCGCCGGGCCGCAGTCAACGCATTAATCAGTCGACGCCTTGATCCGCGGACGCCCGCCCGCCGGGGTCACGTTGATGTCGGAAACCCGCCGGACAGGCGCAGCCCGCCCTGGTTGAGTGCTCGCCATGCCGAACCTCCATGATCTCGCGAACCGCTTCCGTGCCCTCCACAGCACCGGCCGCCCCCTGGTCCTCCCCAACGCCTGGGACACCGCGAGCGCCCGGATCATCGCCGAAGCCGGCGCACCGGCGATCGCCACCACGAGCGCCGGCGTCGCCTGGGACCTGGGCGCCGCGGACGGGGAGCGACTGGACCGGGCCGCGGCGCTCGAACAGGCGGTCCGCATCGCCGCCGCCGTGGACGTGCCCGTCAGCGCGGACATCGAGGGCGGTTACGCGCAGGACGCCGACGGTGTCGCGGCCACGGTCCGCCAGGTCCTCGACGCGGGGATCGTCGGCGTGAACATCGAGGACGGCCCGCGCCCCGCCGCCGAGCACGCGCGGCGCGTCGCCGCGGCGCGCGCGGCCGCCGACGCCGTCGGCGTGCCCCTGTTCGTCAACGCGCGCATCGACGTGTATCTGGCAGACATCGGTGCCGGGCCCGACCGGCTGGAGGAGACGCTGAAGCGGGCCGCCGCATGTCTCGCGGCCGGCGCGGACGGCATCTTCGTACCCGGCGTGACCGACCCGCCCACCGTGGCGGCACTGGCACAGGGGATCGACGCCCCGCTGGGCGTCATGGCCGGCCCCGGTGCTCCCGACGTGGCCGAGCTGGGGCGGCTCGGCGCGGTACGCGTCAGCGTCGGACCCGCGATCGCACAGGCCGCGCACGCGCTCGTACGGTCGGCGGCACGCGAGTTGCTCGAACGGGGGACGTATGGCGCACTGGCCGGCGGATACGACTACGGGGAACTCGACGCGCTCCTGGGGAGCTGACACCGCCGCCCGTCCCGCCCGTCCCGCCCGGGGCGCCCCGGGCGGGACGGGCGGCGGTCAGGTGGCGTCGCGCAGCAGCTCCGCCAGGTCCTCGTCGAGGCCCAGATACAGGTGCTCGCACCCGGCCGGGACCAGCTCCTGCACCCGGTCGAGGAAGCGCCGCAGTTCACCGGTGCGGATGTGCACCATGGCCATGCCTTCCGGTGCGTGGAACTCCAGTACCGTCCGGTCGTAGCCGTACGGCCGCACCCGCACGTCGCCCAGGCCGGCCGGCTCGTGGACGCCCTCCGCCAGCAGTTCCCGCGAGAACGCCCAGGACACGTCCGTGCCCTCCAGAGTCGCCGGGCCGGGAAAGTCGATCCGCACCGCGAAGGGATCGCGCGGGTCGTAGTGCAGTGTCGCCGGTACGGACTCCATCTGGGGCGCGGAGGCGACGAGTCGGGCCTGGACGGCCTGCTCGATGACGGTGGACAAAGGCCCGCTCCTTCGATTACGGCTCGCCGGGTCCGGTGGCGCAGGTTCTGCTGACACCACAGAAGACGTCGGAACGAGTGGTTCCGTGCACCTCCGTGAAGCGTGACATGTGTCACCGCCCGCCCCCGGCGGCGTATTCCGGCCGCCCACGCACCCTGGACGGCTCCGGGCGGCTGGGCTAGCTTCCAGCGCCATGACGTCCAAGGGGAAGACGAGAAGAGCGGTGTCGGTGGGACTGTGCGCGGCTGCGGTGGCGGCTGCGCTGGCCGCGCCGGCTCCCGTGGCTCCGGCGAACGCCGCGCCGGCTCCCGTGGCTTTGCTTCACGCGGCCCCGGCCGGGGAGTCGACGTCGAGGATCCGCACCCTGGGCTGGAGCCTGAAGGACACCGGGACAGACGTGCGGCTGCGCGGGCTGGCACCGGTCAGCCGGACGACCGCGTGGGTCGCGGGCTCCAAGGGCACCGTGCTGCGCACGGACGACGGCGGCCGCAGCTGGCTCGACGTGTCGCCGCCCGGCGCCGAGGGGCTGGAGTTCCGTGACGTCGAGGCGTTCGACGCCCGGCGGGCCGTGGTCCTGGCCATCGGCGAGGGGGTAGCGTCCCGGCTGCTGCGCACCGAGGACGGCGGAGCGACCTGGACCGAATCGTTCCGCAACACCGACCCCAGAGCGTTCTACGACTGCGTCACCTTCTTCGACAGCCGCCACGGGCTGGCCATGAGCGACCCCGTGGACGGCAAGTACCGCATCCTGTCCACCGCGGACGGCGGCCGCTCGTGGCAGGTGCTCCCCGACGCGGGGATGCCGCCCGCCCTGCCCGGCGAGGCGGGCTTCGCGGCGAGCGGCCAGTGCCTCGTCAGCGCCGGTCCCAAGGACGTCTGGCTGGCCACCGGCGGCGGCGCGACGGCCCGGGTCCTGCACTCCGCCGACCGAGGTCTGAACTGGACCGTCACCGAGTCCACGATCCCGGCCGGCGACCCGGCCCGAGGCGTCTTCGCGCTGGCGTTCCGCGACCGGTGGCACGGGCTCGCGGTCGGCGGCGACTACCGCCCCGGCCAGGCATCGCCGCGGGCCGCGGCCGTCACGCGGGACGGTGGCCGCAACTGGCTGCAGGCGAAGAACCCGCCGGGCGCGTACCGCTCCGGCGTGGCCTGGCTGCCGCACGGCAGGTCCGCCGCGCTCGCCGTCGGCCCCACCGGGACAGACCTCACGACAGACGGCGGTCGGAGCTGGCGCACGGTCGACACGGGCTCGTTCGACACCGTCGACTGCACGTCCGACTTCGGCTGCTGGGCCTCGGGGGAGAAGGGCCGGGTCGCGCGCCTGGAGTTCTGACCGGCCGGCAGGACGTCAGGAGGGCGGCTGCCGGTACGGAGCCAGCTCAGGGGCGGTCCTGGTCGCGACGAACTCCGTGATCCGGTACGCGCACACCGCGCCGAGGACGAAGGGGTCGGTCGCCGCGACCTTCTCGATTCCCGCGCGATCGTCCCCGACGGCGAGGACGATCCCGCCGTCGCGGGGCTTCTTGCGGCCCGACGCGATGACGACGCCCTCCTCGTACAGCGCGTCCAGCCAGGCCACATGGGCCTCCATGAGCGGTTCGACGCGTTCGAGCGGCGCGGTGTAGGTCAGCTCCATCACAAACATGACCGCCACGCTACCTCGCAGACCGGACCGAAAGGTTCCGGCCAACTCCTGGAGTCGCCGTGCCGGACGGGTGACACGCGGGGAACCGGGCGACGGCACGGGGAATCAGTGAGGCCGACCACTCTCCGCCACCGGCGGACCTCCAGAGAAGAGGGCTCATGTCGCGCCGATCCGTGAAGACCGTGCCGGCCGCCGCCGCAGCTGCCGCAGCCGTCGTCGCCGGCACTCCGTTCACCGCCCAGGCCGCGTCCTACTCAGGCGGCAACTACGGTGCGTACGCATTCGAGGGGCAGTACCCGACCGTCGGGGGCTGCGCCGGGACGTTCTCCCAGAAGTACGTCCGGTACGCCGAGGGCATGACGCTGCGTTACTACTACTCGGGCACGTGCGGTTCGTTCGCCCGGATCGAGAACTCCCGGCAGGGCTGCGTCGCCGTGGCGCAGCGCGCCGACGGCGGCGGCTGGGTCTCCGAGTCCGTCGACCCCGGCATCAACTACGCCTACACCAAGATCGCCAACAACCTCAACGGACGGCTCTCGCGCGCCATCCTGTCCTGCGACGGCCACGACCTGACCAGCACGCCCTGGTACTAGGATCATCCGCCGGGGTCCGGAGCAACTCCTGAGTACCAGTCGGTACCTTTCATCTCGGTGCCGACGCCTCGACGGTGGGCCGCCGGCGGGCCCGGTGCATCGCCGAACATCTCCCGGGCACCGGACACGCCTCTACGTCTGCCCGTCCGTACGGCCTACGACCGGTCCTGTGGCCGGCAGGCAACGGGACGTCGGGGCCTTGCGTTCACGGGGGCGGTCATGCCCTGCCACGCTCGCTCAGCAGCCTTTCCGTGTACGCACCCAGCATGTCGCCCTCGTCGGCGGAGACCCCCAGGGCGCGGGCCGCGGCGGGGAAGTCCCAGTCGGAGACCCGCTCCCGGACGTTGAGCCGGCCGAAGGCGTTGACGCGCTCGAAGTCGACGAGGACGCCGCCGTCGTACGACGACGCGCGCGCGGTGTAGTCGTTGTGGCCGAAGTAGAACGTGCCGGGGCACCGGATGCCGTCCAGCGCCAGGATCTCGCCGCCGGTCGCACCGTCGCCGCACTCGATCTCCCGCGCGGCGACCATGGAGTAGTCCGGCCTGCCCACCAGCGCTCCGGTGACGGACAGGCCACCCAGGACGAACAGCACCGCCTGTTCCTCCAGCACGAGGTCCCCGCTGACGCGGAGATCGGCCCCGACCACGTGGACCGTGCCCCCCGGTATGACGACACGTCCCGCGAGGTCGTACGGGCCGGCCGGAGGACACGCCTCCACCAGGACCCGCAGCACGGCCCATCGGAAGTGCTCCGGACCGTCGAGCCAGTCCCATGACGTTCCACTGCCCAGCCGGGCGGGCGGCTGCTGCATCCTCCGGTCGAGTTCCTCGATCGTGAAGCCGTACCGGGCTGCGTCCTGCATGAGCAGTGCGTCATCAACGAGTGATGCCCTGACGCGGGCATACGCGGCCTTGACCTGCTGTGCCGCGAGCGGGAAGGCCGCGGGGTGCCAGGGAAGGCCGTGCGAGGAGCTGACCATCCTCCGAACCTATCGAAGCCGAGCGGCGAGGTCATCGGTAGATCCACGTAAGCCGCATGCGTATGCCTGGCCTCGGGCTCTCGCGTGGCCGGGGGTTGGCGATGCATGATCGGACCGCGAGGTGGTCGACGTCTCGGTCCGCTCTACGGCGCGGATCCCCGTCCGGCCGGTGCGACTGATCGCTGAAAGCTGCCGTCTTTCCCGGGCCGAGGTCGAGAGACTCCTCACGGAGGGAAACTCGTTTCGGCGGTCCGGCTCGGTCGCAAGCTCTGCGACGACTTCACCTTCACGCTCAAGCGCTGAGCCCTTCTCGGGGTCAGGGGCGTGTCCGGCTGGTCCCTCGACGGAATTGCCGCGTACCGCCGGCGATTTCCGGCTCGGGTCACCGGGCGGCCTATGGTGGGCGGCATCATGAAGATCGTCGAAGCGCCGGCCGGCTGGCCCGTGAACGAGGAACAGGCCCTGGCCGTCCAGGACGAGCTGCGCACCCGCGTCGTCCTGGACGAGCCGGGCCCACCGGTCGGCACCGGGCTGGTGGCCGGCGTCGACGTGGCGTACGACGACGACCGCGATGTCGTCGCGGCGGCGGCCGTCGTGCTGGACGCGGCGACACTGGCCGTGGTGGAGGAGGCCACGGCGATCGGCCGGATCACCTTCCCTTACGTGCCCGGGCTGCTCGCCTTCCGCGAGATCCCGACGGTGCTGGCCGCTCTCGGGTCCCTCACGTCGGCCCCCCGCCTGGTCGTCTGCGACGGGTACGGCCGGGCGCACCCCCGGCGTTTCGGGTTGGCCAGTCATCTGGGTGTGCTGACCGGGCTGCCCGCGATCGGTGTCGCCAAGAACCCGTTCGTCTTCACCTATGGTGAACTCGGCGACGCGCGCGGTGACTTCGCGCCGCTCGTCGCCGACGACGGGGAGGAGGTCGGCAGGGCGCTGCGTACGCAGCAGGGAGTGAAGCCGGTCTTCGTCTCCGCCGGGCACCGGGTCACCCTCGACGCGGCGTGCGCGCACACCCTGCGGCTCTCCCCGCGGTTCCGGGTCCCGGAGACGACACGGCGGGCCGACGCCCTGTGCCGGAGGGCGCTTCGCGAGACGACGGGCGTGTGACGGGTTTGGTGCACGCCTCGGGTGAGGCGCCGGCGTGCCGGGGCCTCACCCGCGGTCAGGCGGCCTTGCCGCTGTCGACCGCCGCGGAGTACCCGAAGGCCCTGACTGCCTGGTAGTACGTCCACGCCGTGGAGTTGCACGCGGTGCGCGTCGCGCCGGAGCAGCGGTTGCACACCCGCTTCATGTCCTCGTAGAACGCCGAGTCCAGTCTCGACTTGTTGGCGTCGAAGCGGCCGACGGCCTTGTAGTTCCGATAGCCGAAGTCATGGCGCATGACATTTTGAACGGAAAGCCGAACGGGTTGTCCGGCGACGTGGAGCAGTAGCCCGTGGACCAGTTGAAGCCGTAGGCGCTCCAGGTGCCCTGGTTGGCCCGGGCGGCCGCCCGGGCGTTGTAGCCGGACGCGCTGGTCTGGGTCCAGGAGTTGAGCACCTGGAGCTTGTCGGCGGGGGCGGCGGACGCAGAGCCGGCGGGGATCAGGGCGGCGGGCGATGCGAGTACGGCTGACACGAGCGGCAGGGCGAAACGGCGACGCATGCAGAACCTCCATGTGTGGAACGGGGGTTGGCGCACGCCACGTGGCCTGTCCACGGGCAGGTCAAGAGCCCCGCTATACGCGCGTCCTGCACAGGCTTTGCGTCACATGCAATGGATGAATTCTTCGGGTCCTCCGGTCGCGGACGCGCCGTCGGAAGGAGAGGGCGGAGCCCGGCGGGCACCGGACGGTCGACGCCGCCGCATCCACTCCCGGCCGGCGGGCCGTCTCCGCCCCCGTCGTGCCGGGCGCCCCTGGAGGCCGGCCCGCGAGCCTCCACCGACACCCGCGAGCCTCCGCCGACGTACGCGAGCCCCTGGAGGCCGGCCCGCGAGCCTCCACCGACACCCGCGAACGCCCACGGACGGACCGGCGATCCGGGCGGCCCCGGCGATCCGGGCGCCTGGGCGGAGTGGCGATCCGGGCGGGTCTGGGCGGACCGGTGATCCGGGCGGCTTTGGGCGGCCTTGGGGCAAGGTGTCCGACCGTCCGTGTGCGTATTGCGAGCGGGGTCCGGGGCAGAGGGTTCGCCCCGCCGTACGGAGGGGCGGGCCCGGAGGAGGGCAGCCCCGGCACGGGCGGTCGGGGCCGCGCCGCTACCGCGAGTGCGCCACCCGGAAGCGCAGGCCCGCCCGCTGAAGCCGCGTCAGCAGCGCGTCGCCCATCGCCACCGCCGGCGTCACCTGACCGGACGTCCTCGGCAGTGTGTCGCCGGCGAGGCACATCGCCGACTCCGCGAGGATCTTCGCCGTCTCGTCGTAGCCGGGGTCCCCGCCGGTCACCTCGGTGAAGACCCGGCGGCCGCCGCCCTCGCCGACGAACCGGACGGAGAACCAGCTCTTTGCGCGCCGCTTCGCGCTCGGGCCGTCGCCCGAGGCGTAACGGTCCATCAGCCACCGCCTGGCGGCGGGCAGTTGCGCGAGGGCGAAGCCCGCGGCAGCGGCGGCCAGGCCGCCGAGGGCCATCGGCAGGGTCCTGACCGCCGCGTAGTGGCGGTAGCGGAAATCGGGGCCGTAGCGCTCGAGCGCGCGGGCCGAGCGGACCACGATCTGCGGGTCGATGGTGGGCAGGGGCAGCGCCCACGCCCCGGTCTGAGGGCTGAAGCGGGGCCCGGCGAACGGCGTCCGGGCGCGGCGGCCGACGAGGCGGGGCTCGTGCAGCCGGCGTTCCCGGGCGGCGCGCAGCGTCTGGCTCCCGCGACCCATCGCGGTGAGCGCGGACGCCATGGTTCCGCCGGAGAACATCGCGTTGGAGCGGACGAAGCCGTCGACCGTGAGCGGAACGCCCTCGGGCAACCGCCCGACCGTGAAGTACACGCCCAGGTCGTGCGGCACCGAGTCGAATCCGCACGCGTGCACGAGCCGCGCGCCCGTCTCCCGGGCCCGTGCGTCGTGCCGCACGTACATCAGATCCACGAACTCGGGCTCACCGGTCAGGTCGACGTAGTCGGTGCCGGCCTCCGCGCACGCGGCGACCAGGCCCTCGCCGTACCAGACGTACGGGCCGACCGTCGTGGCCACGACACGCGCGGACCCGGCGAGTTCCCGGACCGACGCCCGGTCCGAGGCGTCGGCCTCGACCAGGGGCAGGGCGGCGCACGCGGGGTCGATGACCGCCAGTCGCTCCCGCAGCCGTTCGAGCTTGCCGCGGCTGCGCCCGGCGAGCGCCCAGCGGAGGTCCTTCGGCGCGTGGCGCGCGAGGTACTCGGCGGTGAGCGCGCCGACGAATCCGGTCGCCCCGAAGAGCACGATGTCGTACGGGCGCTGTGCGCGCTCCGCCCCGTTCTGGCTGTCCACTGGCTCCTCCGCCGTCAGGCCGTCCGGCGGATCAGGGCCGGCGGCCCCTGCCCCACGCCGATGTCGGTGGCTGAGGCTAGCGCGCGATCGGTCCGTGCAGAAGATCCGTTTCCCATCGGTGATCCGCCGGGGCCGTACAGCGGATCACCGCGTGTCGCTCGTGTCTAAGCGCTTGCTCGGCCGAAACCCTTGTGCGGCTCGGACCACGTTCTTATCATTACTGGTGTTACATCAGTTGTGTCACATCGCTGCTGGGGGGCTGGATGACGGCGTCAGGAAACGGCCCGCTGGCCGGGGTGCGCGTGGTGGAGCTGGCCGGCATCGGGCCCGGCCCGTTCGCCGCGATGCTCCTCGGCGATCTCGGGGCCGATGTCGTACGGGTCGACCGTCCCGGCGGTGCCGGGCTCGCCATCGACCCGGCGTACGACCTCACCAACCGCAACAAGCGCTCGGTGCTGATCGACCTCAAGTCCGCGGACGGCCCCGGCCGCATCCTCGACCTGGCGGAGCGTGCGGACGTGCTCATCGAGGGGTACCGCCCCGGCGTCGCCGAGCGTCTCGGCGTGGGCCCCGACGCCTGCCTCGCCCGCAACCCGCGCCTGGTCTACGGGCGGATGACCGGTTGGGGCCAGCAGGGGCCGCTGGCCGAGCGGGCCGGACACGACATCGCGTACATCGCCCTGACCGGCACGCTCTCCATGATCGGCAAGGCGGACGAGCCGCCCGTCGTCCCCGCCAACCTCGTCGGCGACTACGCGGGCGGATCTCTCTACCTGGTCATCGGCGTGCTCGCGGCGCTCCAGCACGCCCGCACGGAAGGCGGCACCGGCCAGGTCGTCGACGCCGCCATCGTCGACGGCGCCTCCCATCTCGCCACGATGATCCACGGGATGATGGCGGCCGGGGGGTGGCAGGACCGCCGCGGCGCCAACCTCCTCGACGGCGGCTGCCCCTTCTACGGCACCTACGAGACGTCCGACGGCCAGTGGATGGCGGTCGGCGCGCTGGAGCAGCGGTTCTACGACGAGTTCGTCGAACGGCTCGGCATCAAGGACGACATCCCCGCCCGCAAGGACTTCGCCCGCTGGGACGAGCTGCGCCGCGCGGTCGCCGAGCGGTTCAGGACCCGTACGCGCGCCGAGTGGACCGAGGTCTTCGAGGGCTCGGACGCCTGCGTGGCGCCCGTGCTGTCCCTTCGGGAGGCCCCCGCCCACCCGCACCTCGCCGCCCGCGGCACCTTCACCGACCACGGCGGCATCACCCAGCCCGCGCCGGCGCCCCGCTTCTCCGCCACCCCCGGGGCCGTGACCCGCGGGCCCGCCCTGCCCGGCGCGGACACGGCGGAGGTCGCCCGCGACTGGGACGTACCCGGCATCCGGCCCCAGGAGGACCGTTGAAGCGCCAGATCTTCACCGCCGAGCACGAGGCGTTCCGCGAGAGTGTCCGCACCTTCCTCACCAGGGAGGTGCGGCCCCATTACGAACAGTGGGAGAAGGACGGCATCGTCAGCCGCGACGTCTGGCTGGCGGCGGGCCGCCGGGGACTCCTCGGCCTCGCCGTGCCGGAGGAGTACGGGGGCGGCGGGAACGACGACTTCCGGTACGCGGCCGTGCTGCACGAGGAGTTCACCCGGGCGGGCGCGCCCGGCCTCGCCATCGGCCTGCACAACGACATCATCGGGCCCTACCTGACCTCGCTCGCCACCGACGAGCAGAAGCGGCGCTGGCTGCCCGGCTTCTGCAGCGGTGAGACCATCACCGCCATCGCGATGACCGAGCCGGGCGCGGGCTCCGACCTCCAGGGCATCCGCACCACCGCCGAGGACCGCGGCGACCACTGGCTGCTGAACGGTTCCAAGACCTTCATCTCCAACGGCATCCTCGCCGACCTCGTGGTCGTCGTCGCGAAGACGACACCGGAGGGCGGCGCGCACGGCCTGTCGCTGCTCGTCGTCGAGCGCGGCACGGCGGGCTTCGAACGCGGCCGCAATCTCGACAAGATCGGCCAGAAGGCGCAGGACACCGCCGAGCTGTTCTTCAACGACGTCCGCGTCCCCAAGGAGAACCTGCTCGGAGAGGTGAACGGCGCCTTCATCCACCTGATGACCAATCTGGCGCAGGAGCGGATGGTGATAGCGGTCGCCGGTATCGCCGCCGCCGAGCACCTGCTGGAGATCACCACCGAGTACGTGAAGGAGCGCGAGGCGTTCGGCAGACCGCTCGCCAAGCTCCAGCACATCCGCTTCGAGATCGCCGAACTCGCGACCGAGTGCGCCGTCACCCGCGCCTTCCTCGACCGCTGCATCGAGGACCACGCGAAGGGCGAACTGGACGCCGTCCACGCCTCGATGGCCAAGTGGTGGGCCACCGAACTCCAGAAGCGTGCCGCCGACCGCTGCCTCCAGCTGCACGGCGGGTACGGCTACATGAACGAGTACCGCGTCGCCCGGGCCTTCACCGACGGACGCGTCCAGACCATCTACGGCGGCACGACCGAGATCATGAAAGAGATCATCGGCCGTTCGCTGCTCGGCTGACCTCCCGAAAGCTCGGCCGACCCCCGAGGGGCCGGGCCAACCCCCGAAAGCTCTGCCGACCCCCCGAAGGCTCGGACCAACCCCCGAAAGCTCGGCCAACCTCCCGAAAGGCTGACAAGGTGAGCACCGAAGCGTACGTGTACGACGCGATCCGCACCCCGCGCGGACGCGGCAAGGCGAACGGAGCCCTGCACGGCACCAAGCCGATCGACCTCGTCGTCGGACTGATCCACGAGATCCAGGCCCGCTTCCCCGGCCTGGACCCGGCCGCGATCGACGACATCGTGCTCGGCGTCGTCGGCCCGGTCGGCGACCAGGGATCCGACATCGCCCGCATCGCGGCCATCGCCGCCGGACTGCCCGACACCGTCGCCGGCGTGCAGGAGAACCGCTTCTGCGCCTCGGGCCTCGAAGCCGTCAACCTGGCCGCCATGAAGGTGCGTTCCGGCTGGGAGGACCTCGTCCTCGCCGGTGGCGTCGAGTCGATGTCCCGGGTGCCGATGGCCTCCGACGGCGGTGCCTGGTTCGCGGACCCGATGACCAATTTCGAGACGAACTTCGTCCCCCAGGGCATCGGCGCCGACCTGATCGCCACCCTCGGCGGCTGGTCGCGGCGCGACGTCGACGAGTACGCGGCGATGTCCCAGGAGCGGGCGGCAGCGGCGTGGAAGGACGGGCGCTTCGAACGCTCCGTCGTCCCCGTCCGCGACCGCAACGGCCTCGTCGTCCTCGACCACGACGAGCACATGCGGCCCGGCACCACCGCCGACTCCCTCGCCGCCCTCAAGCCCTCGTTCGCCGGCATCGGCGACGTCGGCGGCTTCGACGCCGTCGCCCTGCAGAAGTACCACTGGGTCGAGAAGATCGACCACGTCCACCACGCGGGCAACTCCTCCGGCATCGTCGACGGCGCCGCCCTCGTCGCCGTCGGCTCCAAGGAGGCCGGCGAGCGGGCCGGCCTGACCCCGCGCGCCCGGATCGTCTCCGCCGCCGTCTCCGGCTCCGAGCCGACCATCATGCTCACCGGCCCCGCGCCCGCCACCCGCAAGGCACTGGGCAAGGCGGGTCTGACCATCGACGACATCGACCTGGTCGAGATCAACGAGGCGTTCGCCGGCGTCGTCCTGCGCTTCGCCCAGGACATGGGGCTGTCCCTGGACAAGGTCAACGTCAACGGCGGCGCGATCGCCATGGGCCACCCGCTGGGCGCGACCGGCGCGATGATCCTCGGCACCCTCGTCGACGAACTGGAGCGCCAGGACAAGCGGTACGGCCTCGCCACCCTGTGCGTGGGCGGCGGCATGGGCGTCGCCACCGTCGTCGAGCGCCTCTGACCCCGTCCTCTTCCGCCCTTCCGCCTTACGGAGCAGCCATCACCATGAGCGAGCCCACCACCATCCGCTGGGAACAGGACGAGACCGGTGTCGTCACCCTCGTCCTCGACGACCCGGACCAGTCCGCCAACACCATGAACCAGGCGTTCAAGGCTTCGATCGCGGCCGTCGCCGACCGCGTGGAGGCCGAGCAGGACTCCATCCGCGGCATCATCTTCACCTCCGCCAAGAAAACCTTCTTCGCGGGCGGCGACCTCAAGGAGATGATCAAGGCCGGACCGGACGACGCGCGGTTCGTCTTCGAGGCGGGCATGGGCATCAAACGCGCCCTCCGCCGCATCGAGACCCTCGGCAAGCCCGTCGTCGCCGCCATCAACGGCGCGGCCCTCGGCGGCGGTTACGAGATCGCCCTCGCCTGCCACCACCGCATCGCCCTCGACGCGCCCGGCTCCAAGATCGGCCTGCCCGAGGTCACCCTCGGACTGCTCCCGGCCGGCGGCGGCGTCACCCGCACCGTACGGCTGATGGGCATCGCGGACGCGCTGCTGAAGGTGCTCCTCCAGGGCACCCAGTACAGCCCGGCGCGGGCCCTGGAGAACGGCCTGGTCCACGAAGTGGCCGCCACCGAGGAGGAGATGCTCGCCAGGGCCCGCGCCTTCATCGACGCCAACCCGGAGTCCCAGCAGCCCTGGGACGTCAAGGGCTACAAGATTCCCGGCGGCACTCCGTCGAACCCGAGTTTCGCCGCCAACCTCCCCGCGTACCCCGCGAACCTGCGCAAGCAGACCGCCGGCGCGCCCTACCCGGCGCCGCGCAACATCCTCGCGGCCGCCGTCGAGGGCTCACAGGTCGACTTCGAGACAGCCCAGGTCATCGAGGCGCGCTACTTCACCGAGCTGGTCACCGGCGCGATCGCCAAGAACATGATGCAGGCGTTCTTCTTCGACCTGCAGGCCGTCAACGCCGGCCGCAGCCGCCCCCGGGACATCGAGCCGCGCCGCGTGCGCAAGGTCGCCGTCCTCGGCGCCGGCATGATGGGCGCCGGCATCGCCTACTCCTGTGCCCGTGCCGGGATGGACGTCGTCCTCAAGGACGTCTCCGCCGAGGCCGCCGCCAAGGGCAAGGGCTACTCGGAGAACCTGTGCGCCAAGGCGGTGTCCCGGGGCCGTACCACCCGGGAGAAGGCCGACGCACTGCTCGCCCGGATCACGCCTACCGCGGACGCCGCGGACCTCGCGGGCTGCGACGCCGTGATCGAGGCCGTCTTCGAGGACACGGCGCTCAAGCACAAGGTGTTCCAGGAGATCCAGGACGTCGTCGAGCCCGACGCACTCCTCTGCTCCAACACCTCGACGCTCCCCATCACCGTCCTCGCGGAAGGCGTCTCACGGCCGGACGACTTCGTCGGGCTGCACTTCTTCTCGCCCGTCGACAAGATGCCGCTGGTGGAGATCATCAAGGGCGAGCGCACCGGCGAGACGGCGCTGGCCCGCGCCTTCGACCTGGTCCGGCAGATCAACAAGACGCCGATCGTCGTCAACGACTCCCGCGGCTTCTTCACCTCCCGGGTCATCGGGCAGTTCATCAACGAGGGCGTCGCGATGGTCGGCGAGGGCGTCGACCCCGTCTCCGTCGAGCAGGCGGCCGCGCAGGCCGGCTACCCGGCGAAGGTGCTGTCCCTGATGGACGAGCTGACCCTCACGCTGCCTCGGAAGATCCGCAACGAGACGAAGCGGGCAATCGAGGAGGCCGGCGGCACCTGGGCCGGCCACCCCTCCGACTCGGTGATCGACCGGATGGTCGACGAGTTCGGGCGCACCGGCCGCAGCGGCGGGGCTGGCTTCTACGACTACGACGAGGACGGCAGGCGCACCGGCCTGTGGCCGGGGCTGCGGGAGCACTTCGCCCACGCGGACGCCGACGTCCCGTTCGACGACATGAAGGAGCGGATGCTCTTCTCGGAGGCCCTGGACACGGTCCGCTGCCTCGAGGAGAACGTCCTCACCTCGGTCGCCGACGCGAACATCGGCTCCATCATGGGCATCGGCTTCCCGGCCTGGACCGGCGGCGCCCTGCAGTACATCAACGGCTACGAGGGCGGCCCGGCCGGTTTCCTGGCCCGCGCCCGCGAACTGGCCGAGCGCTACGGCGAGCGCTTCCAGCCGCCCGCGCTGCTGGTCGAGAAGGCGGAGCGGGGGGAGGTCTTCACCGACGCGTGAGGCGTGATGTGTGAGGCGTGACCGCCACGACGGCGGCAGTCACCGGCCACGCCGGTAGCTGCCGCCGTCCTTCGTCCGGGTCAGCAGGCCCGCTACCACCATGTAGCGCCGCAGCGCCGCACAGTCGTCGTGCACGGTGCGCAGCGCGTCGTTGACCTCCCGCTCGGTGTAGTCGCGGCCGTCGTCGAAGAGCGTCCCGGCGAGGTGTACGAGCAGTTGCTCACGGCGGGCCGGTTTGCGAGGGATCGTGGTCAGCCGCCCCTGGGAGTAGAGGTCATGGACGCTGCGCGCGGGGCGGGTTCCTTTGTCGGACATGGCTGGAACCCTCGCGCACCACCACGGCCCGGGCAACGCGTTTACGTCGCTCCCACGGCTGCGCTACCGCTCCTCGTCCGTGAACGCCGCCCGCAGCTCCTCCCGCAGCGACCGCTGGAACGCCGTCACCAGGGCCTGGATCACCATCGGCTGCATATGGGCGGAGAGCGACTTCATGGCCGCCACATGGTCGGGATCCGACTCGCGCTCACGGTAGGGTCCCCAGACCTCGTCACGGAAGAGCCGGCTCAGGTCCTGGGCCGCGGCCCACGCGTGCTCCAGCAGCACCGTGCGGGAAGCGAGGATCGTCTCGTGCGCGATCGGCACGTCCAGCAGCTCCACGCCCAGCCGCAGGAGACCGCCGTCCAGCCGGTACGCGTCCGCGCCCGCCCGGTCCAGGACGCCCATCGCGGCCAGTCGGCCGACGTCCTGGTCCGACAGCGGCCGGCCCGCCCTGCGCTCCAGTTCCTCCCGGCCGACCTCCTCTGCCGACTCCGGCGCCCACGAGGCGACCAGCGCCCGGTGGATCGCCAGATCCTGCGCGCTCAGGTCGGCGGGCAACTGCCCCAGATAGCGCTCGATCGCGGCGAGCGTCATGCCCTGGTGCTGGAGCTCCTCGATCAGGGCCAGCCGGGAGACGTGCTCGCCGCCGTAGTGCCCGACCCGGCGGGGACCGATCACGGGCGGCGGCAGCAGTCCGCGGGTGCTGTAGAACCGGATGGTGCGCACGGTGACCCCGGCGCGTGCGGCCAGTTCGTCGACGGTGAGCGTCGGCTCCTCGGTCCCGGTCGCCATGACTCTCCTTGCTGCTGGACCACTGGTGCAACAGTATTGCTGTCTCACCAGTGTTGTGAAAGGCGTGGGGCGATCGAGCTCCGCAGTCGGTGGCGGATCGTTCCGAGATCGAGTGCGGATCGTTCCGAGATCGAGGGCGTGCCCGGCACAGCGGGCACGCCCTGCTCTGCGCGGAGCCGGTCCGGGGGCGTGCGGTCGGTGGACGCCGGCCCCGAGGGCGTGCGGTCAGTAGACGGCGACCCCGTAGGCGGCGAGCGCCTCCTTGACCGGCTGGTGGAGGGCGGAGCCGCTGCTGCCCGTGCATCCGGCGCTGCCGGAGTGGATGCCGAGCGCGGTGGAGCCGGCGAAGTGGGCGCCGCCGCTGTCGCCGCCCGCGGAGCAGGCGGTGGTGCGGACCAGATCGTGGACCGGGCCGTCGCCGTAGTTCACGGTGACGTCCACCGCGGTCACCGTGCCGCTGGTGAGCCCGGTGGTGGAGCCGCTCTTGCGGATGGACTGGCCGACGATCGCGTCGGCCGCGGCGGTGATGTCCTGGTGGCTGCCGTTGTAGAGGTCGACGTCGCCCGCGGGCTGCGAGCCGTCGGTGTAGCGGACGATGCCGTAGTCGTTGGTCGGGAAGCTGGTGCCCGTGCGGGTGCCGATCTCGGGGCCGCCCGAGGTGGCGGACCAGATGCTCGCGGCATTGGTGCAGTGGCCGGCGGTCAGAAGGTAACGGGCGGTGCCGTCGGAGACGTTGAACGCCGCCGAGCAGCGGTAGCCGCCGCCGTAGATCGCGTCGCCGCCCGCCACCTCCTTCTTGAACGCGCCCGGGACGCGCTTGATGCTGACGGCGTCTCCGAGCGGTACGGCGACGCTCCGCAGCTTCGCCATCGAGGCCGCGGAGACGGTGCTGTCGGCCTCGACGGCGACCTTGTTGGCCGACGGGTCGATGCCCCATGACGTGCCGGTGATCCTCGCCCTGGACTCCAGGGTGTCCATGGCGGCCCTCAGCTGGGCCATGCTCCGCTCGACGAGCTCGGCGCGGGCGCCGGTGGCCCGTACCTCCTCGGCGGCCTCCGCGTCGGTGACGGTGACGACGAGTTCGCCGCTCTCCGCGTCCAGGTAGGAACCGGCACTGCGGTCGCCGAGGTCGCGTTCGAGCGCGGTGTGCAGGGAGTACTGGGCGGGCAACGCGGTGATGCCGGGGTGGGGGTTGCCGCCGGCGCCCGCAGTGTCGGCGGCGGCCGTGGCGGAGCCGAGTCCGACGGTGGTCAGGGCCAACAGGGCGGGAAGGCAGATGCGCGCGCGGAGCGTGCGTCTCATGGGGGCTTCTCCTTCGTGCGAGTCCGTGTGGGGGGATCGCCTGACGGCAATGTGGACCGGACCAGTCCGGAGCGTGGACCCAATCTGGCAGGGCCCTGACAGGAACGTCAGGGCCACCGTCGGCGGCTCGCGCCTACTGGCCGGAGGCGATCACCGGATAGTGGTCGGACAGATTCGTGTACGTGTAGGTGGTGCCCCAACTCGAGACCGACCAGGGCGCACTCCGCTCCTTGATCACCTCATTGGTCCAGCCGGACGGTTTCACGTGCCCCGCCCGGTGCAGGACGAAGTCCAGGTCCTCGCGCGGGTCGTCCGGGTAGCGGTCGGCGGCGATCGAGTTGTCCCGCGTGTCGAACGAGTAGGGGTGGCCGGTGCGCGCGTCGGCCCCGACCAGACCGGCGTCGGCCAGCATCGAGGTGTACTCGGGGGAGTGCGAGTCCACGTTGAAGTCGCCCGCCACGACGACCTGCTCGGAGGCCGGGATGTCCTTGGCGTCCAGGAAGGCGTCCATCGCACGGAACTGACGACCGCGCATCTCGGCCGCTTCACCCGCGTCACAGCCGGGATCCGTGGACTGCGCGTGGGTGCCCACGACATGCACCCGGGTTCCGTTCACATCGAGGACGGCGTAGGCGAAGCCCTTGTTCGACCACCAGTCCGCGCCGCACGCGTCCTTGTAGACGTACTGCTCCTTGCGGACGATCGGCCATCTGCTGAGGACGGCGACCCCGCCGTCCTCCGGTGTCGTCGCCGAGTACGAGCCGCCCGTCGCGTCCCAGCCGCTCCTGCTCCGGCCCACTACCGGCGTGCGGTGCGGATACTGGTCGGCGGCGGCCTGCATCAGCGCCTCCGAGGAGGAGTTGTCGAACGCCTCCTGGAGGACCACGACGTCGTGGCCCTGGAAGAACGGCGCCGCGGCTATGGCCGCGGCCCGGTAATCCTGGCCCCAGTTGGGGTAGAGCGTCTTGCTGAAGAGGAACGCGTTGTAGGTCAGGACCTTCAGGTTCGGCGTCCCGTCGGTCGGTGCGGCGGCCGCCGTCGGCGCCGTGCCCGCCAGGGCGGTGGCGGCGAGCACGGCGGACAGGGCGGCGGACACGGCCGCGCCGGAGGCACGGCGAAGCTGGGGATGCGGCACTGGATCTCCCGTTCGTGGTGGGGGGGTTACCTCCGGTCGGGGGACCGGCGCCGCACATCAAATCAGCCGTAGTTACCTTCTGGTAATGGTCAGGTGCCGGGTTTCTGTACCCGACTTCACGATCAGGGACCGAGCGGCAGTTTGAACCCGATGTGGGAGCCGGTGAAGCCGAGCCGCTCGTAGAACCGGTGAGCGTCGGCACGGGAGGCGTCGGAGGTCAGCTGGACCAGTCGGCACCCCTGTTTGCGGGACTCCTCGATGGCCCACTCGACGAACCGCTGCCCGAGCCCCCGGCCCCGCTCCGACGTGTGCACGCGCACCGCCTCGATGATCGAGCGGGTGCTGCCGCGACGCGACAGACCGTGCACGATGGTCAGTTGCAGAGTGGCGACGACCGTTCCGGCGCGCTCGGCCACCATCACGTGCTGGTGCGGGTCGTCGCGCAGCCGCTCGTACGCCGCCAGACAGGGTTCCAGGTCGTCGGGGGACTCCCTGTCCACTCCCATCGAGTCGTCGGCGAGCATGGCCACGATGGCCGGGATGTCGTCCGCGACGGCGGACCTGATCACGATGTCCGTCATGCGGAGCAGGCTATCCGGGCACCTGCCCGCCACCTGGCGGGGCCGGACGCCGGGCCCTCGGCGTGACCCGGCCCGGTGTCAGAGCCTCCCGATAGCGTGCCGGCAGCCAGATCCGACTCATCTTCGGGAGAAGCACCGTGGACATTCTGCTCATCGCCGGCCTGTGGCTCGACGGATCCGTCTGGGACGACGTGGTGCCCGAACTCACCGCGCTCGGCCACCGTCCGGTGCCGCTCACCCTGCCGGGCCAGGGTGACGGCGCCGCCTCTGCGACCTTTGACGACCAGCGGGAAGCAGTGCTCGCCGCGGTTGACGCGGCTCCCGGAAAGCCCCTGGTGGTGGGGCACTCCGCCGCATCGAGCCTGGCCTGGCTGGCTGCCGACGCGCGACCGGAGAAGGTGGCCAAGGTCGTCCTGATCGGTGGTTTCCCCGCCGCCGACGGGCGGGCCTACGCCGATCACTTCGCGATCGAGGACGGCGCCATGCCCTTCCCGGGCTGGGCCCCCTTCGAGGGCGCGGACGCCGCCGACCTGGACCAGGCAACCCGGGACCGCGTCGCGTCCGCCGCCATTCCCGTCCCCGAGGCGGTCGCCCGGGGACTCGTACGCCTGACCGATGAGCGCCGCTTCGACGTCCCCGTTGTTGTTGTCTGCCCCGAGTTCACCCCAGCCCAGGCCGAGGAGTGGATCGCTGCCGGTGAGAGTCCCGAGCTGGCCCGCGCCACCCGCCTTGAGTACGTGGACCTCGACTCCGGCCACTGGCCGATGGCCACCCGCCCCCGCGAACTCGCCCGCGTCCTGGCGGAGGCCGCCACCACGACAAGGTAACCCGGTGCACGAGACGGTCGGCGTACGGGTCTGTACGGCCCGTGTACGGGTCGGCGGGCGTGTCCCGGGGATCGCCGGCCCCGTTGAACCCTGGCCGAGCGCAACGGGGTTGGCGTGCGCTGCGGTGCGAGCGGGGTGAACTCGGGGACGGAAGGGCGTGAGAGCGGTGCGGGACGCGCGGAACAGTCGTACGGGCGAGAGCAGGGAGGGCAGCGAGCTGCCGGGGGCGTGGTCGGCCTACGGGCGGTTGCTGCAACACCTGCGGAAGCGGGCGGGGTTGAACCAGCAGGCGCTCGGGGAGGCCATCGGCTACTCGCTGGAGCAGGTCGCCTCGGTCGAGCAGGGCCGGCGGCCGGCGAAGGCGACCTTCACGGCGGCGGCGGACCGGGTGCTGGAGGCGCGGGGCGTGCTGGAGGTGCTCCAGGACGACGTGGACCGGGCGAAGCTGCCGCAGTTCTTCCGGAACTTCGCGCTCATCGAGGCGGAGGTGTTGAGCCGCTTCTCGTACGATCCGCTGCTGGTCCCGGGCCTGTTGCAGACGGAGGCGTATGCGCGGGCGGTGTTCGCGGGGCACTGCCCGCCTCTGAGCGACGAGACCGTGGACCAGCATACGGAGGCTCGGCTGAGTCGCCAGAAGCTGCTGACACGGGTGCCGCTGGCGGAGCTGTCGTTCATCGTGGGCGAGGAGGCGCTGCGCGATCCGGTGGGCGATGTGGAAATCATGCGTGCGCAGTGGCAGCGGCTGCTGGAGGTCGGAGCGTTGAGGAATGTCGAGCTTCAGGTTATGCCTGCGGGCCGCGGGTTTCATCCCGGCAAGAACGGCCCGTTCGTGGTCGTGGAGTCGAAAGAACACCGGCACTTCGGGTACTTCGAGTCCCAGGGAGTCGGGTGCGTCGTGCAAGATGCTGCCGAGGTCAGCGCCTTCGGCCTGCGCTATGGCAAGCTGCGGTCGCAGCCCTGAACGTCGAGGAGTCTGCGCGGCTCATCGAACGGATGGTTGGAGAGACATGAGCGTGGAGCAGGTGGCCGACAGCGTGGACGGGCTCCCCTGGTTCAAGAGCAGCTACAGCGGATCGGACGGCGGCGACTGCGTGGAGGTGGCCACCGGCCGCGACGGCGTGTACGTACGGGACTCCAAGGCGGCGGGTGAGGGGCCCGCGCTGCGGGTCGGCCGGGACGAGTGGGCCGCGTTCGTGGCGCTCGCTGCGGCGTAGGGCCGCCGGGGCGGCTCCGCCGCAGGTCGCATACTGGAAGGTGACCGACCGACCGGGCACCCTCCAGGGAGACGACCGATGAGCAGGGCAACCGACGACGAACCCCTGCCGCCTCCGCCCGGAGGCGTGCTCTGGGGCCTCGCCGGTGACATCCGCGCCCTGCTGATGCTGCCCGCGGCGCTCACCATGCAGGTCGCCCACCCCGCCGTCGCCGCCGGCGTCGACGAGCACTCCGTCTTCCGCACCGACCCCTGGGGCCGGGGCGAGAGGTCCCTGCGCTCGCTCCAGCTGTGGATCTACGGTGGCGAGGCGGCCGCCGCGGAGGGCCGCAGGCTCCGCGAACTGCACCGCACCATCCAGGGCACCGACGCGCACGGCCGCCGCTACCACGCGCTGAGCCCGGCCTACTACTCCTGGGTCCATGCCACCGGCTTCCCCGTGTACCGGCATGCCGCCAGGTACCTGGTGCGCGAACTCACCGATGCCGAGGAGCGGCAGCTGTACGCGGAGTGGCTCCAGGTCGGCCGGATACTCGGCATCCACGACCGGGACATGCCGCAGACGATCGAGGAGTTCTGGCCGTACTACCGCAAGGTGCTGGCCGACGAGCTGGAGGCGACCGTCGTCGTACGGGAGCTGGTGGACGTCGGCCAGCCGGTACCCCCGCCCGACCGAGGGCCGCTGCCCCTGCGGCTGGTGCTGCGCGCCCTGTGGCCGGTGCTGCGCCCGCCGCTGGCCCGCTTCCGCCGGTTCATGACCATCGGGCTGATGCCGCCGGACGCACGCGAGGCCATCGGCCTGCCCTGGACCGGTGCGCAGGAGCGCAGGCTGCGGCGCTTCGCCCGGGTCGTACGGGCCGTGGTGCCCGTACTGCCCGAGCGGCTGCGCTACCTGCCCCTCGCCCGCGAGGCGCGCCGGAAGGAGCGGGCGCGCCTCGCGGCGGGGACGGACGGGGCTCAGCGGGTGAAGCGGCTCAGGTCAGGCCGCCGCGCGCGATGACGTCCGCGTACCAGTGCGCGCTGTCCTTGAAGGTGCGGCGCTGGGTGGCGAAGTCGACGTGCACGATGCCGAACCGCTTGCTGTAGCCGTACGCCCATTCGAAGTTGTCCAGCAGGGACCACAAAAAGTAGCCCCGTACGTCCGCGCCTTCGCCGATCGCCCGGTGCACGGCCGAGAGATGGGCGTGGAGATAGGCCACCCGCTCGGGGTCGTGGACCGCCCCGGACGGATCGGCGTAGTCGTCGTACGCCGCGCCGTTCTCGGTGATCACCAGCGGCACGCCCGGCAGGTCGTCGCGCAGCCGGATCAGCAGCTCGTGCAGGCCGTTCGCGTCGACCGGCCAGTCCATAGCGGTGCGCGGGCCGGGAGCGGGCAGGAACCGTACGTGCTCCTCGGCGCCGGCCCACGGCGAGGGCGACTCGGAGGAGCCCGCCGCGACGACGGTGGGGGAGTAGTAGTTGATGCCCAGCGAGTCGATCGGCGTGGACGCCGCCTCCAGGTCGCCGTCCAGCACGAACGACCAGTCCGTGACCGCCGCGGTGTCCCGTACCAGGTCCTCCGGAAGGCGGCCGTGGAAGACCGGGTCGAGGAAGACGCGGTTGCCGACCGCGTCGATACGGCGGGCCGCGTCCAGGTCGGCGGGCGAGTTGGTGTGGGCCCGAACCGCGTGGAGGTTGAGGGTCAGGGAGATCTCCGCGCCCGCCGGGAGCGCGGCGCGCAGGGTCTGCGCGGCCCAGCCGTGCGCCAGGTTGAAGTGGTGGGCGGCGCGCAGCGACGCGAGCGGACTGGTGCGGCCGGGGGCATGGACCCCGTTGCCGTAGCCGAGGAAGGCGGCGCACCACGGTTCGTTGAGGGTCGTCCAGGTCGCCACCCGGTCACCGAGCGCCTCGGCCATGATGCCCGCGTACTCGCCGAACCGCCGGGCGGTCTCCCGCTCCGGCCAGCCACCCGCGTCCTCCAGCTCCTGCGGCAGGTCCCAGTGGTAGAGCGTGGCCACCGGCCGGATGCCGGCGTCCCGAAGCTCGTCGACGAGCCGGCGGTAGAAGTCGAGGCCCTTCTGGACGGCGGGCCCGCGGCCGGTCGGCTGCACCCGTGGCCAGGCGATCGAGAACCGGTAGTCGGTGACCCCGAGCCGGCGCATGAGGGCGACGTCCTCACGCATCCGGTGGTAGTGGTCGGCCGCGATGTCACCGGTGTCGCCGTTGCGGACCTTGCCCGGGATGCGGCTGAAGGTGTCCCAGATGGACGGGGTACGGCCGTCCTCGGCGGCCGCGCCCTCGATCTGATAGGCGGCGGTGGCGGTGCCCCAGCGGAATCCGGTGGGGAACCGGAGCGTCGTGGTGGTCTCGGGGCGTGCGTCGAGCGCGGTCATGAGGTGGAACTCCCAGAGGTGAGACGTCGAGCGAGGAGAGTGAAGGCGAGGCCGTGTCCGGCGGATCGGGAACCGGACACGGCCTATCCCTTGACCGCGCCCTGCATGATGCCGCCGACGATCTGCCGGCCGAGCAGGCCGAAGACCAGCAGCACCGGCAGCGTGCCCAGCAGTGTGCCCGCCATGATCACGGACTGGTCGTGCACATAGCCGCCGCCGAGCTGGCGCAGTGCCACCTGGACGGTCGGGTTCTGCGAGGAGAGCGCGACGATCGGCCAGAAGAAGTCGTTCCAGGCGGCCATGAACGTCAGCATGCCGAGGACGGCCATGCCGGGCCGTGCGACGGGCACCACGATCGACCAGAAGATGCGGGCGGTGGAGGCGCCGTCCACACGGGCGGCCTCGATCAGCTCGTCCGGCAGCGACTGCACCAGGTACTGGCGCATGAAGAACACACCGAACGCGGAGACCAGACCGGGCAGGATCACCGCCTGCAGCTGGTTCACCCACTGCAGCTCCGCGATCAGCATGAACAGCGGGATGACGCCCAGCTGCGGCGGGATCATCATCGTGCCGACCGTGACGGCGAGCAGCGCGCCCCGGCCGCGGAACCGCAGCTTGGCGAAGGCGAAGCCGGCGAGCGTGCAGCACAGGACGGTGCCGACGGTGATCGAGCCCGAGACGACGAAGGAGTTGAGCAGCGCTTTGCCGATGTCCGCCTCCTCCATCACCGCCTCGAAGTTGCGGAACAGGTTGGGGCCGGGCAGCAGCGTCGGCGGCACCTTCGCCAGGTCCGCGTTGGAGCGGCTGGCTGCGACGATCGTCCAGTAGAACGGGAACGCGGAGACGAGGAAGGCGGCGATCAGGATGGCGTAGGCGAGCTTGCCGCCCTTGGTCGTGCGGCCCGCGCCGGACCTGCGGCGGCGGGGCCGCGCCTCCTTCCGGCTCCGGTCGGCCGGCTGCTTCGCCGGCGGGGCGGCGAGCTCCTGGACAGGGCCCAGCGCGGTCATCGGCCGGCCTCCTTGCGGGCACGGCGGCGCGCGATCAGGGCGTTGACCCCGACGAGCACCACGATCAGCAGGAACATCACCCAGGCGATGGCGGCGGCCCGCCCCAGGTGGAAGAAGCCCCAGCCCTGCTCGTACATGTAAAGCCCGAGCGTCTGGTACTGGTGCGAGATGCCACCGGAGATGGAGCCCTCGAACAGCAGCGGCTCACCGAAGAGCTGCGTCGCGCCGATCGTCGAGACGACCACGGTGAACAGGATCGTGGGGCGCAGCCCCGGCAGCGTGACATGGAAGAACTGCCGCCACCGGGAGGCGCCGTCCACCTCCGCCGCCTCGTACAGCTCGGAGGGGATGGACTGCATGCCCGCCAGGTAGATCAGCGCGTTGTAGCCGGTCCAGCGCCAGATGACGATGGTGGACACGGCGATCTGCGAGGCGACGGTGCCGGTCTGCCAGTCGATCGGATCGATGCCGACCAGGCTCAGTACGTAGTTGATCAGCCCGAAGTCACGCCCGAAGAGCTGGGCGAAGACGAGCGTGGCGGCCGCCACGGACGTCGCGTACGGCAGGAGCATCGCGGTGCGCAGGAAGGTGCGGCCGCGCAGGCGGTAGTTGAGCAGGTGCGCCAGGCCGAGCGCCATCACCAGCTGCGGCACTGTGGAGAGCACGCCGATGGTGAAGGTGTTGCGCAGCGCGGTCCAGAAGAACTCGTCGCCGAGCAGCGCGGTGTAGTTGCCCAGTCCGCGCCACTCCATGTCGCCCGGGGTCTGCAGCTCCACGCGGTAGAGGGAGACGAACGCCGTGTAGATCAGGGGGAAGAGCCCGAAGGCGGTGAACAGGGTGAAGAACGGGGCGATGTAGGCGTACGGCGAGAGCTTGCGCCAGGCGCGTCGCACGGCCGGCGGCCGGGGCGGCGAGACCGGTTTCGGCTCCGGTTTCGGCTCCGGCTTCGCGGTAGCGGTGAGGGTCACGGGGCGGCCCTTCGGGGCGAGTCGGTACGGGCGGTACGCGGTACGGGCGGTACGAGGCGAGTCGTTGCGGGAGCGGCGGTGCCGGGCGGGGGCTGCGGGGGGAGGCGGTACGGGGCGGTGCGGGGGCGGCGGTGCGGTACGGGGCTGCCGGGCGTGGCGGTACAAGGCGGGGGCGAGCCGGTACGTACGGGCCCCGGGCCGCGCCCTCCGGATCAGGCGAGGTGTCCGATCCGGAAGGGACGGCCTTCGGGCCGGTCCGGTGCGGGGGGTCGAGTGACGACGGACCGGCCCGAAGGGGCTGGGGGTTCTCGTTCGGATCGGGCGGGGCCTCACGAACCCCGTGTGGACGGTCCGCACGAGAGGCGGCGGGCGTCAGCCGATGGTGTTCTCGACGCCCTTCTTGGCGTTCCCCCATGCCTTCTCGGACGAGATGCCCTTGCGCTCGACCTCGTTCAGCGCGTTGGTGATCTGCTGGTTGACGTTCTGGTCGTGGACGCCGAGGACCTGGACCGGGGCCTCCTTGGCCGCGTCACCGAAGATCTGGCCGATCGGCGCGCCGGAGAAGTACGGGTCGGTGGCGTCCGCGACCTTCTCGATGGCGCCGGTGGAGGAGGGGAAGTTGCCCTGCTTCTGGAAGAGCTTGGCCTGCTGCTCGGGAGCGGTGAGCCACTGGATCAGCTCGTACGCCTCCTTCTTGTGCTTGGCCGCGCGCGGAACGGAGAGGTACGAGCCGCCCCAGTTGCCGGCGCCGCCGGGCAGCTTGGCGATGTCCCACTTGCCCTTGCCGCTGTCTCCGGCCTGGCCCTTGATGTAGCCGAGCATCCAGGCGGGGCAGGGGATGGTGGCGAAGGAGCCTGCGGCGAACGCCTGGTTCCACTGGGGCGACCACTGGTCGAGCTTGGCGCTCAGATCACTCTCCGCCGCCTTGACGGAGGTGTCCCACGCCGTCTTCAGCGCCGGGTTGGTCTCCCAGATGAGCTTGCCGGACGCGTCGTAGTACCGCTCCTCCTCCTGGCCGATCATGATGGAGAAGAGGCTGCCGACGCTGTCCAGCCAGGCGCTCTTGGCGGGCGCCTTGGCCTTGTACTGCTTGCCCAGCTCGAGGTAGCCCTCCCATGTCGACCACTTCTTCGCGAGTTCCTCGCGGTCGGTCGGCAGGCCCGCCTGCTTGAACAGGTCGGTGCGGTAGCACATCGCCTCGGGACCCACGTCGGTGCCCAGGCCCAGGACCTTGCCGTCCTCGGTGGTGGCCGCGGCCCACTTGGCCTCGGCGAACTGGCTCTTCAGCTTGTCCGCGCCGTACTTGGTCAGGTCCTCGAACTTGTCGGACTGCTGCCGGGTGACCGACGCGATCCGCCCGACCTCGATGCCCTGGACGTCCGCGAGACCGCCGCCGCCGGCCAGCCGGGTCTGGAGCGACTTCCAGTAGTCGGCCTCGTCCTCGGTGTCGGTCTGCTTGATCGTGACGTCCGGGTTCAGCTTCTCGTACTCCGCGTAGAGCCCGGCCTCCTTGTAGCCGAAGGAACCGAAGAGGTCGACGGTGAGCGTGACCTTCCCGCCCTCGCCGTCGGAGGCGGTGTCCGACGAACCGGATCCGCAGGCGGCGAGCAGTGTCCCGGCGAGTGCGACTGCACCGAGGCGGACGGCGGCCCTTTTGGCGGCTCTGGCTATGGGCATGGGAAGCCTCCCTTGGCTTCGGGGTGGGACGAGCGCTTGAGAGCGCTCTCAAACATGCGCTTGGAGAGTGCCCCGCCGGTGCGCGCCTCGTCAAGACTCGAAGGCGTAACGGCTTGGACTCGAGCCCAACTGCCCGCTGTGTGCGATGTATTGACACCCGTGTTTCAGGGGTTTTACGTTTCGGCCATCTGAGAGCGCTCTCAGCCACCCGTCCCGTGATGACTTGAGGTGCCGCATGCCAGCCCCCCGCACCAGGCCGGCGACCGTACTGGTCCTGGCCTCAGCCCTGGCCACCGTCGGCCTGGGCCCGGCCGCCGCACCGGCGGCCGCCGCCACCGTCCCCGTCGGCTCCGGCAGCTACTCCGACACCCGCCCCGCCGGTACGTCGGGCCCCACCACCAACACCGGAACCCCGGTCACGCCCAAGGTGACCGCCGCCGCGCGGAACCGGCCCGTACCCACCAACGACTGGTGGTCCTCCCTCGCCTTCCAGCGCTACGGCGACAACCCGTACTCGACCCCCATGTACGGCCATCCCCTCACCTACCAGGCCACGTCCGGCGGGCTCGACGTCGGCTACCCGACCAACCCCGCGATCGTCGGCGACGGCCGCCAGTACGAGTACGCCCACAAGCGCGACCTGACCATCGGGCTGACCGGCCTCAACTCTCCCGACACCAAGGCCGACGACTGGTCCGACTGGACGGTCACCCCCTACTGGTCCGACGGCGCCCGCACCCTGCGCACCACCATCGGCCACGGCTCCCCGTTCGTGTACGCCAAGGGCTCCGGCGGCAACGCGCAGATCACCACCGCCGGCGCGCCCGCCGTCTTCGCCGACCAGGGCAACGTCCTCGGCATCACCGTCGCCGGACACCACTACGCCCTCTTCGCGCCCTCCGGCAGCGACTGGAACGTCTCCGGCTCCACCATCACCGCCGGCCTCGGGTCAAAGGACTACTTCTCCGTCGCCGTGCTGCCGTCCACCGGCGCGCTCGCGACCTACCGGAACTACGCCTACAGCTTCGTCACCGGCTCCCAGGCCACCTGGAGCTACAGCGGCGGCACCGTCAGGGCCACCTACCGGCTCACCACCGAGGCGGAGGAAGGCAGCGAGCGCGGCGCGCTCCAGGCCCTCTACCGCCACCAGTGGCTGAACACCACGGACCCGCTCACCTCCTACACCTACGTCTCCCCCCGCGGCACCATGAAGGTCCGCGAGTCGGCCTCCTTCACCACCAGCCAGAAGGCCGCCGCGGTGCTGCCGGCGCTGCCGAAGTCGAGCGGCGTGGACACCGCCCGGCTGCGCGGCTACCTCAACGAGGTCGTGAACGCCTCCGACCCCTTCTCCGGGGCCTCCGACACCTACTGGACCGGCAAGGCGCTCGGCCGCCTCGCCCAGCTCGTACCGGTCGCCGAACAGATCGGCGAGACCGGCACCCGCGACCGGCTCCTCGGCCTGATCAAGGGCAAGCTGCAGGACTGGTTCACGGCGGGAGGCGCCAACGAGTTCAGCTACGACAGGGACTGGAAGACCCTCACCGGCTACCCCGCCTCCTACGGCAGCGACACCGAACTCAACGACCACCACTTCCACTACAGCTACTACGTCTACGCGGCGGCGATCGTCGCCCAGTACGACCGGGCGTGGGCCGCCGACTCCGCCTGGGGCGGCATGGTGAAGACCCTCGTCCGCGACGCCGCCAACCCCAGTCGCACCGACACGGCCTTCCCCTTCCTGCGCGGCTTCGACGTCTACGCCGGCCACAGCTGGGCCTCCGGCCACCAGGGCTTCGCCGCCGGCAACAACCAGGAGTCGTCCTCCGAGTCCACCAACCTCAGCGCCGCCCTCGTCCTGTGGGGCTCCGCCACCGGTGACACCTCGCTGCGCGACCTGGGCGCCTATCTGCTCACCACCGAGTCCGAGTCGATCGCGCAGTACTGGTTCGACGCCGACGAGCAGGTCTTCCCCTCCTCCTTCGGCCACGACACGGTGGGCATGGTGTGGGGCAGCGGCGGCGCCTACGCCACCTGGTGGACCGCCAACCCGGAGGAGATCCACGGCATCAACGTCCTCCCCGTGACCGGCGGGTCCCTGCACCTCGGCGGCGAGAAGGCCGCGATCCGGCGCAACATCGCCGAGATGGAGCGCGAGAACGGCGGCCCGGCCGTCGAATGGCGCGACATCCTCTGGGAGTTCCAGTCCTTCGCCGACCCCGGCGCGGCCAAGGCCAAATGGGACGCGGGCCACGCGGGCTACACCCCCGAGCAGGGCGAGTCGAAGGCGCACACCTACCACTGGATCAACACCCTCGACACCCTCGGCGCCCCGGATGCCACCGTGACCGGTGACCTCCCCACCTCCGCGGTCTTCACCAAGGGCACCACACGCACCTACGCGGCCCACAACCACGGCCCGACCGCCCGCACCGTCACCTTCTCCGACGGCAAGACCCTCTCCGTACCCGCCCGTTCCACCGCGAGCGGCACCGGGACCGGCGGCGGCCCCGACCCCGACCCCGAGCCGCCGACCGGCAACACCTTCCAGCTGCGCAGCGGCGGCGCCCTGACCACGGCGACCGGCGGCACTGCGGTCAGCGACACGATCGCCTCCGCAGGCGGCGCCAACCACGACGGCACCCCCCACCAGCCGCTCGTCTACGAAGTCCGCGGCGTCAACGGCACGCTCGCCCCGGGCGCCACGACCGCCTTCCGGCTCCAGGTGGACGCGGGCAGCGCGGTCGGACTCGGCCAGCAGGCCCGTATCAGCTACGACTTCACCGGTGACGGGAGCTTCGACCGGACCGAGACCTACCACTACTTCGCGACCGACCCGGTCACCGGCTGGGAGGAGTACACACAGGCACGCGGCCTCAAGGCGGCCACGGGCATGCCGGGCGACCTGGCCGGCGGCACCGTACGCCTCGAGGTGTGGAGCGCCATCGGCAACGGCACATCGAAGCTGCAGACCGGCACCGACAAGTCCGTCCTGGTGATCCCCTACAGCTGACAGACCGGAGCCGTGAGCCGCCCCCGGCCAGGAGCTGAGAGGCCGGAGCCGGCGGCTCGCGGCTCACCATCGCGACACCGCACGTGCGGCGGGCACCGGCGTCAGGCCGATGCCCGCCGCACCAGCGTGGTGGGGGTGATCACGGACGCGGGGGCGGCGCCGCCCGACTCGTTCAGCAGCCGCATCAGCAGCCGGACCATCAGCCGCCCCATCCCCTCGATGTCCTGGCGCACCGTGGTCAGCGCCGGGTCCGTCGTGCCGACGACCGAGGCCATGTCGTCGAAGCCGACCACGGCCACGTCCTGTGGCACCCGCAGTCCGCGCTCCCGCAGGGTGCGCAGCGCACCCGACGCCATCAGGTCGTTCGAGACGAAGACCCCGTCGAGGTCCGGGCGGCGGTCCAGCAGCTCCGCCATCGCCCGCGCGCCGCTCTCCTGCGTGAAATCGCCCTGGCAGCACAGGCCGGGGTCGGCGTCCACCAGGATGTCGTGATAGCCCTCGGTCCGGTCCTGCGCCGAGGTCTGGTCGCGCGGCCCCGCGATGTGGGCGATGTTCACACAGCCTCGCGAGACGAGATGGCGAACGGCCTCCCGGGCGCCGCCGCGGTTGTCGGCATCCACGTACGGGACCGTGAGATCGGAGCCGGGGGCCGGACGCCCGCCGAAGACCATGGGAATCTTCGTCCTGCCGATCAGCGCGGGCAGTTCGTCGTCGTCGTGCAGGGAGAACGCGAGGGCCCCGTCGACGTGCCCGCCGCCGAGGTAGCGGGCGATCCGGTCGTGGTCTCCCGGGCCCTCGACCCACAGCAGCACCAGCTGGGAGTCGTACGCCGTGAGCTCACGGCTTATCCCACGCACCTGCTGCTCGAAGAACGGGTCGGAGAAGATCCGCATCTCGGGCTCGGCGATGACCACGGCGACCGCGCCGTTGCGCCTCGTGACCAGCGTGCGCGCCGCGTGGTTCGGCACGTAGCCGAGCTCCTCCACCGCCTGGCGCACCTTGTCGACCAGCGGCGCGCGCACCCCCGCACCGCCGTTGACGACCCGGGAGGCCGTGGCGCGGGAGACACCCGCGCGCGCCGCGACGGCCTCCAGGGTGGGGCGGGTCCCAGCGGTCTGCTCCGGCACGTGAGACGCTCCTCGTCTGCTCCGGTCGTGGTCCAGTGCGCCGGTCGGCGACATGATCTGACACCGACAGGATATCTGCCCGGTCAGGAGTCTGAGAGCGCTTCCATTCCGGCGCCCGCCGGCCGGGTGGCGATGGCCGATCCCGACGGCAACGAGTTCTGTGTGCCGACGCCCCCGTAGTCCGGGTCCGGCGAAGGCCGCCCGCGCCCGTGCACCGGCGGCCTTGTCGGGGCGGGCCCGGAACGGGCAGGCTCCCGCTGCGCGGAGTCGCCGAGCCGCGTCCGATCCGCCCGACTCCCGGAGGCAGCAGCCGATGAGCCCCAGCCCCAGCGCCAGCCCCAGCCCCAGACCCAGCGCCGGCGCCGGCATCCGCGTCCGCGCCCGTACGCTCGTGCTCACGGCCGTCGCCGCAGCGCTCGCCGTGCCTCTGCTCACCGGGAACGCGCGGGCGGCCCACACCGTGCCCCGTACCGGCTTCGAGACGACCAGGGGCGAACGCTGGACCACTCAGGCGGAGGAGCGGGCCCTCCTCGCCGCGGTCGACCGGGGCAGCGGCCGGATGTCGTACGAGCGCCTCGGCACGACGAAGCAGGGCCGCCCGCTGCACCTCGTCCACCTGGGGAACGAAAGGTCGCCCCACACCGTGCTCCTGATCTGCGCTCAGCACGGCGACGAACCGGCGGGCCGCGAGGCGTGCCTGACCACCATCCGGGACCTTGCCTTCGCCCGGGGCGGCGGGGCCCGCGGGCTGATGTCCCGTATGCACGTGATGGTGGTGCCGACGGCCAACCCCGACGGGCGGGCCGCGGACACCCGGGGCAACGCGGACGGGGTCGACATCAACCGCGACCACATGGCGCTGAGGACGGCCGAGGGCCGGGCGCTCGCCGCCGCCGTCCGTGACGAGCGTCCGGACGTCGTCTACGACCTGCACGAGTACGGAGCCACACCGCCGTACTACGACAAGGCCCTGTTCGACCTGTGGCCGCGCAACCTCAACACCGACCCCCGTGTGCACGACGAGGCGCGGACGCTCTCGGCCTCCTACGTCCGCCCGGCCGCCGGCCTCGCGGGCTACAGCACCGGTACGTACGGCATCTGGACCGACCCGGTCACCGGCGAGCCCCTCAAGCAGACAGCGGGTGACGGCCAGGAACGCATCCTGCGCAATGCGTCCGGCGTCAAGAACGCGATCGGCCTGCTCATCGAGAGCCGCGCCGACGCCCTCGGCGAGGACGAGCGGGCCGATCCCGCCCTCAACAAGCGCCGCCGCGTCGACAGTCAGCTCGTGGCGCTCGGCGGGCTGCTGGCCTACGCGGACGAGCGGCGCGACCGGACCGAGGCGGTCACGGCAGCCGCCCGCGCGGCGGGTTTCGAGGACCGGGGGGCGGTCCACCTCGGCGGCGCGGACAACGATCCGCCCGCACCGGACGAGACCCTCCAGGACCCGCCCTGCGGCTACCGGCTCGACGCCGCGCAGTTCGCCGACGTGGGCGACGAACTCGCCCTGCACGGAGTGCGTTCCCGACCGGACGGGGACGGCGTCGTCGTGCCGCTGCGGCAGTCGCAGCGGAAACTGGTGCCGCTGCTCCTCGACATCCGAGCGGCCTATCACCTCATTGCCGGGCAGCCGGTCGAAGCTTGTTGATACCGGGAGGAGTGTGGCTCCTGTGGTAGGGGGTACCGGGGAGTGAATTCAGGCTCCGCGTATCCGCGAAAGGTACCTCCGTGTCGCACGAAGTGCAGAAGCCACAGAAGCCGGCCGAACGGCTGTGGTATCCGGTGAAGGCGGCCCTGCCGGGCCGCCATCCGCACGAGGACAGTCCACCTGTCACGGACCGCGTGGTGTTCGGCATCGCGGCGGTCCTCACGCTCGCCTTCGTGTTCTGGGGCTCGGTGTTCACGGAGACGCTGGAAAGCGTGTCCGACACCATGCTGAGCGGCCTGATGCACAACGGCGGATGGGCCTTCGTCCTGGCCGCCTCCGGGTTCGTCGTCTTCGCGCTCTGGCTCGCCGTCAGCCGCTACGGCCGCATCCCGCTCGGCCAGGAGCACGAGAAGCCCGAGTTCCGCACGGTCTCGTGGATCGCGATGATGTTCAGCGCGGGCATGGGCATCGGCCTGATGTTCTACGGGGTCAGCGAACCGCTGGCGCACTACACGAACCCTCCGCCGGGCACCACGCCGATCGACTCGGCGGACGCCATGCAGACCGCTCTGGCCACCACGCTCTTCCACTGGACACTGCACCCGTGGGCCATCTACGCCGTGGTCGGTCTCGCCATCGCGTACAGCACCTTCCGGCGCCGCAGGCGGCAGAACATCAGCGCCGTCTTCACGCCCTTGATGGGCAAGAAGCACGCCGAGGGCCCTCCCGGCCGGGTGATCGACATCCTCGCCATCTTCGCCACGCTCTTCGGCTCCGCGACGTCACTGGGCCTCGGTGCCCTGCAGATCGGCAGCGGGATGCAGGAGGTGGGCTGGATGGCGCAGGCGGGCACGGGCCTGCTGATCTCCGTCATCGCGGTCCTGACGGTGTGTTTCGTGGTCTCCGCCGTATCCGGCGTCGAGCGGGGCATCCAGTGGCTGTCCAACACCAACATGGTGCTGGCCGTGGTCCTCGCCCTGTTCGTCTTCGTCGCCGGTCCCACCATCCTCGTGCTCGATCTGGTTCCCACGTCCCTCGCCGCCTACTTCGGTGAGCTGCCACAGCTGGCCGGCCGTACCGAGGCGTCGACCGGTGGCGTCGACGTCGCCGACTGGCTGAGCAGCTGGACGGTCTTCTACTGGGCGTGGTGGATCTCGTGGACGCCGTTCGTCGGCATGTTCATCGCGCGGATCAGCCGCGGTCGCACGATCCGTCAGTTCGTGGGCGGCGTCATCCTGGTGCCGAGCACGGTCAGCCTGGTCTGGTTCGCCATCTTCGGCGGCACGGCCATGAAGCTCGAGGAGCGCGGCGAGCTGGCCGGTGAGACGACACCTGAGGGCCAGCTCTTCGGCGTCCTGCAGGAGTTCCCGATCGCCGGGGTGATGAGCCTCCTGGTGATGATCCTCGTCGGCATCTTCTTCGTGTCCGGCGCGGACGCCGCCTCGATCGTCATGGGCACGCTCTCCCAGAAGGGCACCTTCGAACCGGCTCGGCTCGTCGTCATCTTCTGGGGCGTGGTGACCGGTGCCGTGGCCGCCGTCATGCTGCTCGTCGGCGAGGGCAAGGGCGACGCCCTCGCGGGTCTGCAGCAACTGACGATCCTGGTCGCGGCTCCCTTCGTACTGGTGATGATCGGGATGTGCCTGGCGCTCATGCGCGACCTGCGCCAGGACCCGCTGATCGTCCGTGGCGAGATCGCGGAGGAGGCGGTGGAGTCGGCGGTGATCGCGGGTCACGAGAAGTACGCGGGAGAGTTCGAGATCCGCATCGGCCCGGGCCTCGGCCCCGAGGCGGGACAGATCCCCGTCGAGGAGCCGGAGATCCCGCCGGAGGCGGCAGAGGGCCTGCAGAAGCGCGAGGACGGGCCGGAGCCGGGGTGATGGGAGGCCGGACGCCGGTTCGTCCGGGGCCGGTCCGGGCCGGTCCGGGCCCGTCCGGGGCCGGTCCGGGGCCGGTGCCGGCTCGGTCGGTGTTCGTCGACGGGGCAGGCCACTCAGAGGGCGTGCTGCGGCGGGCCGCTCCCGTTACCGCTGCGGGAGTGGCCGCCGGCCCCGGCCCACGCGAGCGGCCGCCGCCTCGGCACGCCCCCACGTCACCGTGACAACGTGACACCGGCGCCACCGTGCCTGTAGTTGTGGTCCTGCCGTGCGACGCGGTCAGCCCGCCGGATCCCGGTCCTGCCGCCTGCCCCGGCCTGCCCGGCCCGGCTCGTCCCACCCGGCCTGCCCGGCCCGGCCCGCGAAGCCTTAAGATGCACCCCCTGATGACTGCAACTCTCGTCGCCAAGGATCTCGCCGCCGCCCACGGCGACCGCTCGCTGTTCACCGGGCTCGACCTCGTCGTCGCCCCCGGCGACGTGATCGGTCTCGTCGGCGTGAACGGCGCGGGCAAGTCCACGTTGCTGCGGCTGCTCGCGGGGCTCGACCGGCCGGAACAGGGCGAGCTGCGGCTCTCCCCGCCGACCGCGACCGTCGGCCATCTCCCGCAGGAGCCGGAGCGCCGCGAGGGGGAGACCGTACGGGACTTCCTGGCCCGCCGCACCGGCGTCGCGGCCGCCCAGACCGCCATGGACGCCGCCGCCCAGGGCCTGGCCGACGGCGTCCCGGGAGCCGACGACGCCTACGCCGTCGGTCTCGAGCGGTGGCTGGACCTCGGCGGCGCCGACCTGGACGAGCGTGCGGAGGACGTCGTCGCCTCACTCGGTCTCACCGTGGGCCTCGATGTGCCCATGACCTCCCTGTCCGGTGGGCAGGCGGCCCGCGCCGGTCTCGCCTCGCTCCTGCTGTCCCGCTACGACGTCTTCCTGCTCGACGAGCCCACCAACGACCTCGATCTGGACGGTCTCGAACGCCTGGAGAAATTCGTCCAGGGCCTGCGTGCCGGCACGGTCGTCGTCAGCCACGACCGCGAGTTCCTCACCCGTACCGTCACCAAGGTCCTCGAACTCGACCTGGCCCAGCAGCAGATCACCCTCTACGGCGGCGGCTACCAGGCGTACCTGGAGGAGCGCGAGCGGGCCCGGCGCCACGCCCGCGAGGAGTACGACGAGTTCGCCGACAAGAAGGCCGCGCTCGAAGGCCGTGCCCAGATGCAGCGCAGCTGGATGGACAAGGGCGTCAAGAACGCCCGCCGCAAGGCCACCGACAACGACAAGATCGGCCGCAAGATGCGGAGCGAGGCGAGCGAGAAGCAGGCCGCCAAAGCACGCCAGACGCAGCGCATGATCGAACGGCTCGACGCCGTGGACGAGCCACGCAAGGAGTGGGAGCTGCGGATGGAGATCGCCGCCGCCCCGCGCTCCGGCTCGGTGGTGGCCACCCTCAGAGAGGCGGAGGTCCGGCGCGGCGGCTTCCGCTTCGGGCCCGCGTCGCTGCAGATCGACTGGGCGGACCGGGTGGCCATCACCGGCGCCAACGGGGCCGGCAAGTCGACGCTGCTCGCCGCGCTGCTCGGCCGGCTTCCCCTCGACGAGGGACACGCCGCCCTCGGCTCGGGTGTCGTCGTCGGCGAGGTCGACCAGGCCCGCCGCCTGTTCTACGGCGACGAGTGCCTGCTGGACGCCTTCTGCGCGGCCGTCCCCGACACCGAACCGGCCGAAGTGCGCACTCTGCTGGCCAAGTTCGGGCTCAAGGCGGAGTATGTGCTGCGCCCCGCGACGACCCTCTCACCGGGGGAGCGGACCCGCGCCGCGCTCGCTCTGCTCCAGGGCCGGGGCGTCAATCTGCTCGTACTGGACGAACCGACCAACCATCTCGACCTGGCCGCCATCGAACAGCTCGAGTCGGCGCTCGACTCGTACACGGGCACGCTGCTGCTGGTCACCCACGACCGCCGCATGCTGGACGCCGTCCGTGTCACCCGCCGCGTCGAGGTGGCGGACGGCAGGGTGACCGAGGTCTGACAGGTCCCTCCCGGGCCGGGGAACCCCGGCCCGGGAGAGACCGGGGCGTCAGCGGTTCTTCGGGTCCGCCAGACCCGCGCGGCGCAGGGCGTCCGCCATCGCACTGTTCGACGGGGCCGGGGCCTGGCGCTCCGCACCGCGGCGGTCGCCCCCGCCCCCGCGGCGATCCCCACCGCCTCCACCGCGCCGGTCACGGCCGCCACCGCCCTGGCGCTGCTGCGGCGGCCGACCGCCACGCTCACGCTGCGGCGACGGCGCCGCCGACGCCTCGTCGTCCAGCCGCAGCGTCAGCGAGATCCGCTTGCGCGGGATGTCGACCTCGACGACCTTCACCTTCACCACGTCGCCCGGCTTGACCACGTCCCGCGGATCCTTGACGAACGTCTTGGACATCGCGGAGACATGCACCAGACCGTCCTGGTGGACACCGACGTCCACGAACGCCCCGAACGCGGCCACGTTCGTGACGACGCCCTCCAGCACCATCCCGGCAGCCAGGTCGCCGATCTTCTCGACGCCCTCCTTGAAGGTGGCCGTCCTGAACGCCGGACGCGGGTCGCGGCCCGGCTTCTCCAGCTCGCGCAGGATGTCCGTCACGGTCGGCAGACCGAAGGTCTCGTCCACGAAGTCCGCGGGCCGCAGCGACCGCAGCACCGAGGTGTTGCCGATGAGGGAGGCCACTTCGCCACCGCCGGTCTTCACCATCCGCCGCACCACCGGGTACGCCTCCGGGTGGACGCTCGAGGCGTCCAGCGGGTCCACGCCGCCGCGGATGCGCAGGAAGCCCGCGCACTGCTCGTACGCCTTCGGGCCGAGGCGCGCCACGTCCTTGAGCGCCCTGCGGGAACGGAACGGGCCGTTGGCGTCGCGGTGCGCGACGATGTTCTCCGCGAGGCCGGCGCCGATGCCCGAGACCCGCGACAGCAGCGGCGCGGACGCCGTGTTGACGTCGACACCGACACCGTTCACACAGTCCTCGACCACGGCGTCGAGCGAGCGCGACAGCTTCAGCTCGGACAGGTCGTGCTGGTACTGCCCGACACCGATGGACCTGGGGTCGATCTTGACCAGCTCGGCGAGCGGGTCCTGCAGCCGTCGCGCGATCGACACGGCGCCGCGCAGCGAGACGTCCAGGCCGGGCAGCTCCTGCGAGGCGAACGCCGACGCCGAGTACACCGACGCGCCGGCCTCCGAGACCATCACCTTGGTCAGGCCCAGCTCCGGGTGCCTGGTGATGAGATCGCCGGCGAGCTTGTCCGTCTCACGGGAGGCCGTGCCGTTGCCGATCGCGATCAGCTCGACCGCGTGCTCCTTGGCGAGGCGTGCCAGCGTCGCGAGCGACGCGTCCCACTTGTTCGCGGGGACGTGCGGATGGATCGTGTCGGTGGCGACGACCTTGCCGGTCGCGTCGACCACCGCGACCTTCACGCCGGTACGGAAACCGGGGTCGAGCCCGAGGGTGGCGCGGGTGCCGGCCGGGGCGGCGAGCAGCAGATCCCGCAGGTTGGCGGCGAAGACCCGTACCGCCTCGTCCTCCGCGGCCGTGCGCAGTCGCAGCCGCAGATCGATGCCGAGATGCACCAGGATCCGGGTCCGCCAGGCCCAGCGCACGGTGTCGGCGAGCCACTTGTCGCCGGGCCGGCCCTGCCGGGACACACCGAAGCGGGCCGCCACGATCCCCTCGTACGAGGAGGGCCCCTCGACGGGCTCCTCCGGCTCCAGCACGAGGTCGAGGACCTCCTCCTTCTCGCCGCGGAACATCGCGAGGACGCGGTGCGAGGGCATCTCGGTGAACGGCTGGGAGAAGTCGAAGTAGTCCGCGAACTTCGCGCCGGCCTCCTCCTTGCCTTCCCGGACCTTCGCCGAGAGCCGGCCACGGGTCCACATCCGCTCACGAAGCTCGCCGATGAGGTCGGCATCCTCGGAGAAACGCTCCGCCAGAATGGCCCGCGCCCCCTCCAGCGCCGCGGGCGCGTCCGCGACGCCCTTGCCGGCGTCGACGAACGCCGCGGCGGCGGCGAGCGGTTCGACCGAAGGGTCCGAGAGCAGCCCTTCGGCCAGCGGCTCCAGGCCCGCCTCGCGCGCGATCTGCGCCTTGGTGCGCCGCTTCGGCTTGAACGGCAGATAGATGTCCTCGAGCCGCGCCTTGGTGTCGGCGGCCCGGATCCGGGTCTCGAGCTCGTCGTCAAGCTTGCCCTGCTCGCGCACCGAGTCCAGGATCGCGGTCCGCCGGTCCTCCAGTTCCCGCAGATAGCGCAGCCGTTCCTCGAGCGTGCGCAGCTGCGCGTCGTCGAGCATCTCGGTCGCTTCCTTGCGGTAGCGCGCGATGAACGGGACGGTCGACCCGCCGTCGAGCAGCTCGACGGCCGCCTTCACCTGCCGTTCGCGTACGCCGAGCTCCTCGGCGATCCTGCCTTCGATGGACGTCGTCACGGTTGTCCGACTCGCCTTCTCGTGCTCGCTGTGCATGAGTGAGCATTGTGCCGTGCCCTGGGGCGGTCGGCGGGCCGGGTTCACGTTCGCGGGCGTGGCCCGGTCGTGCGCGGTTGCGGTTCGGGGCGCTTCCGGTCCGGTGGCTCGGCGCCCGGGTGCCGCTCCGGGGGCGTGTCGGGGACCGCGTTCCCGTACACGCCTCGCCGTGTCTCAGGACGCCTCACGTCACACGCCTCGCCGTGTCTCACGACGCCGCACGTTCCGGACACCCCGAGCGCCCCTGCCCCGGGCCGACGGTTTCGTTTCCGTCGGCCCGAGCGACATCGGCCTCGTCGGCGATCGAGGCGCGGGGTTCTGGGCGGCGCCCCGACAGGACCGCCGCGCCTGTGCCGGGCCGGCCTCAGTCCTTGCCGACCAGGTCCGGCGGGAACGCGCCCGCCACCGCCGCCGTCATCAGGAAGCCCCGGCCCAGCTCGGTCAGGCGCTCGACACCGTCCGCACCCAGGTGCTCGTACGAGGCACGGTCCAGGCGGTCGGTGTGCTCCTCGACCTCGGCCCGCAGCGCGGTGCCCGCCTCTGTCAACCCGCCCTCCGCGTCCAGCAGTCCGCGCTCCCGTAGCCGCGCCTGCGCCGCCTCCCAGTCGGCCCGGCCCCAGCCGCGGGTGGTGAGGATCCAGCGCGGTGACATGCCCTTGCCCGTAGCGGTGTGGCTCACCAGCGCCTCGAGCGGATCGAGCCCCGCCGCCAGCAGCGCCGCGAGATGGCCGTCGCCGCGGTGCTCGCGCAGCAGCGTCGCGGCATGCCAGTACGCCAGGTGCGGTGCCTCGGGCACGGGCAGGTCCGCGTGGGCCGCGTACAGCGGGCGGGCGTGCCGGGTGCACGCCTCGGCCGCGCGCAGGGCGAGACCGGCGGCCTCCGCCATCTCGGCGGAGGAGACCGCGTCGTCGCCGAGCAGTCGCCGGAGCGTGTTGTCGGCGGCACGCAGCCGCGCGTCGAGCACCGCCTGCGGCGAGGCGGTGTCCCACACGGCCGGCACGTGCTTGGCGATCAGCTCGTGATTGAAGTTGTAGAAGGCGGCGGCCACCGCGCCCGCCCCGACCGCTCCCATCGCGGCACCGCGACCCGCGAAGTACGCGGCGTTCGGGTCCTCGATGCCGATCCGGCCGAGTTCGCCGGTGAAGTCGGGGGAGAAGTAGACCGTGGAGTGCAGCGGGTTGACGACGTTGTGGCAGCGGCGTCCCGCGCGCGGGTGCAGAGAGCTCATGAGGGCACGTTACCGACTGGTTGGTATGCCGTGAAAGGGGTCGTGAGGGGGGCCGTCAAGGGCCGGTCGCCGGGTTGGTACGAAGAGGAGGGCCGGGGGCCACCCCGACCGTCCATGGCAGGAAGAGTGGGTTCCTCGTCATTGCGGCCACGCGCCGGCCCGCCAAGGATGAAGACCATGACGGAGCGAACCCTGCTCGTCGTCCTCTTCGACGACGTACAGAGCCTTGACGTGACCGGCCCCATCGAAGTCTTCGAGGGAGCCCGTCGCAGCTGCGGCGACCGTTCCGCGTACCGCATCCGCACCGCCTCGCTCGACGGTTCGCCGGTACGGACCTCCAGCGGCCTCACCCTGGTGCCCGACGGCAGCCTCGCGGACGCGCCCGCCCCGCACACGCTCCTCGTGCCCGGCGGTGAGGGCACCCGCCGCCCCGACCCGCGTCTCATCGACTGGCTCCGCGCGGATGCCCCGCGCGCCGGGCGTCTGGTCTCCGTCTGTACCGGGGCCCTGCTGCTCGCCGCCGCCGGACTGCTGGACGGGCACCGGGCGACCACCCACTGGCGCGCCTGCGACCACCTCGCCGCCACCTATCCGCACGTCGACGTCGAGCCTGATCCGATCTTCGTGCGGGACGGCCGGATCTCCACCTCCGCGGGTGTCACGGCGGGGATCGACCTGGCGCTGGCTCTCGTGGAGGAGGATCTGGGCAGGGACGTCGCCCTGGCCGTGGCCCGGAATCTCGTCGTCTTCCTGCGCCGCCCCGGCAACCAGTCCCAGTTCAGCGCCCAGCTCGCGGCACAGACCGCCTCGCGCGAACCGCTGCGCGCGGTGCAGCACTGGGTCGTCCAGCACCCCGAGGCCGATCTGTCGGTCGAGTCGCTCGCCGACCGCGCGGGCCTGTCACCCCGCCACTTCGCCCGAGCCTTCCACACGGAGACGGGTACGACACCGGGGCGCTACGTCGAGCGGGTGCGGCTCGAGCACGCCCGACGACTCCTCGAGGACACGGCCGACGGGGTCACGAAGATCTCGCGCGCCTGTGGCTACGGCACCGCCGAGGCCATGCGCAGGGCGTTCGTCAAGTCCCTCGGTGTCGCACCGGTCGAGTACCGCCGCCGCTTCCGCAGCCCCGCGCACCCCGCCCGCTGACGTCCGACGAAAGGACACCGCTCGTGCCCACCCGAATCGCCGTCCTGCTCTTCGACCACTTCACGGCCCTGGACGCCGTCGGCCCCTACGAAATGCTGTGCCGCCTGCCCGACACCGAGGTCGTCTTCGTCGCCGAGCGGACCGGCCCCGTGCCCAACGACCGCGGTGAACTGGGACTCGTCGCCACCAGGACCTTCGCCGAGGTCCCCGCACCGGCCATCGTCGTCGTTCCCGGCGGCCCCGGCCAGGAGGCGCAGATGGAGAACGAGGTGCTGCTGGAGTGGCTGCGCGCCGTGGACGCGACCAGTACGTGGACCACATCGGTGTGCACCGGCTCCCTGCTCCTCGCCGCCGCCGGACTGCTGAAGGGGCGTGAGGCGACCTCGCACTGGCTCGCCCTCGACAGGCTGAAGCGGCTGGGCGCCGAGCCGACCGGCCGCCGGGTCGTCACCGACGGCAAGTACGTCACGGCCGCCGGCGTGTCGTCCGGCATCGACATGGGGCTCACGCTCGTCGGCAGGGTGGCCGGTGACCGGCACGCCCAGGCCGTGCAGCTGCTCACCGAGTACGACCCCCGGCCGCCCTACGACGCGGGCTCGCCCGGGAAGGCGTCGGCGGACCTGGTGGAGGAGTTCCGCACCCGCAGCCGCTTCATCCCCCGGTAGGCGCCGGCGTCCATTCGAAGCGCGGCGTGCGCCGCTCCAGGAAGGCGGCGACCCCCTCCGCGGTGTCGCCGCTGCCGCGCGCCTGCTCGGCCCAGTACGTGTCCCGATCCGTGCGTCCGGCGGCGAACTCCTTCGCCGCACACTGCGTGAGCTGCGAGCGCGACGCCAGAATCCGGGTGAACTCCGCGGCCCGGCGCCCGAGTTCGTCCGCCGGCAGCACCTCGTCGACCAGGCCGGTCCGCAGTGCCCGCTCGGTGCTGATCAACTCGCCGGAGAACAGCAGGTACTTGGCGGCCGCCGGGCCGACCAGTGCCGTGAGCCGGCGCGTCGAGGCCGCCGGGTAGACGATGCCGAGCTTCGACGGCGTCACACCGAACAGGGCGTCCTGCTCCGCGAACCGCAGATCGCAGGCCGCGGCGAGCTGGCAGCCGCCGCCCACGCAGTAGCCGCGCACCACGGCGAGCGTCGGCTTGGGGAACGCCGCGAGCGCCTCCTCGGCGCGTACCGCCAGTGACTGCGGGTCCTCGCCCGGTTCCCGCAGCGAGGAGATGTCCGCGCCCGCGCAGAACGTCGCACCCTCGCCGGTCAGCACCAGTGCCCGTACGGCGTGCTCCGCCGCGAGTCGTCCGAGCAGTTCGGGCAGCGCCCGCCACATACCGGCGGTCATGGCGTTGCGCTTGGCGGGGTTGCTGATGACGACGGTGGCGACGCCGTCCGCGACGGTGTGCGTCAGGCGTGGCGGCCGGGCCTTGGGGGACTCCATGCGCGGGATGCTATCCGCAGGACCCGGCCCGTGATCACGGAGGTGCCGGACCGCAGCGCCGCGGCAGCTCCGAAACCCGATAAGAGTGCTGAAACGATCGGCCAGGCGAAGCGCGCAGAAGGCGGTTCCGAGCAGTCACACACCTGACATCGTCATCCGTGTTCGGTCATGAACCGCTGATAGGTGTTCACTTCCGTTCAGCGGTGCGGCACGGACCAACTGACTCCCAACACTTGTTACCCGAAGGTCAGCGGGACGAGCCGAAGGTGGGTGCCGGACTATGGAGAGCCGCGGAAGCGTGCCCGCCCGGCCGCTGTCGTACGAGGGCGTCTGGCGGTTCACCGCTCCCGCCCTCGAGGTGGCCGTGCCCCAGGCCCGGCACGCCGTGCGCGACCTGCTCGCCCGCCAGGGCGTGCCGGTCGCCGACGACGTGGTGCAGGGCCTCCTGCTGATCGTCTCCGAACTCGTCACCAACACCGTGCGGCACGCGGCCCTGCTCTCGCCGGAGGTCGCCGTGGAGGTCGCCATCGGCGCGCACCGGGTACGGGTCTCCGTGGAGGACAACCACCCCTACCGGCCCAAGGCGCTCGAGACCGACGCCGCGCGGACGGGAGGCCGCGGACTGCTGCTGGTCCGTGAGATCACCCGGGAGGCCGGGGGCATCTGCGACGTCGAGCACACCGCGAGCGGCGGCAAGATCATCTGGGCGGAGCTGCCGCTGGTGCCGCAGCTCCAGGGCGGCGCGGCGGCCCTGTGAGGCGGCGCCGGCCGACAGGGCCGTAAGCGCCGCGCCGCCGCGTACGGGCTACCAGCCGCCGACCGGTCCCGTCAGCTCCCTGACCGCGGGCCTGGCCGCGTCCAGCACCGTCATGAACCACGCGGAGAACGGCGCGGACCCGTGCAGCTCGGTCAGTTCGTCCGGCGTCACGAAAGCCGTCTCCCCGATCTCCTCGGGGTCCGGCCGCAGCGTGGACTGCACCATCCCGACGAAGAGATGGTTGAACTCCTGCTCGACGAGCCCCGATTCGGGATCCGGGTGGTTGTAGCGGACCGTGCCCGCCTCGGCGAGCAGCGAGGGCGACACACCCAGCTCCTCGTACGCACGCCGGGCGGCCGCGGCGAACGGAGCCTCGCCCGGGTACGGGTGGCCGCAGCAGGAGTTCGACCAGACACCGGGGGAGTGGTACTTGCCGAGCGCGCGGCGCTGCAGCAGCAGCCGCCCCAGCTCGTCGAAGAGGAACACCGAGAACGCGCGGTGCAGCTGACCGGGCGGCTGGTGGGCGGCGAGCTTCTCCGCCGTGCCGACGGTGTTGCCCTCCTCGTCGACCAGCTCGAGCAGGATCGCTGGTGATGCGCCGTTCGACGCACTGGTCGCCGCGTTGGCTGGTGTGATCGGCATAACCGTCCTTCGCATCGGTCCTCGGCCCTGCGGCCTTCCGGTGGAAGGACCCTGGGCTCCGCTCAGTCTGCCGTACAAAAGCGGCTTGTCCGTACTTCGGTGGCCGTCTGGCATGTCCGCCCCGCCGCGCACCCGCGCGGCGGGGCGGACGGCCGTCAGACGCCGAAGGCCGCCGGACAACGGACCGTGCCCCGCGGCACGTCCCGGCTGCCGTCGAGCGCCAGCACCATCAGGGCCTCTCCCGGTACCTCGAAAGATGTCCTGATCCCGTGCTTCGAGGCGGTCTCGAAACCGAACCTCGGGTAGTACTCGGGGTGCCCGAGGGCGACGACCGGCCCCTCACCGCGCGCCCGTGCCGCGTCCAGCACCGCACGGACCACCGCCTGGCCCGCGCCCTGCCGCTGGTGACGCGGCGCGGTCGCCACCGGCGCGAGGGCCAGCGCCGGCGCGCCGCCGATCCGGCACCGGCTGAGCAGTGCGTACGCCGCCACCGACCCGTCCGGCGCCTCGGCGACGTACGACAGCCCCGGCAGCCACGCCTCGACGTCCTCGCGCAGCGCGTCCACCAGGGCCGCCTCGCCGGCGGTGGGAAACGCGGCGGCGTTGACCGCGCGCACCGCCGGGATGTCCGTCGCCGTCTCCGGACGGGTGCGCCAGCGGAGGTCGGCGGGACGCAGCACATAGCCGGTGTAGCCGAACTCCGTGCCGTGCTCCCGGCGTACGGCGATCTCCTCGCGGGTCGCGGCCAGCGCCTCGGCCATCCCCGGGGCGCCGGGGTCGGCGGCGTCGGCCCGCTCGGCCAGCGGGCCGTAGTACTCGTCCCAGTCGCTCGAAGGCTGCCGGTACAGCCCCACGACGTGATAGCCCGCGGCGACGGCCGCCGAGCAGTTCTCGGCGGTCGTACGGAGCCGGTAGTGCCGGTCCCAGAAGGCGCGGGCCGCTGCCGAGGGGGCGTCGGCCGTCCACTCGCACTCGGTCACCACCAGACTGCCGCCGGGGGAGAGCAGCCGGCGCCACCGCTCAAGGGCGGTGTCGAAACCGATGCTGTACGCGGAACTCTCCGCCCACACGGCGTCGAAGGAGCCGTCGGGGAAGTCCAGTGCCCCCATGTCGGCGCGGACGGTGCCGATAGCGTCACCGAGACCGCGCGCCTCGGCGCTGTGCCGCAGTTCGTCGAGGAACGGCTCGTGCAGATCGACCGCCGTCACCCGGGCGCCCGCCCGTTCGGCGAGTGCCAGGGCGCTGCGGCCGGGCCCGCAGCCCAGGTCGAGCACGCGCGGACGCGCGGGCAGCGGACCCGCCATGGCGAGCAGCCGGGCGGTCGTGTCGTCGGAACCGGGGCCCTGCCGCGGCAGACCGTGGTGCAGGGCGAAGAAAGCGTCGTGCAAAGCGTTGTCGGACAACGTGAAACCCTTGTTCGCGGGGGCTCCGGCCGACGGGCGCGACCGCGGGACCGGGGGAGACCGGACCGGGTCGGGTCAGGCTCGGACGGAGGCCCGGAGGATGAGGAAGGACCGTGTGCTGCGCGGGGCAGCCTCCACTGCGACGGTCATCGACCTCAGCTCCTCTCGAACCGCTCAAGGGGGTGGGACGGCCATGTCCCGCCGGGAACCCTAGCAGCGGCCGGGCCTTCGCGTGACGGGGTCTCAATGGCAGAGTCTCGCCTCGTGCTCCGCGTGGCCGACCGGCTCGAGCTGGAAGGTGCAGTGCTCGACGTCGAAGTGCGCACCCAGGCAGCCCTGCAGGTCGTGCAGCATCTTCTCGTGCCCCACCGCGTCCAGTACGTCCTGGCTCACGACCACGTGCGCGGAGAGCACCGGCATCCCGGACGTGATCGTCCAGGCGTGCAGGTCGTGCACGTCCTCGACACCGGGCAGCGCCAGTATGTGGGAGCGGACCTCGCCCATGTCGACGCCCTTCGGGGCCGACTCCAGCAGCACGTTCAGGGTCTCCCGCAGCAGCCGCCAGGTGCGCGGCACGATCATCAGGCCGATGGCGAGGGAGGCGATCGGGTCGGCGTACTGCCAGCCGGTCGCCAGGATGACCGCCGCGGAGACCAGCACGGTCACCGAGCCGAGCGCGTCCGCCAGCACCTCCAGATACGCGCCCCGCACGTTGAGGCTCTCCTTCTGCCCGCGCATCAGCAGCGTCAGCGAGACCATGTTCGCCGCCAGGCCGACGAGCGCGAAGACGATCGTCAGCCCACCCCTGGTCTGCGCGGGCTCGATGAAGCGCTCCACCGCCTCGAACAGCAGGAAGCCACCGACGCCGAGGAGCAGCAGGCAGTTGGCGAGCGCGGCGAGGATCTCGGCGCGGGCGAAGCCGAACGTGCGGTTCAGCCCGGCGGGCCGGTTGGCGAAGTGGATCGCCAGCAGGGCCAGCGCGAGCCCCACCGCGTCCGTCGCCATGTGGGCGGCGTCGGCGATCAGGGCCAGGGAGTCCGCCAGCACTCCACCGACGATCTCCAGCACCATGACGCCCAGGGTGATGGTGAGGGCGATCCGCAGCCGGCCCTTGTAGGCCGCCGCGGCGGTGCCCGTCGGTGGCGGGCCGCCGTGCCCGTGGTCGTGCCCAGCCCCCATGTCGGTGCCCTTCCCGTGCCCATGCGTCGGTCGCGTCCCTCGGTCGAGTCCACAGTGAACTACGGGAGGGGGGTATCGGGCAACACGGCACTGAACACCGTTGTCATATCGTCTGACCTGCGCAAATGCTTGCAGGTCAGGCGAGATCGACGATCAGTGTGCCGCGGTCTCGGGGTGCCTGGCCAGCCAGCCCTCCCAGGCGGAGGCGACCATCTCGCGCACCCCGTACGAGGCGGTCCAGCCGAGCTCCTCGGTGATCCGGACGACCGACGCGACGGCCTTCGCAGGGTCGCCGGGCCGGCGCGCCTCGACCACCGGTCCCGGGCCGCGGCCGGTGACCTCGGCCACCACGGAGGCGAGCTCCCGGACCGAGACGCCGATGCCGCGGCCGATGTTGACGGTGAGGTCCTCGCCGCCCGCCGTCTTCGTGAGCCGCCGCGCCACCGCGAGATGGGCGTCGGCGAGGTCCGCGACATGGATGTAGTCGCGGATGCAGGTCCCGTCCGGGGTGGGGTAGTCCGCGCCGAAGATCCGCGGCGCCTCGCCACGGGTGATCCGGTCGAAGAACATCGGGATGATGTTGAACACTCCCGTGTCGGACAGTTCGGGAGCGGCCGCACCCGCGACGTTGAAGTACCGCAGGCAGGCCGTCGACAGGCCGTGCGCCCGCCCCGCCGCCCGCACCAGGCGCTCACCCGTGAGCTTCGTCTCCCCGTACGGGTTGATCGGTTCGCACGCGGCCGACTCGGGGACGAGCTCGGTGTCCGGCACCCCGTACACGGCGGCCGACGACGAGAACAGGAAGCGCCGCACACCCGCCGCGACAACGGCCTCCAGCAGCACGGTGAGGCCGCACACGTTCTCCCGGTAGTACCTGAGCGGCTGCTCCACCGACTCACCGACCTGCTTCTTCGCGGCGAGGTGCACCACGCCCGTCACGGCGTGCTCGGACAGCACCCGGTCCACCACGTCGCGCTCGAGCACGGAACCGCGCACCAACGGGACCCCGGCCGGCAGCCGCCCGGGAAGCCCCGAGGACAGGTCGTCGAGCACGACGACCTGTTCACCGGCAGCCGTCATGGCGTGCGCCACATGCGCCCCGATGTATCCCGCTCCACCTGTGATCAGCCAAGTCATGACGGTCACCCTATGGGGTGTCCCGCCGCGTCCCCGGCCCTCCCGGTGCACGGCCGGGCCGGCCTTCCGGGGACTCTCCGGCGGACGGCCGGGCAGCCGGTCCGGAAGGGAGGTCCGGCAGGCGGTCCGGCAGCCGGTAGGGAGGGCGGTTCGGAGCGCGGTTTGGAGGGCGGGGCATCGATCGACAATGATGATCCCGGCGGGCCGCCAGGGCGTGAACGGCCGGTGAACTCCCGCTTCCGTTCATCCGATAGCCTCAGCCGACGTGCCGCCGCCCCACTGCCGGGCCGGGCCGCCGTGCTCCAGCATCCTCGGCTCCAAGGAGTGAGTTCGTCTGTCGACCGCCATCCTCACCGGTCCGCCGGTACCCGGATCGTCGCTCGAGGGCGATCTGCGGTCGCTGGGCTTCGACGTGCGGGTCGCGGGCGGCCCCGAGCACACCGCCGCCCTGATCGCGGCCGTGCCCGGTGCCGAGCGCGTCGCCGTGGTCGACCCGCGCTTCCTGGGCCATGTGCACGCCCTGCGGCTGGCGCTCACCGACCCGAGGTTCCCCATCGCGGCCGTCACCGGCGCGCTCACCGCCCAGCCCGCCGGACGTGCCGCGCTGACCGGTGCGGTACAGGCGGTCTCCGCGACCGTGCCCGCCGGCGCGGGCGCCGTGGCCGGTGACGGCGTGGTCGACGGCGTGGCCGCCGAACTCGAGGCCCGGGGCGTGGCCGTGCACCGCCCCGAGCTGGGTTCCCTGGTCGCCGCCGTGCCGTCGGAGGCGGAGGCGCGGCACCGGGTGCGCGCCGCCGTGGAGGCGGTCGACGACGAGGCGGTACGGCTGCGCTCCGCCGTGAAGGCGCGTGACGGCTTTTTCACGACGTTCTGCATCAGTCCGTACTCCCGCTACATCGCCCGCTGGTGCGCCCGCCGCGGACTGACCCCGAACCAGGTCACGACCGCGTCCCTGCTCACCGCGCTGGTCGCGGCGGGGTGCGCGGCCACCGGAACCCGCCCCGGGTTCGTCGCGGCCGGTCTGCTGCTGCTGTTCTCCTTCGTCCTCGACTGCACCGACGGGCAGCTCGCCCGCTACTCCCTGCAGTACTCGACGATGGGCGCCTGGCTCGACGCGACCTTCGACCGGGCCAAGGAGTACGCCTACTACGCCGGCCTCGCGCTCGGCGCGGCCCGTGGCGGGGACGACGTGTGGGCTCTCGCGCTCGGCGCGATGGTGCTCCAGACCTGCCGGCACGTCGTGGACTTCTCCTTCAACGAGGCGAACCACGACGCGACCGCGAACACCAGTCCGACCGCGGCCCTGTCCAGCAAGCTCGACAGCGTCGGCTGGACGGTCTGGTTGCGCCGGATGATAGTGCTTCCGATCGGTGAGCGCTGGGCCATGATCGCCGTGCTCACCGCCGTGGCCACCCCGCGCGTCGTCTTCTACGCCCTGCTCGTCGGCTGCTCGCTGGCCGCCTGCTACACCACGGCCGGCCGGGTGCTGCGCTCGCTGACCCGCAGGGCGCACCGCACGGACCGTGCCGCCCAGGCCCTCGCCGACCTCGCGGACTCGGGTCCGGCGGCCGAGGCCGTGGCCCGCGCCTCGGCGCGCTGGGCACGGAGGCTGCCCGGCGCCGCGCCGCTGGCGGCGGCCGCTGCCGGTGCGGCCGCTCTCGTGGCGACCGCCGCGTTCACCGGATTCGGCAGCGTCTGGACGGTTGCCGCCGCCCTCGTGTACGCGGCCACCTCGGGCATCGCCGTCGCCCGGCCCCTCAAGGGCGCCCTCGACTGGCTGGTCCCCCCGGTCTTCCGGGCCGCCGAGTACGGCACCATCCTCGTGCTCGCCGCCCACGCGGGGGTGAACGGGGCGTTGCCCGCGGCTTTCGGCCTGATTGCGGCCGTCGCCTACCATCACTACGACACGGTGTACCGCATCCGCGGCGGCACCGGCGCGCCCCCGCACTGGCTGGTGCGGACGATCGGCGGGCACGAGGGGCGGGTCCTCGCGGTCGCGCTGCTCGCCCTCCTGCCGGGCACCGCAGACTTCACCCTCGCGCTGACGGTCCTCGCTGTGGCCGTGGCCCTGGTGGTGCTGGTGGAGAGCATCCGCTTCTGGGTGTCCTCGCAGGCACCCGCCGTACATGACGAAGGAGAACCCGCATGATCGGCCTCGTACTGGCAGCCGGTGCTGGACGGCGTCTGCGCCCCTACACGGACACGCTCCCGAAGGCCCTCGTGCCCGTGGACCCCGCGGGGGACGGCTCGGTCACGGTCCTGGACCTGACGCTCGGCAACTTCGCGGAGATCGGGCTCACCGAGGCCGCGATCGTCGTCGGCTACCGCAAGGAGGCCGTGTACGCGCGCAAGGCGGAGCTCGAGGCGAAGTACGGGCTGAAGCTCACCCTCGTCGACAACGACAAGGCGGAGGAGTGGAACAACGCCTACTCCCTGTGGTGCGCCCGTGACCTCCTCGCCCAGGGCGTGATCCTCGCCAACGGCGACACCGTGCACCCCGTCTCCGTCGAGAAGACGCTGCTCGCCGCCCGCGGCGACGGCCGGAGGATCATCCTCGCCCTCGACACGGTGAAGCACCTCGCCGACGAGGAGATGAAGGTCGTCACCGCCGAGGGCAAGGGCGTCCGGCGGATCACCAAGCTGATGGACCCGGCCACCGCCACCGGCGAGTACATCGGCGTCACGCTCATCGAGCCGGAGGCGGCCGCCGACCTCGCCGACGCGCTCGAGGCCACCTTCGAGCGGGACCCCGACCTCTACTACGAGGACGGCTACCAGGAGCTCGTCAACCGCGGCTTCACGATCGACGTGGCCCCCATCGGTGACGTCAAGTGGGTCGAGATCGACAACCACGACGACCTCGCGAAGGGCCGTGAGATCGCGTGCCAGTACTGACCCGGCTCATCCCCTCCCCGGTCGTCGTCGACATCCGCGCGGGTGCCCTCGACGACCTGGCCGGCATCCTCGCCGACCAGCGGATCTCGGCCTCCGGCCGACTGGCCTTCGCGATCAGCGGCGGCTCGGGGCAGAAGCTGCGCGCCGAGATGGCCCCGGCCCTGCCCGGAGCCGACTGGTACGAGGTCTGCGGCGGGACCATCGACGCCGCGGTGAAGCTGGCCGACGACATCAAGGGCAAGCGGTACGACGCGGTCGTCGGCCTCGGCGGCGGCAAGATCATCGACGTGGCGAAGTACGCCGCGGCGCGGGTGGGGCTCCCGCTCGTCGCCGTCGCGACCAACCTCTCGCACGACGGTCTGTGCTCCCCGGTCTCGACGCTCGACAACGACAACGGCCGCGGCTCCTACGGTGTCCCCACGCCGATCGCCATGGTCATCGACCTGGACGTGATCCGCGACGCCCCGGTGCGCTTCGTCCGCTCCGGCATCGGCGACGCGATCTCCAACATCTCGTCGATCGCCGACTGGGAGCTGTCGCAGCGGATCACCGGCGAGAAGGTCGACGGCCTGGCCGCCGCCATGGGCCGCACCGCCGGCGAGTCCGTGCTGCGCCACCCCGGCGGCGTCGGCGACGACGAGTTCCTCACGGTCCTCGCCGAGGCGCTGGTGCTCACCGGGATCGCCATGTCGATCAGCGGCGACTCACGCCCGGCCTCGGGCGCCTGCCACGAGATCAGCCACGCCTTCGACCTGCTCTACCCCAAGCGGGCCGCCAGCCACGGCGAGCAGTGCGGTCTCGGCGCGGCCTTCGCGATGCACCTGCGCGGCGCCCACGAGGAGTCGCGCCTGTTCGCCGAGGTGCTGCGCCGGCACGGGCTGCCGGTGCTGCCCGAGGAGATCGGGTTCACCCCGGACGAGTTCGTGCGCGCCGTGGAGTACGCGCCGCAGACCCGCCCGGGCCGCTTCACCATCCTCGAGCACCTCGACCTCACCCACGACCAGATCAGGGACGCGTACGCCGACTATGCCAAGACCATCAGTAGCTGAACTCCGCCCGGTCGTTCACCCGGCGGGTGTGAAGGACCGGCGCAGCGGTGAGCACTGGGGCGGCCGCCTCTACATGCGAGAGATCTCCCTGCGCATCACCCGCCTCCTGGTCACCACCAAAGTCACGCCGAACCAGCTGACCTATGTGATGACGCTCGCCGGTGTCCTGGCTGCTCCGGCCCTCCTGGTGCCGGGCATATGGGGGGCCGTCCTCGGTGCGGTCGCGGTCCAGCTCTACCTGCTGCTCGACTGTGTCGACGGCGAGGTGGCGCGCTGGAAGCAGCAGTTCTCGCTCTCCGGCGTGTACCTGGACCGGGTCGGCGCCTATCTGTGCGACGCGGCGGTCCTCGTCGGCTTCGGTCTGCGCGCCGCGGACCTGTGGGGCAGCGGCCGGATCGACTGGCTGTGGGCCTTCCTCGGCACCCTGGCCGCCCTCGGCGCGATCCTGATCAAGGCGGAGACCGACCTGGTCGGCGTCGCCCGGCACCAGGGCGGGTTGCCGCCGGTCAAGGAGGCGGCGGCAGAGCCGCGCTCTTCCGGGGTGGCGCTCGCCCGCCGGGCGGCCGCCGCGCTCAAGTTCCACCGGTTGGTCCTCGGCATCGAGGCGTCCCTGCTCATCGTGGTGCTGGCCGTCCTGGACCAGGCCCGGGGCGACCTGTTCTTCACCCGCCTCGGCGTCGCCGTGCTGGCCGGCATCGCGCTGCTCCAGACGCTGCTGCACCTGGTTTCCGTCCTGGCGTCGAGCAGGCTGAAATGACCTCATCGCTGAAACTGGGCGCCGTCGTCATCACGATGGGAACCCGGCCCGACGAACTGCGCGCCCTGCTCGACTCCGTCGCCAAGCAGGACGGCGATCCGATCGAGGTGGTCGTCGTCGGCAACGGCGCCCCCGTGGTCGACGTGCCCGCCGGTGTGCGGACCGTGGAGCTGCCGGAGAACCTGGGCATCCCCGGCGGCCGCAACGTCGGGATCGAGGCGTTCGGGCCCGGCGGCTCTGACGTCGACGTCCTCCTCTTCCTCGACGACGACGGACTGCTGCCCGACACCGGCACCGCCCGGCTGGTCCGCGAGGCATTCGACGCGGACCCGGGGCTCGGCATCGTCAGCTTCCGCATCGCCGACCCCGAGACCGGGCTCACCCAGCGCCGCCACGTCCCGCGGCTGCGCGCCTCCGACCCGATGCGCTCCTCGCGGGTGACCACCTTCCTCGGCGGCGCCAACGCCGTGCGCACCAAGCTCCTGGGCGAGGTCGGCGGTCTCCCGGACGAGTTCTTCTACGCGCACGAGGAGACGGATCTCGCCTGGCGCGCGCTGGACGCCGGCTGGTCCATCGAGTACCGCGCCGACATGCTGCTCCTCCATCCGACGATGCCCCCGTCACGGCACGCGGTCTACCACCGCATGGTGGCCCGCAACCGGGTGTGGGTCGCCCGCCGGAACCTGCCCGCGCCGCTGGTGCCCGTCTACCTGGCGGTGTGGATCCTCCTCACGCTGCTGCGTCGCCCGTCGCTTTCGGCGCTGAAGGCGTGGTTCGGCGGCTTCGCGGAGGGCTGGCGCACCCCGTGCGGACCGCGCCGTCCGATGAGATGGCGTACGGTGTGGCGTCTCACCAGGCTGGGCCGACCTCCTGTCATCTGACATGCTCGGCTCTGAGAGCATCGGGACCACAGGCCGGTGAGGCCGCGCCCCGAATTGCCGCGCATCTTGAACACGAAAGTTTCAACTTGTGAGTGACACAACCCATGACGGCGCCGTCGCGATGAGTCCCGCACCGTCGCCCGACGACGGCCTGTCCCCGTCACAGCTCGCCGCCAAGTACGGGCTGTCGGTCAGCGGTGCCCGTCCGGGCCTGGTTCCGTACATCAGGCAGCTCTGGGGCCGGCGCCACTTCATCCTGGCCTTCTCGCAGGCGAAGCTGACCGCCCAGTACAGCCAGGCCAAGCTCGGCCAGCTCTGGCAGGTGGCGACTCCGCTGCTGAACGCGTTCGTCTACCTGGTGATCTTCGGGGTGATCCTCAAGACCAGCCGCGGGATGTCGATGGACATCTACATCCCGTTCCTGGTGACGGGCGTGTTCGCGTTCACCTTCACCCAGACCTCGGTCATGGCGGGCGTGCGCTCGATCTCCGGCAATCTCGGGCTGGTGCGCGCCCTGCACTTCCCGCGCGCCTCGCTGCCGATCTCCTTCGCGCTCCAGCAGCTCCAGCAGCTGCTGTTCTCCATGATCGTGCTGCTGGCGATCGTGGTGGGCTTCGGCAGCTATCCGGCGCTGTCCTGGCTGCTGGTCCTCCCCGCGCTCGCCCTGCAGTTCGTGTTCAACATCGGCCTGGCCATGATCATGGCGAGGCTGGGTTCGAAGACGCCCGACCTCGCCCAGCTGATGCCGTTCGTCATGCGGACGTGGCTCTACGCGTCCGGTGTGATGTTCTCCATCCCGGTGATGCTCGCCGACAAGCCGGCCTGGATCGCGGACGTGCTCCAGTACAACCCGGCGGCCATCTACATGGACCTCATGCGGTTCGCGCTGATCGACGGCTACGGCTCCGAGAACCTGCCCTCGCACGTGTGGGCCGCGGGCCTGGGCTGGGCCGTCCTGATCGGCTTCGCGGGCTTCGTGTACTTCTGGAAGGCTGAGGAGCGGTACGGCCGTGGCTGAGAACAACGACAACCTGGCCGACGCACGCGTCCCGACGGTCATCGCCGACGACGTGCACATCGTCTACCGCGTCAACGCGGGCGGCGGCAAGGGCAGCGCCACGGCGGCGCTGAGCCGGATGCTGCGCCGCGACAAGGGCGAGTCGCGCGGGGTGCGCAAGGTCCACGCGGTGCGGGGCGTCAGCTTCACCGCGTACCGGGGCGAGGCGATCGGCCTGATCGGCACCAACGGCTCCGGCAAGTCGACCCTGCTGCGCGCCATCGCCGGTCTGCTGCCGACCGAGAGCGGCAAGGTCTACACCGACGGCCAGCCCTCGCTGCTCGGCGTCAACGCGGCGCTGATGAACGACCTGACCGGTGAGCGCAACGTCATACTCGGCGGCCTGGCCATGGGCATGTCGCGCGAGGAGATCCGCGAGCGCTACCAGGGCATCGTCGACTTCTCCGGCATCAACGAGAAGGGCGACTTCATCACCCTGCCGATGCGCACGTACTCCTCCGGCATGGCGGCCAGGCTGCGCTTCTCCATCGCCGCCGCGAAGAACCACGACGTGCTGATGATCGACGAGGCGCTGGCCACCGGTGACCGCCGGTTCCAGATCCGCTCGGAGCAGCGGATCAGGGAGCTCCGCAAGGAGGCCGGCACGGTGTTCCTGGTCAGCCACAGCAACAAGTCGATCAGGGACACCTGCGACCGCGTCCTGTGGTTGGAGAAGGGCGAACTGCTGATGGACGGCCCGACCGACGAGGTCATCAAGGCGTACGAGAAGGAGACGGGCAAGTAGCCCGCTCCGCACGGCCCCCGCCCCCGGCGGGGGCCTTCGCGCGCACCTCCGTGGGCGACCGCATGTGCGGTGCCGGTGCGTCGGGGTACGGTCAAGTCCCTTGCGGTGCGGGGACATCGGCGCGGAAGGCCGCGTTGTCCCCGGGCCCGCGCGACACCCCTGGGCGTCGCGGAGCGTTGTACAACGTAAGCTGTACCGGTACTGAACGCGGCAACTCGGGTGAAATGCCGTGGGCCGGCCGGCCGAGTCCGTCACCGCCGCGCGGCGGACATGGGGCGCAGCGTGCGGCGGCGTGTCCGAAATGAGATGCATTGGGTCGGCAGTGTAGAACGGGAGACGTGACGGCCATGACGGGAAATCTCCAGCTCCGAGAGTGCTTCGCCGTCCTCGCTCGCGGAGGTGCGCCGTACCCCGTTCCCGGCAGCGCGCAGTGACGGGCGCCGCGCAGGCCGCCGCCCGTGCCACCCTCGACAAGGCGGCCGGCGAGAACTTCCCCGTCGCCCCCTTCTTCCTGCCCCGCGCCTGGCGTGACGACCTCATGGCCGTCTACGGCTACGCCCGCCTCGTCGACGACATCGGCGACGGCGACCTGGCGCCCGGCGGCACGGACGCCCGGCACCTCGGCGTCCCGCCGGACCGGGCCGACGACCGGCTCGCCCTGCTCGACGCCTTCGAGGCCGATCTGCGCCGTGTCTTCGGCCCCGACGGCGAAGCCCCCCGCCATCCGCTGCTGCGCGCGCTGCGCCCCACGGTCCGCCGCCGGTCACTCACCCCGGAGCCCTTCCTCGGACTGATCGCCGCCAACCGGCAGGACCAGCTGGTGCGCCGCTACCAGACGTACGGCGACCTCGCCGCCTACTGCGCCCTGTCGGCCGACCCCGTGGGCCGCCTGGTGCTCGGCATCACCGGCACCACCACCCCCGAGCGGGTGCGCCGTTCCGACGCGATCTGCACCGCGCTGCAGATCGTCGAGCACCTCCAGGACGTCGCGGAGGACCTGGCGCGCGACCGTATCTACCTGCCCGCCGAGGACATGAAACGTTTCCACGTGACCGAGGCCGACCTCGCCGCACCGACCGCGAACGCGTCGGTGCGCGCCCTTGTCGCCCACGAGGCGCGGCGCGCCCGCGCGCTGCTCGACGAGGGCACGCCCCTGGTCGGGAGCGTCGACGGCAGACTGCGGCTGCTCCTGGCGGGATTCGTCGCCGGCGGGCGTGCCGCGCTCGCCGCGATCGCCACGGCCGGACATGATGTGCTGCCCGGGCCGCCCAGAGCCACCAGGGCACATCTGCTGCGTGAAGTGGGAGCCGTCTTGCGAAGAGCGCGTAGAGAGGGATGAGCCGGACGATGGAGGGACCGACCGTGGTGCCCGCGCCGGTGCAGGCCGCGTACAGCTACTGCGAGGCCGTCACCGGGCAGCAGGCACGCAACTTCGCCTACGGCATCAGGCTGCTGCCGCCGCACAAGCGCCAGGCGATGTCGGCGCTGTACGCGTTCTCCCGGCGCGTCGACGACATCGGTGACGGCACACTGGCGCCGCAGGCCAAGCAGGACCGCCTCGAAGGCACCCGCGACCTGCTCCAGCGCATCCGACGCGGCGCCGTCGACGACGACGACACCGATCCCGTCGCCGTCGCGCTCTCGGACGCCGCGCGCCGCTTCCCCCTGCCGCTCGGCGGCCTCGACGAGCTCATCGACGGGGTGCTGATGGACGTCCGGGGCGAGACCTACGAGACGTGGGACGACCTCAAGGCGTACTGCCGGTGCGTCGCGGGCGCGATCGGCAGGCTCTCGCTCGGCGTGTTCGGCACCCGGCCCGGCGTGCGCGGAGCGGAGCGCGCCGCCGAGTACGCCGACACGCTGGGGCTCGCGCTGCAGTTGACGAACATCCTCCGGGACGTGTCGGAGGACGCGGCCAACGGCCGCACCTACCTCCCGGCGGACGACCTCGCCAAGTTCGGCTGCTCAGAAGGGTTCGGCGACACGACCCCGCCGTCCGGCTCGGACTTCGCCGGTCTCGTCCACTTCGAAGTCCGGCGCGCGCGGGCCCTGTTCGCCGAGGGCTACCGCCTGCTGCCGATGCTCGACCGGCGAAGCGGCGCGTGCGTCGCGGCGATGGCCGGCATCTACCGCCGCCTCCTCGACCGCATCGAGCGCGAGCCGGAGGCGGTGCTGCGCGGACGGGTCTCCCTGCCCGGTCGCGAGAAGGCGTACGTCGCCGTCCGCGGCCTCTCCGGCCTCGACGCCCGCCTGATCGGCCGCCAGCCCCACGGGGGCCGCCGATGACCCCCACGCCCCGAACCCCCTTCGCTCACGGTCCCGCTCCGTCCCGGCCCGTCCGGCATGACGGCGCGGCCCGTGCGTGCGCGGCTGGGACGGTGGGCGCGGTGCCCGGTGGCGCGGGCCTTGCCGGGACCGACGCCGGCCGGCAGGCCGGGGGTGTCCCTTCGCACCTCGGCGCCCCTGTGGCGGTGCGGGAGCGGCGTGCCGGTGACGTGGACGGCCGCGCGGGGTGCGGCATGGTGGTGACCCGCCCGCAGGGCGGGCCCGCGATGAACAGGGAGGCGAGCGCATGACGGTGCCCGACAGCACGTCCGCACGGCACGCCGTGGTCGTCGGCGGCGGTATCGCCGGTGTCACCGCCGCCCTCCAGCTCGCCGACGCCGGCGTGCGGGTCACGCTGCTCGAGAGCCGGCCGCGGCTCGGCGGACTCGCCTTCTCCTTCCGCCGCGGCGACCTCACCGTGGACAACGGCCAGCACGTGTACCTGCGTTGCTGCACGGCCTACCGCTGGTTCCTCGACCGGATCGACGGCGCCCACCTCGCCCCGGTCCAGGACCGCCTGGACGTGCCCGTGCTCGACGTCGCCGCCAGGCGCGGCCCCCGGCTGGGCCGGCTGCGGCGCAGCGCGCTGCCCGTACCGCTGCACCTCGGAGCGAGCCTCGCCCGCTATCCGCACCTGAACCTCGCGGAGCGCGCCGGTGTCGGGCGGGCCGCGCTCGCCCTCGGCAGGCTCGACCCGGCCGACCCGGCGCTGGACGGCATCGACTTCGCCACCTGGCTCGGCCGCCACGGCCAGTCGCCGCGCGCCGTCGCCGCCCTGTGGGACCTCGTGGGCCTGGCGACGCTCAACGCGAGGGCGCCGCAGGCATCCATGGGGCTGGCCGCCATGGTCTTCAAGACCGGACTGCTCTCCGACCCGGGCGCCGCCGACATCGGCTGGGCCCGGGTGCCCCTCGGCGAGCTGCACGACACGCTCACCCGCAAGGCCCTCGACTCGGCCGGGGTGTGCACCGAGGTGTCCACCCGTGCACGGGGCATCACCCGGACGGAGGACGCCCGTTGGCAGGTCGCGGTCGACGGCGAGGAGATCGACGCCGACGCCGTCGTGCTCGCCGTCCCCCAGCGCGAGGCCCACGCGCTGCTCCCCGACGGCGCGCTGGACGACCCGGACCGGCTGCTCGACATCGGCACCGCACCGATCCTCAACGTCCATGTGCTGTACGACAGAAGGGTGTTGCGCCGCCCGTTCTTCGCCGCTCTCGGCACCCACGTCCAGTGGGTCTTCGACCGCACGGAGGCGTCCGGCGTGAAGCAGGGCCAGTACCTGGCCGTGTCCCAGTCGGCCGCGCAGGACGAGATCGACGAGCCCGTGTCCGTGCTGCGGAAGCGGTATCTGCCCGAGCTGGAGCGGTTGCTGCCCGCGGCGCGCGGTGCCGGGGTGCGGGACTTCTTCGTCACCCGTGAGCGGACGGCGACGTTCGCGCCGGCGCCCGGCGTCGGCCGGCTGCGGCCGGATGCGTCAACACGAGCCCCGGGCCTGTACCTTGCCGGCGCGTGGACTGCCACCGGCTGGCCCGCGACCATGGAGGGTGCTGTCCGCAGCGGGTTCAGTGCCGCGGCCGCCGCGCTCTTCGCGCTCGGCCGCCGCCATGAACATCCGCTCGAGGAGGCGGCGTGAGCACCAGTACTGGAACCAGAGGAGAAAGCGTGCCGACAGTGCACTCGGCGTATCCGGCTGACGACACCGCGCAGAACGCGGAGGGCGTCGACGTCTCCGCGCTGCTGGAGCGCGGACGGGCCCTGTCCACGCCGGTGCTGCGCGCCGCCGTGAACCGGCTCGCACCGCCCATGGACACCGTCGCCGCCTACCACTTCGGCTGGATCGACGCACAGGGCCGGCCGTCCGACGGCGACGGCGGCAAGGCCGTGCGCCCGGCGCTGGCACTGCTGTCCGCGGAGGCCGCCGGGGCAGCGCCCGAGGTCGGCGTCCCCGGCGCGGTCGCCGTCGAGCTGGTCCACAACTTCTCCCTGCTGCACGACGACCTGATGGACGGTGACGAGCAACGCCGTCACCGCGACACCGTCTGGAAGGTGCACGGGCCCGCGCAGGCGATCCTCGTCGGCGACGCGCTGTTCGCCCTGGCGAACGAGGTGCTGCTGGAGATCGGCACCGTGGAGGCCGGGCGGGCCACCCGCCGGCTCACCACCGCCACCCGCAAACTCATCGACGGACAGGCCCAGGACATCTCCTACGAGCACCGCGAGCGGGTCACCGTCGAGGAGTGCCTGGAGATGGAGGGCAACAAGACCGGCGCGCTGCTGGCCTGCGCCGTCTCCATCGGCGCCGTGCTCGGCGGCGCCGACGACGCGACGGCCGACACCCTGGAGGCGTACGGCCACCACCTCGGCCTCGCCTTCCAGGCCGTCGACGACCTGCTCGGCATCTGGGGCGACCCGGTCGCCACGGGCAAGCAGACCTGGAGCGACCTGCGGCAGCGCAAGAAGTCCCTGCCGGTCGTCGCGGCCCTGGCCGCCGGCGGCCAGGCATCCGAACGGCTCGGCGAACTGCTCGCCGCCGACGCCAAGAGCAACGACTTCGACAGCTTCTCGGAGGAGGAGTTCGCCACCCGGGCGGCTCTGATCGAGGAGGCCGGCGGCCGTGAGTGGACCGCTCAGGAGGCCCGCCGCCAGCACACCGTCGCGATCGAGGCCCTCAGCCGCGTCGACATGCCGGAACGGGTCCGGGCGCAGCTCGTCGCGCTCGCGGACTTCGTCGTCGTACGAAAGAGATGATCGCCATCGCCACCGTCTACGCCGCCGCAAGGCCGTGCCCGGCACGGCCCACGACCGACCGGAGCAGCAGCCGCACCATATGAAGCGCGTCGCCGGCCGGTGACCTACTCGTGTCACCGGCCGACGTCAGACCCCGGCTCAGCAGAGACCACTGCAACGAAGGGGAGACACATGACAGCGACGACCGACGGAAGCAGCGGGCCCCTGAGGGGCGGCGCTGCCACTGCCGGCGGAACAACTCCCACGAGCGCCGCACGGACCGCCGAGCCGGTCGGAGGCGTACGGGAAGCGGCCGGACGGGCCGCGGAACGCGCCGTGGAGCACCTGCTCGCACGGCAGGACGCCCAGGGCTGGTGGAAGGGCGACCTCGAGACGAACGTGACCATGGACGCGGAGGACCTGCTGCTGCGGCAGTTCCTCGGCATCCAGGACGCGGCGACCGTAGAGGCGTCCGCCCGCTTCATCCGGGGGCAGCAACGCGACGACGGTACCTGGGCGACGTTCTACGGCGGACCGGGCGAGCTGTCCGCCACCATCGAGGCATACGTCGCCCTCCGGCTGGCCGGCGACCGGCCGGACGACCCGCACATGCAGCGCGCCGCCTCGTGGGTCCGCAGCCGGGGCGGTATCGCCGCGAGCCGGGTCTTCACCCGGATCTGGCTCGCCCTGTTCGGCTGGTGGAAGTGGGACGCCCTGCCCGAGCTGCCGCCCGAGCTGATCTTCCTGCCGAAGTGGTTCCCGCTGAACATCTACGACTTCGGCTGCTGGGCACGGCAGACCATCGTGCCGCTCACCGTCGTCTCCGCGAAGCGGCCGGTACGGCCCGCGCCCTTCGCCATCGACGAGCTGCACACCGACCCCACCCGGCCCTGTCCGGGCAGGCGTCTCGCGCCGGCGGCGAGCTGGGACGGCTTCTTCCAGCGCGCCGACAAGGCGCTGCACGCCTACCGCAAGGTCGCACCGCGCCGGCTGCGCCGGGCCGCCATGAACGCGGCGGCCCGCTGGATCGTCGAGCGCCAGGAGAACGACGGCTGCTGGGGAGGCATCCAGCCCCCGGCCGTGTACTCGGTGATCGCCCTCCGGCTGCTCGGCTACGACCTCGAACACCCGGTGATGCGCGCGGGGCTGGAGTCGCTGGACCGGTTCGCCGTGTGGCACGAGGAGGACGGCCTGCCCGTCCGGATGATCGAGGCATGCCAGTCCCCGGTCTGGGACACCTGCCTGGCCGTGATCGCCCTCGCCGACGCCGGACTGCCCGCCGACCACCCGGCGCTGGTGAAGGCGGCCGACTGGATGCTCAGCGAGCAGATCGTACGGCCGGGCGACTGGGCGGTGCGCAGGCCCGGAGTCGGCCCGGGGGGCTGGGCGTTCGAGTTCCACAACGACAACTACCCGGACATCGACGACACCGCCGAGGTGGTGCTCGCCCTGCGGCGGGTGAAGCATCCGGACCCGGAGCGGGTCGACGCCGCCGTGGCGCGCGCCACCCGATGGAACCTCGGCATGCAGTCCCAGGACGGCGGCTGGGCCGCGTTCGACGCCGACAACACCAGCCCGTTCCCGAACCGGCTGCCGTTCTGCGACTTCGGGGAGGTGATCGATCCGCCGTCGGCGGACGTCACCGCGCATGTCGTCGAGATGCTCGCCCATGAGGGACTGGCCCAGGACCCGCGCACCCGGAGGGGGATCCGGTGGCTTCTCGCCGAACAGGAGGCGAACGGCGCCTGGTTCGGCCGGTGGGGCGTCAACTACGTCTACGGGACGGGCGCGGTGGTGCCGGCCCTGACGGCGGCGGGCCTGCCCGGCTCGCACCCGGCGATCCGGCGCGCCGTCGGCTGGCTGGAGTCCGTGCAGAACGAGGACGGCGGCTGGGGCGAGGACCTGCGCTCCTACCGGGAGGAGAAGTCGATCGGCCGCGGCGCGTCCACGGCCTCCCAGACCGGCTGGGCGCTGCTCGCCCTGCTGGCGGCGGGGGAGCGGGAGAGCAAGGCCGTCGAGCGTGGCGTGGCCTGGCTCGCCAGGACTCAGCAGGCGGACGGCTCCTGGGACGAGCCGTACTTCACCGGCACCGGCTTCCCCTGGGACTTCTCCATCAACTACCACCTGTACCGGCAGGTGTTCCCCCTCACCGCACTCGGCCGCTACGTGCACGGGGAGCAGTTCCCCGGCCGTACGGGTGCCCGCGAGGGGGGTTGATGGGGGACACCCGGGAGCCGTCCGGCTCCGCCGGCCCGATGCTGATCGCCTGCGCGCTCGGTATCGAGAAGCTCGCCCTGCGCGCCGGAGCCCGCAGTGGCGCCGCGGGTGAGGTGACGATCCTCCGTACCGGGATGGGGCCGGTCAACGCGGGGCGTGCCGTGCGCGCGGCCTGCCGGACCGGGCCCCTCGCCGAGGCGGCGGTCGTCGCGTCCGGATTCTGCGCGGGTCTCGCGCCCGGCATGCACCCGGGGGATCTGGTGGTCGTGGACGAGGTCGGGCTCGGTGGGACGCCCACCGTCTGCACCCGCACGGACCTGCTGGTGAAAGCCGTCGCCAAGGCCGTCCCCGGCCGCACGGTGCACACCGGACCGCTGATCGGCGTCGACCACGTCGTACGCGGTCCCGAGCGTGCGCGCCTGCTGGCCACGGGCGCGATCGCCGCGGACATGGAGTCCGCGGCCACACTGAACAGCGCCTTGGAGGCCGGACCGCGGCCGGTTGCGGCCGTGCGGGTGGTCGTGGACGCTCCGGAACACGAACTGGTACGTATCGGCACTCTTCGCGGTGGAATATCGGCCTTTCGTGTTCTTCATTCAGTCATGCCCGCATTTTTCGAATGGCACCGTTCTTTGCTGCTCCCCAGGAGGTGAGCCAGATGGCCATGCCGCTCCGCCAGACCATCAGGGTCGGGACGTATCTCTTCGAACAGAAGCTCCGCAAGCGCGAGAAGTTCCCGCTGATCGTCGAGCTCGAGCCGCTGTACGCCTGCAACCTCGCCTGCGAGGGCTGCGGGAAGATCCAGCACCCGGCGGGTGTGCTCAAGCAGCGGATGCCCGTGGCGCAGGCGGTCGGTGCGGTGCTGGAGTCCGGTGCCCCGATGGTCTCCATCGCCGGCGGCGAGCCGCTGATGCACCCTCAGATCGACGAGATCGTACGCCAGCTGGTGCGCCGCAGGAAGTACGTCTTCCTGTGCACCAACGCCCTGCTGCTGCGCAAGAAGATCGAGAAGTTCACGCCCTCCCCCTACTTCGCCTTCGCGGTGCACATCGACGGGCTGCGGGAGCGGCACGACGAGTCGGTGGCGAAGGAAGGCGTCTTCGACGAGGCCGTCGAGGCGATCAAGGAGGCCAAGCGCCGCGGCTTCCGGGTCACCACCAACTCGACCTTCTTCAACACCGACACCCCCCAGACCGTCGTCGAGGTGCTCAACTACCTCAACGACGACCTCCAGGTCGACGAGATGATGATCTCGCCCGCCTACGCCTACGAGAAGGCCCCCGACCAGGAACACTTCCTCGGCGTCGAGCAGACCAGGGAGCTGTTCAGGAAAGCCTTCGCCGGCGGCAACCGGCGCCGGTGGCGGCTCAACCACTCCCCGCTCTTCCTCGACTTCCTCGAGGGCAAGGCCGACTTCCCCTGCACCGCCTGGGCGATCCCCAACTACTCGCTCTTCGGCTGGCAGCGCCCCTGCTACCTGATGAGCGACGGCTACGTCCCCACCTACCGCGAGCTCGTCGAGGACACGGACTGGGACAAGTACGGCCGCGGCAAGGACCCCCGCTGCGCCAACTGCATGGCCCACTGCGGCTATGAACCCACCGCCGTGCTCGCCACCATGGGCTCGCTCAAGGAGTCCCTCCGTGCCGCCCGCGAGACGGTCTCCGGCAGCCGGTGAGCGTCCTGCCACGCCAGACGACCTGATCAGGAGAGCCGAGGAATGACCGAGCAGCCCAAGGGCTTCGACGTGGCGGACCTGCTGGCGCGGCGCGGCGGTGAGCGCTACGAGCTGCACGCCCGGTACCTCAACCATCAACTGCCGCGCATGCTGCGCACCATCGGGTTCGACAAGGTCTACACACGGGCCGAGGGCGCCTACTTCTACGACGCCGAGGGCAACGACTACCTGGACATGCTCGCGGGTTTCGGAGTGATGGGGCTCGGCCGCCACCACCCCGTCGTGCGCAAGGCCCTGCACGACGTGATCGACGCCTCGCTCGCCGACCTCACCCGCTTCGACTGCCAGCCGCTGCCCGGGCTGCTGGCGGAGAAGCTGCTCACCCAGACCCCGCACCTGGACCGGGTGTACTTCGGCAACAGCGGGGCGGAGGCGGTGGAGGCGGCGCTGAAGTTCGCCCGGTGCGCGACGGGCCGGCCGCGCGTCGTGTACTGCTCGCACGCCTTCCACGGGCTGACGACGGGCGCGCTCTCGGTCAACGGAGAGGCGGGCTTCCGCGACGGATTCGCACCGCTGCTGCCCGACACCGCGATCGCGATGGGCGATCTCGACGCGCTCGAGCGCGAGCTGGTGCGCGGCGACGTGGCCGCCTTCGTCGTCGAACCGGTCCAGGGCAAGGGCGTGCACGCCACCCCGCCGGGATTCCTGCGCGCTGCCCAGGAGTTGCTGCACACGTACAAGGCGCTGCTCATCGTGGACGAGGTGCAGACCGGGCTGGGGCGCACGGGGGACTTCTACGCCTTTCAGTACGAGGCGGGCGTCGAGCCGGATCTCGTGTGTGTGGCCAAGGCACTGTCGGGCGGCTATGTGCCGGTGGGCGCGACGCTCGGACGGGACTGGATCTTCAAGAAGGTCTACTCGTCGATGGACCGGGTCCTGGCCCACTCGGCGAGTTTCGGCGCCAATGCCCAGGCGATGGCGGCGGGCCTCGCCGTGCTCTCCGTGCTGGAGGACGAGCACGTCGTGGCGAACGCGAGGGTGACCGGTGAGTTGTTGCGCTCCCGGCTGGCGGCGCTGGTCGACCGGTACGAACTCCTGCACGCGGTCCGGGGGCGCGGGCTGATGATCGGCATCGAGTTCGGGCGTCCGGAGTCGATCAGGCTGCGCAGCCGCTGGACCGTGCTGCAGGCGGCCCGCAAGGGGCTGTTCGCGCAGATGGTGGTGGTTCCGTTGTTCCAGAAGCACCGCATCCTCACCCAGGTCTCCGGTGACCACATGGAGGTGATCAAGCTGATCCCGCCGCTGATCATCGGTGAGCGGGAGGTCGACCGCTTCGTGGCGGCCTTCACCGCCGTGATGGACGACGCCCACGGCAACGGCGGTCTGATGTGGGACTTCGGCAAGACCCTCATGAAGCAGGCGGTCGCCAACCGCTGAGGCTGCGTTTGCCTGTGAGGCAAAAATCTTGCCTCACAGGCAATGGGCTGACTCAATGGAAACATGACGACCTCCGCGGGACCGGCGGCCGAGGGTCTGCCCGAGATGGCGCCCCGGCTGCGTGAACTGCGCCGCCGCCGCGGGCTGACCCTGGAGGCCGGAGCCCACCGGGCCGGCCTCTCGCCCGCCCACCTCTCCCGGCTCGAGACGGGCCTGCGGCAGCCCTCGCTGCCGGTGCTCCTCGCGCTGGCCCGTATCTACGGTACGACGGTGGCCGAACTGCTCGGCGAGCAGCCGCCCGAGCGCGAACCCGTCATCCGCGGCCGCCGGCCCGAACCCGCACCGGCCGGCTCCTGGGACTACCACCGGGCGGGCGGTCCGGGGCGGGCCATGCAGGCTCTGCGCGTGTTCGTCCCCCACGGCGTCCAGGGGGATCTCGTGCGGGTGCACCCGGGTGAGGAGTGGCTGCACGTCGTCGCGGGACGGCTGCGGCTGAGTCTCGGGGAGGCCGTCCATGAACTGGGTCCCGGCGACAGCGCCCACTTCGACTCGCTCACCCCGCACCGCATCCAGGCGCAGTCGCCCGAAGGCGCGGAACTGCTGTTCGTCCACACCCTGCTCCAGGCGCCAGAGCTGCATCCGCTACCCGACCGGCAAGGAATGTGATCCACGACATGTCGCACGACCCCTTGGACCGGCGCGGCTCCGCCGGCGACAGCCCGCGTGAGGAGCGGTTCCCCCGCGGGCTGGTGATCCGGCTCTTCGCCTATCTGGTCGCGGGCCACGTCGTCGCCGGCTTCCTCTATCTGCTCTTCCTGCTCGGCGGCCGGAATCAGTAGCCCCGGCTCAGCCCTGCTCGACCAGCCGCTCCCGCAGGCGCTCGCGCGTTTCGGGAGCGAGCCGAAGGCCCTCGGAGAGATAGCGCTCCGTCGTGCCCCAGGTCTGCTCGATGGCGTCGAACGCCGCGGCCAGATACTCGGCGCGGGCGTCGAAGAGCGGGCTGAGCAGCTCCATCACCTCGGAGGACATCGCGTCGGGCGAGCTGTCGCTGCGCCGGACCTTGTACCGTCGGTGCGGGTCGTTGGACATGAGGTAGTCCGCCTCGATGGCGTCCCGCTCCACCCCGACGGCGAGGAGGGAGACGGCGATCGACAGACCGGCACGGTCCTTGCCCGCGGCGCAGTGCATCAGCGCCGGAACGCTGTCCTCCGCGAGAGCGTGCAGCACCTGGCTGTGCTCCGCCGTCCGCTCCGTGATGATCATCCGGTACGACTCGATCATGCGTCCGGCGCCCTTGCCGTCGGCGAGGATCTCCTTGAGCTGGTCCAGGTTCCCGTCGCGGACCATCTTCCAGAACTCGGCCCCGTCCGCCGGGTCGCTCAGTGGCAGATTCACGTTGCGCACGCCGGGGAGCTCGACGTCCGGTCCTTCGAGCCGCTGGTCGGCGGCGTTGCGGAAGTCGAAGATGGTGTGGAGGCCGAGCGTCGACAGGAACGCGGTGTCGGTCTCGGTCGCGTGCGCCAGGTGCCCGCTGCGGAACAGCCTGCCGGACCGCACCCGCCGCCCGTCCACGGTCGGCAGTCCGCCCACGTCGCGGAAGTTGCGCACCCCGGACAGTCGGGGCTCTGACGAGGTGGCCTGCGGCAGTTGCTGCGTCACGGGGACTCCTTCGGGGGACGGTGGCCGGCAATGCTCGCCGACGACGGCGCGGCCTCCGACCATACGACACACATTCAGTACGCAATCATCTTGTCCGCCCTTCATGGGCGTTGACGAGACTCCGGTCGTCCCGGCATTGCCCTCGGCCGCCTACAGGGCGGATGATGTTCGAGTCTGTGCGGGACTGTGAGTATCTGAGAGGCCGGATGATCGAGAACACGGGCAACGGGCGTACGTGGGTCCTCTCCGGGCCGGCGAGCAGCTACGCACTGCACCTCACCGGCGCGGACGAGCTGGTCCATCTGCACTGGGGCGCCCGCATCACGGCCGCCGACGCCGAGGCGCTCGCGGCCCAAGGGCCGCCGCCCTACTGGCCCTTCGAGTCCCAGCTCGACGGCCGCGAGGAGTACCCCGTCGAGGGCGGCCCCCGCTTCGTCCGTCCCGCACTGTCGGTCCGTACCGAGGCCGTGCGCGGCACCGAGTGGGCCTTCGCCGACTGGGCGGCGGAGGACGACGAACTGCGGCTGCGCTTCACCGACGCACTGGTCGGTCTCGGCCTGACCCTGCACTACCGCATGCGTGACGACTCCGACGTGATCGAACGCTGGGTCACCGTCGCCCACGGCGGCACCGGACCGGACCTCGAGCTGCTCCGGGCCGACGCCGCCACCTGGACCCTGCCGCACCGGGACACATGGCGGCTCTCCCAACTGCACGGCCGCTGGGCCGCCGAGTCCCGGCTGGTGCGCTCCGAACTCACCTACGGCGAAAAGATCATCGGCAGTCGGCGGGGTCACACCGGCCACCAGCACCTGCCGTGGGTGTCCCTGGACGCGGAAGGCGCCACGGAGGAGCGGGGCGAGGTCTACGGCTGCGCCCTCGGCTGGTCGGGATCCTGGCGGATCGCCGTACAGCAACTGCCGGACAAAATAGTACAGATCACCGGTGGGGCCGGGCATGACGATTCCGGACTCCTGCGGCTCGCGCCGGGGCAGACGTACACCTCACCGGTCTTCGCGGGGCTGTGGAGCGACGGAGGATTCGGCGGCGCCAGCAGGGCGTGGCACGCCTGGCAGCTCGCCCATGTCATCCCCGACGCCCAAGAGGTGCGTCCGGTGCTCTACAACTCCTGGGAGGCCACCGGCTTCGACATCTCGCAGCAGCAGCAGCTGGCTCTCGCCCGGCGCGCCGCCGGGATCGGGGTCGAGCTGTTCGTCGTGGACGACGCCTGGTTCGGGCGGCGCACCAGCGACCGTGCCGGGCTCGGCGACTGGACACCGAACCCGGACCGCTTCCCCGGTGGGCTGACGCCGCTCGCCCGCGAAGTCCACAGCCTCGGCATGCGGTTCGGGATCTGGGTGGAGCCGGAGATGGTCAACGCGGACAGCGACCTCTACCGCGCCCGTCCCGACTGGGTGCAGCACCATCCGGGACGGGCGCGCACCGAATTCCGCAACCAGCTGGTGCTGAACCTGGCGCGTGAGGACGTCCGGGAGCATCTCTGGGAACAGCTGGACTCCCTGCTGTCGAGCGCGCCCGTCGACTATGTGAAGTGGGACTTCAACCGCTGCTTCACCGATGCGGGCTGGCCGGGCGAGGCGTATCCGCAGAAGCTGTGGACCTGCCACGTCGAGGGCTACTACGCCCTGCTGGACCGGCTGCGGGCGGCGCATCCGGGTGTCGCCTTCGAGTCCTGCTCCGGCGGGGGCGGCCGGATCGACCTCGGAGTCCTCGGCCGCACCGACCAGGTGTGGACCTCGGACAACACCGACCCGCTGGACCGGCTCGCCGTCCAGCACGGCTTCAGCCAGCTGCACCCTGCCCGCGTCATGGCGGCCTGGGTGACCGACAGCCCCAACGTCCAGCTCAACGGCCGCCGCAGCAGTCTGCGCTTCCGCTTCGTCAGCGCCATGGCCGGGGTCCTGGGCGTCGGGGGAGACCTCGCCGCCTGGAGCGAGGCGGAACTGGCGGAGGCACGTGACTGGGTCCGGCTCTACAAGGAGATCCGGCCGGTGGTCCAGCACGGGGAGCTGTACCGGCTTCGGGCCCCGAAGGGCGGGCTGAGCGCGGTGCAGTACCTCCTGGGCGGGGAGACGGTCGTGCTCGCGCTGCTCCAGGCGCAGCGGTACGGCGAACGGCCGCCGGCGCTCCGGCTGCGCGGTGTCGACCCGGCCGCGGCCTATGAGTGCGTCGACACCGGAGCCGTCCATCAGGGCGGGGTGCTACTGCACCACGGACTGCACACCGGGCTGAAGGGTGACCTGGACGCCACCGTGATCCGGCTCCGGCGGAAGTGAACCGCAGCCGTAGTGCGGCACTGGATGACCAAATGATCCTTCTGTCCGAATTGACTTGTTCGGCATAACATGCCCCATAAGAAGGGGAGATGGGATCCGGCTCGTGAGCAGCGTCATATTCGTGACGTTGTGTGCCCGGGGTCGATCGGTGAATTCCGTAATCGGCAAGGCGATTGAAGGGGCGTCGTCCACGGAGGGTGACCGGAATTCCCCGGCGATGTCGGGCTCTGCGTTGATCGTGGAAAATCGTCGCTTGTCCACGCCTGCCCGACTCGCCTACGGTCACGCTCAATCCGGACGGAACGCCTAATCCTGCCGCCGGCCGGAATTCGAACCCACCCACGTGTGGCAGGAGCGGGGGACCCAGGTAGTACGCCGATTCCGGGAAAACCGGACGGCTTGGGGTGAAGTCGCACAAGCAGTGCGACCGGGCATCTCCAGTCCGAACCCGACAGCTCACCTCGTAGGCGCCGGAGAGGAATGCGCCATGCCCGCGAAGGGTAAGCACCGTCGTCCCAAGTTCAACCCGTTCGCCCGAGGCTTCGTCGTCGCCGGCACGGGCGGCGCCGCCATCGCGCTCCCGCTGCTCGGTGCCACGACCGCCACGGCCGCCCCGGCGGCGGCTCCGGTCGCCGTGCCGCAGCAGGCCGCTGCCCCGGCCCTCGTCGAGTCGGCGCTGCCGGCCGCCAAGAAGGCCCCGAAGACGTACACCGTCGTCGCCGGCGACTACCTGTCGAAGATTGCCGAGGAGCAGAGCGTCCGCGGCGGCTGGAAGCAGCTCTTCGACGACAACCGTCGCGCCATCGGCTCCAACCCCTCGCTGATCCACCCGGGTCTGGAGCTGACGATCGGCGCCAAGTCCAAGGCGAAGAACGACCCCGAGCCGCGCGCCGAATCCAAGCCCCGCCCGTCGCGTGACGATTCGCGGACCGCCGCTCCCGAGGCCGAGGCCCCGAAGAAGAAGGCTCCCGCGAAGAAGGCTCCGGTGGAGCAGGCCCCCGTGAAGGAGGCCCCCGTGAAGGAGGCCGCGGCCCCGGCGTCGTCTTCCGGCTTCAGTGCTCCGGTCGACGCTGCCGTCACCACGCCGTACCGCGCCTCCGGCGCGATGTGGTCCAGCGGTTACCACACCGGCGTCGACTTCGCCGCCCCGACCGGCAGCTCCATCAAGGCCATCGGCGCGGGCACCGTCGTCTCGGCCGGCTGGGGCGGCGCGTACGGCAACGAGGTCGTCATCCGGCACACGGACGGCACCTACTCCCAGTACGCCCACCTCTCCTCGCTGGCCGTTTCCACCGGTCAGTCCGTGAGCGGTGGACAGCAGATCGGCCTGTCCGGCTCCACCGGAAACTCCTCCGGTCCGCACCTGCACTTCGAGGTCCGCACCGGCCCCTCCTATGGCTCGGACATCGACCCGGTGGCCTACCTGCGCGAGCACGGAGTCTCCCTCTGACCCGTGTGGCCCACCGTCCGGCGACGGTCCGCCAGCCCCTGTTCCGCATCCGCGGAGCGGGGGCTTCCGCGTATTCCGTCCCCCCGGAATGTGACGGGTGGTAAAGATCACCCCTCGTCAACCCCTCCTTACGGTCGCGTAGGCCACATCCGTAAAGGAAGGATGTGCTCCCGTGGCAGACGATTCGAGAACAGAGAACAGTGGCGCATTCGGGTCGTACGCGGCGATCGGTGACAGCTTCACCGAGGGCGTGGGCGATCCGGGACCCGACGGCGGATTCGTCGGGTGGGCGGACCGGTTCGCGGTCCTGCTCGCCGACCGCAGGCCGGAGGACACCTTCCGGTATGCCAACCTGGCCGTGCGCGGGCGGCTCCTCGACCAGATCGTCGAGGAGCAGGTGCCGAGGGCCCGTAGGCTCGCGCCCGACCTCGTCACCTTCTGTGCCGGCGGCAACGACATCATTCGGCCCGGCTCCGACCCGGACGACGTGGCGGAACGCTTCGAGAGGGCCGTCGCCGACCTCACGGCCTCGGTCGGCACCGTCATGGTGACGACCGGCTTCGACACCCGGGACGTACCCGTCCTGCGCCACCTGCGCGGCAAGATCGCCATGTACACCGCGCACGTGCGGGCCATCGCCGACCGGTACGACTGCCCGGTGCTGGACCTGTGGTCGCTCAAGTCCGTCCAGGACCGGCGGGCCTGGGACGCCGACCGGCTGCACCTGTCACCAGAGGGGCACACCCGGGTGGCCCTCCGCGCGGCGCAGGTCCTCGGGATCGACGTGCCCGCCGACCCCGACCAGCCGTGGCCGCCGCTGCCCCCGCGGGGGGCGCTGGAGGTGCGCAGGGACGACATCCAGTGGGCGCGCGAGTACCTGGTGCCCTGGATCGGGCGGCGGCTGCGCGGTGAGAGCTCCGGCGATCATGTGGAGGCCAAGCGTCCGGACCTGCTGCCGCTCTGAGGACGGCGGCGGTCCGGTACGCGCGGGCGGGCGGCGGGGGCCCCGCGGTCACCGGTAGCTCATCGGGGGGCGCTGCGGGGCCCATTGACGGTGGCTCTTCGAGGGTGCTTCGGCTCACCGGCGGTCCTTCGAGGGCTGCTTCGGGGGTTACTTCGCGGGCTCGCGGGCGATTCCGCGGGGTGCTCAACAGGGCCCGCCGAGCGGTTCTTCGGGGGTGCTTCGCGGGGCCCGTCCAAGGTCACAGGTGGTGCTTCGCGGGCTCGTCCGAGGGGTATGCCGGTGCCCGCCGAGTTCCTGCGCGAGCTGACGGCGCTGACTCCTGAGCGGATACGCACGGAGGAGAACGCGGAGCTGCGCCGCGTGATGCTCGAGTCCTACGGATACGACCGGTATCTCACGGAGTCGGGCGCGGAGCCGGTGCACCGCGACGAGACCGGCATCCTGTGGCGGATCGCGCTCGCCGACGACGAGGACGTGGTGATGGTCGAGGTGGTCAACTCCACGTCGGAGCCCGACGGCACCCACCGGACGTACTGGCTGCGGGTGCCGCCGACGACGAGGACGGCGAGGGAAGGCGTCGCCTGGACGTTCGGGCTGGACGGCGCAGCCTACGAACCACTGCGACAGACCTGAGAGGCAGAGGCGGAAGCAGCGCCAGAGGCAGCAGGGCCCCGGAAGGTCGGCCCACGACGGCCGACGGGTCCGCGGCCGGGCGCGACGCTCGGCGCGCCTTCACCGCACCGTGGCTCTCAACGTGCTTCACGCGCCGCGATGCTCAGCGTGTCGAGGAGTGCAACTCGCCCTCGTCGATGCCCAGTTCGCGGGCAAGTGCCTCATCGGCCCACCGCAGCATCGCCGCGCGGGACAGCGATCCGGCGTACGACGTCATCTGGACGGCCAGCCCGTCCAGGAACGCAGTCAGCCGCCAGGCCGCCGCCGCCGGATCCTCGCAAGGGAACTCGCCGGCGGCCGCACCCTCCGCCATGACCTCCGCCAGCGCGGACTTCCACTGCTGGTCGAGGTCGCGGAACACGCTCCGCAGCGCAGGCTCGCGCAGCGCGGCGGCCCAGGCGTCGATCCACAGCCGCCATCCCTTGGCCTGCCCTGTCGGCGCGTACCAGCGCACCGCGGCGCGCAGCCGGCGCAGTGCGCTGGTACGCCGGCCGAGCAGCTTGCGCAGATGAGCCAGATCCGCGTCGGCGGCGTGGGTGAAGGCGGCGGCGACCAGCTTCTCCTTCGTGGAGAAGTGGTAGAGCACCAGTGCGCTGCTCACGCCGAGGGCGGCCGCGACATCGGCGATCCGTACGGCCGCCACACCCCGTTCTTCAATCTGCTGGACGGCGGCGCGGAGCAGTTCCTCGCGCCTCTCCGCCACGCTCAACCGAACTCTGGCCACGGCGTCACAGTCAACACCGTTGCGTTTACGTCCTTGAGCGGTTCGCAAGTCCGTGTTCGAAGAACGTGACGGTGGTGTGGAGGGTGTAGTTCTGGCTGGTCGTGGG
>NZ_JBEZKP010000024.1:0-98096 GCF_040706335.1 Streptomyces sp. NPDC048389 | reverse complement strand
TGTGGCCGCGCGTCGTCTAATACATTCTTTTAATAACCCTAGGCGGGGCCCCCGAATCCACGGCCCGGGGGGTGGGGGGGGGGGGGGGGGGCCTCCGCCCCCCCGCCCCTCAGCGGTCGAACATCGGATGAACCGTCAGGTATGCGGCCCTTCGTCGGTCTTGGTGACTCCTGGCTCCCCGACGGGCTCCTCCGCGCCGCCGGGCGCGGTCAGCACCGCGCCCGTGCTCCTCTTGCCCCGCCGCAGCCTGCGCTCCAGCCACGAGGCGAACGTGGTGAGGATCAGGTTCAGGACGATGAAGATCAGCGCGACAACGATGAAGCTGGGGATGGTGTTCGCGTAGTTCGCGGACAGCGTGCCCTGCGCGCTGAGCAGCTCGGCGAAGGCCAGCAGCGCGCCGCCGAGTGCGGTGTCCTTGACGATCACGACGAGCTGGCTGACCAGCGCCGGCAGCATCGCGGTGACGGACTGCGGGAGCAGCACGCTCGTCATCGTCTGGCCCTTGCGCAGACCGATCGCCTTGGCGGCCTCGGACTGTCCCTTGGGCAGCGACAGGATGCCGGCCCGTACGACCTCGGCGAGGACCGACGCGTTGTACAGCACCAGGCCGGTGACCACGGCGTACAGCGGTCGCATGTCGCTGCTGATGGCGTCGGAGTTCGCGTAGAGCTCGTTCGCGAAGAGCATCAGGAGCAGGACCGGGATGGCGCGGAAGAACTCCACGACGACTCCGGCCGGCACCCTGACCCAGCGGTGGTCGGACAGTCGGGCGATGCCGAAGGCGGCGCCCAGCGGCAGCGCGATGACCATGGCCAGCGCCGCGGCCTTCATCGTGTTGCCGAGGCCGGGCAGCAGATAGGTCGTCCATGCCTGGGCCTCGGTGAAGGGCCTCCACAGGGACCACTCGAGCTGCCCGTTTTCGGCCAGGACGCTCAGCACCCACCAGAGGCCGAGCACCAGCGCGGTGAGGAAGACGATCGTGTAGACGATGTTGCGCCGCTTGGCCCGGGGGCCCGGGGCGTCGTAGAGAACGGACGTCATCGCTTCACCGCCACACGCTTGCCGACCCAGCCGAGGACGAGTCCCGTAGGAAGGGTCAGGACCACGAAGCCGAAGGCGAAGACCACCGAGATGAGCACCAGCTGTGCCTCGTTCTCGATCATCTCCTTCATCAGCAGAGCCGCCTCCGCCACACCGATGGCGGCCGCCACGGTCGTGTTCTTGGTAAGAGCGATCAGCACGTTGGTCAGCGGACCGATGACCGACCGGAAGGCTTGCGGAAGCACGATGCTCGTCAGGACCTGAGTGAAACTCAGTCCGATGGCGCGTGCCGCCTCCGCCTGGCCGACCGGCACCGTGTTGATGCCGGACCGAACGGCTTCGCAGACGAAAGCCGCGGTGTAGGCCGAGAGTCCGAGGATTGCCAGCCGGAACGGCAATGCCTCGAAATCGTCGGGTACCCCCATGGTCATGCCGAGGGTGTCGGCGAGACCGATCGCGGAGAAGACGATGATCACGGTCAACGGGATGTTCCGGACCACGTTCACGTAGACCGTGGCGAATCCGCGCATCAGTGGCACCGGGCTCACCCGCATCGCGGCGAGGGCGGTGCCGAGCACCAGGGAGCCGATTCCGGAGAGGACGGTGAGTTTCACCGTCATCCAGAACGCCCCGAGCAAGTCGTAACCTTCAAGAAAGTCGAACACGATCTCCCGCGCTTCCGCGTGTGGGAGGGCCCGGCGCGCCGCCCTCAGGGGCGGCGCGCCGTCTCAGCCCTGCTTCACTTGACGATGTTGCCGATTTCCGGGGCGCGCTCGTTCTCGTAGTTGGCCGGACCGAAGTTGTCCTGCACGGCCTTGTCCCAGGACTTGTCCTGGACCATCTTCTCGAGGGCGGCGTTGATCTTGTCGACCATCTCCTTCTCGCCCTTCTTGACACCGATGCCGTAGTTCTCGTTGCTCAGCTCGAGGCCGGCGAGCTTGAACTTGCCCTTGTACTGCTCCTGGGCGGCGTAACCGGCGAGGATCGAGTCGTCGGTGGTGAGTGCGTCCACCTGGCCGCTCTGCAGGGCGCCGAGGCACTGGGAGTAGGTACCGTACTCCTTCAGCTGGGCGTCCTTCGCGAAGTCGTTCTTCACGTTCTGCGCGGACGTGGAGCCGGTGACCGAGCAGAGCTTCTTGCCGTTGAGGTCGTCGCCCTTGGTGACGTTGTCGTCGGCGCGAATCAGCAGGTCCTGGTGGGCGAGCAGGTACGGGCCGGCGAAGTCGACCTTCTTCGCGCGCTCGTCGGTGATCGAGTACGTGGCGGCGATGAAGTCCACGTCGCCGCGGGCCAGCGCGGTCTCGCGGTCGGCGCTCTTCGTCTCCTTGAACTCGATGTCGCCCTCTTCGTAACCGAGCTCCTTGGCGACGTACTTGGCGACGTCGACGTCGAAGCCGGTGAACGAGCCGTCCGGGGTCTTCAGGCCGAGGCCGGGCTGGTCGTACTTGATACCGACCGTGATCTTCTTGTTGCCGCCGTCGGAGCCGCTGTCCCCGCCGTCGGAGCCACAGGCGGTGGCGGTCAGGGCGAGTGCGAACACGGTGGCCGAAGCGGCGGTGACCTTACGAAGCTTCATGATGACTTCCCTAAATTTTGACGCGAAGTGTCGGATCAGACGCGAACTATGGAACCGGCTGATCCAGGACTCAGTGGTGAAGGATCTTCGACAGGAAGTCCTTGGCCCGGTCGCTGCGCGGGTTGTTGAAGAACTCGTCGGGCGTCGCCTCTTCGACGATCTTGCCGTCCGCCATGAACACGACGCGGTTCGCGGCGGATCGGGCGAAGCCCATCTCGTGTGTGACGACCACCATTGTCATCCCGTCACGCGCGAGCTGCTGCATGACCTCGAGGACCTCGTTGATCATCTCGGGGTCGAGTGCCGACGTCGGCTCGTCGAAGAGCATGACCTTCGGGTCCATGGCCAGCGCCCGCGCGATCGCCACGCGCTGCTGCTGGCCGCCGGAGAGTTGTGCGGGGTACTTGTCTGCCTGCGCGGCGACGCCCACCCGGTCGAGCAGCGACCGGGCTTTGGTCTCCGCCGCCTTCTTGTCGGTCTTGCGGACCTTGATCTGCCCCAGGGTCACGTTCTCCAGCACGGTCTTGTGCGCGAAGAGGTTGAACGACTGGAAGACCATGCCGACGTCCGCGCGCAGCCGGGCGAGTTCCTTGCCCTCGTGCGGCAGCGGCTTGCCGTCGATCGTGATCGAGCCGGAGTCGACCGTCTCCAGGCGGTTGATGGTGCGGCACAGCGTGGACTTTCCGGACCCGGAAGGCCCGATGACGACCACGACCTCGCCCCGGGCGATGGTCAGGTCGATGTCCTGGAGCACATGCAGCGCGCCGAAGTGCTTGTTCACGTTGCTCAGCACGACCAGATCGGCCGTGGGTACCGCGTCCTCGGCGTCCTTGGTCACTGACACTCCGCTCATCGGCTTCTTGCTCCGTCCTCCTCGGTTGGGAGGGACCTTAGTCACGCGCTGCGATCAGCGTCATTACATCTGAGGGGAAATTGAGCATAACGATCCGGCCTCAACCGGACACTATGCGTGAACGGGGTGGTGCACTGCGATACCGGGTGGATAACGGAACCGTCCGAGGCCCTGGTCCCTCTTGACTGTGCGCCGGGAAATCCGACTTGATGCCCTGTGGTGTGTCGTGGAACGGCCGGGCAACACCACGCGACCGCACTACGAAGACCAGGCGACTGGAAGGGGGGCCATGAGGCTGCTGCTCGTCGAGGACGACGACCATGTCGCCGCCGCCCTGTCGGCGGTGCTCGCCCGGCACGGCTTCGAGGTGGTGCACGCCCGCAACGGCGAAGAGGCCCTGCGGGCCGTCCTGCCCACCACGGAACCGGCCAAGCCGCCCTTCGGCGTCGTCCTCCTGGACCTCGGCCTGCCCGACCAGGACGGTTACCAGGTCTGCGGCAAGATAAGGAAGCTGACCTCCACGCCGGTGATCATGGTCACGGCCCGTTCCGACGTCCGCTCCCGCATCCACGGTCTCAACCTGGGCGCCGACGACTACGTCGTCAAGCCGTACGACACCGGCGAGCTGCTGGCCCGCATCCATGCCGTCAGCCGGCGCACCACGAGCGACGACGCCGCCGTGCCCGCCGCCGACGACGCCCTGCGGCTGGGACCGGTCACCATCGAGCTGCCCACCCGCAGGGTCAGTGTGGACGGCACGGCCGTACAGCTCACCCGCAAGGAGTTCGACCTGCTGGCGCTGCTCGCCCAGCGCCCCGGTGTGGTCTTCCGGCGCGAGCAGATCATCAGCGAGGTGTGGCGCACCAGCTGGGAAGGCACCGGCCGCACCCTCGAGGTGCACGTGGCGTCCCTGCGCTCCAAGCTCCGGATGCCGGCCCTGATCGAGACCGTGCGGGGCGTCGGGTACCGGCTCGTCACGCCGGCCGGCGTGTAAGGCCCTCCGCCCCCGGTGCGTACCCGACTCCTTCCGCTGCTCATCGTGCTCATGGCCGGTGTGCTGCTGGCGCTCGGCTTTCCGCTGGCCGTGAGCCTCGCGGCGGCGGAGCAACAGCGGGTCGTCGTCGACCGCATCGACGACACCGTGCGGTTCGCCGCGCTCGCCCAGTTCGTCACCGACCAGGGGCCCGCACCGGACGAGCGGCGCTCGACCCTTCAGGAGCAGCTCGACCGCTACCAGGACGTGTACGGGATCAGGGCGGGCGTCTTCCACCGCAGCGGCGACTCGATGGCCCGTGCGCCGAGCGACTGGTACCTGCCGTCCGACGGGGAGGGCCGCGCGGCCTTCCAGGAGGCGCTCACCGGTCGGCGCAGCCAGGACCCGCCGCAGGTGTGGCCGTGGCAGCGCGGCGAGCGGCTCGTCGTCGCCTCGCCGGTCGTGCAGGACGGAGATGTCGTCGCCGTGGTGTTCACCGACTCGCCGACCGACCAACTGCGCTCACGCGTCCTGCGGGGCTGGCTGCTGATCGTCGCCGGTGAGTGCGCCGCGATGCTCGTCGCGGTCGGCGCGGCCTTCCGCCTCACCGGCTGGGTGCTCAGGCCCGTACGCATCCTGGACGCGGCCACCCACGACATCGCGACCGGACGTATGAACTCGCGTGTCGCGGCCGCGAGCGGGCCGCCCGAACTGCGGCGCCTGGCCCGCTCGTTCAACGAGATGGCCGACAACGTCGAGGAAGTCCTCGAACAGCAGCGGGCCTTCGTCGCCGACGCCTCGCACCAGCTGCGCAACCCGCTCGCCGCGCTGCTGCTGCGTATCGAGCTGCTGGCCCTCGAGCTTCCCGAGGGGAACGCGGAGATCGCCTCCGTGCGTACGGAGGGCAAGCGCCTCGCCCAGGTCCTCGACGATCTGCTGGACCTGGCCCTGGCCGAGCACGCCTCCGCGGAGCTGCGGCTCACCGACATCGGGGAGCTGGCCGCAGAGCGGGTCACCGCGTGGCGGCCGCTCGCCGACGAGAAGGGCGTCCTGCTGTCCTCGGAGACCACAGCCGTCACCGCCTGGGCCGATCCCGTGGCGCTGTCCAGCGCACTCGACGCGGTGATCGACAACGCGCTGAAGTTCACCCCGCAGGGTGAGGAGGTGACGGTCGGTACCGCGTCGCAGGGCAACACGTCCACCGTCGTCGTCGCCGACCGCGGGCCGGGTCTGACCGACGAGGAGCTGTCCCGGGTCGGTGACCGCTTCTGGCGCAGCGGCCATCACCAGAACGTGAAGGGCTCGGGTCTGGGACTGTCGATCTCGAGGGCGTTGCTGGCGGCGGGTGGCGGGTCCATCACGTACGCGCACCACGAGCCGCACGGTCTGAAGGTGACGCTCACCGTTCCGCGTACGCGGCCCGAGGACGCCTGACCCCGTCCCGTCCGAGGGCATCCGCGTGGGCAGGCGCTCCGAGGGCGCCCGAGCGGTCACGCGCCGTCCCGACGACGATCAACGCGACGACGATCACGGGGTCACGGCTTGACCGAGCGGTAGTAGCGCCGCGCGCCCTCGTGCAGCGGCAGCGGGGCCGTATAGACGGCTGTCCGCAGGTCCACCAGCTGCGCCGGGTGCACCGTGTTGCCGATGCGGTCCCGGCTCCTGATCACCGTCCGGGTGAAGCCTTCGGTCCGCGCCGGACTCATGTGGTCCATGGTGACCAGCAGGTTCGCCACCGCCACCGTCTCTACGGGCTCTCCGCCCTGCGCCTGCGGGTACGCGTCGGCCGGCATCACGGCGGAACGGTAGTAGCTGGTCGGGTCGCCCGAAGCGTGGAGCTTGGCGACCAGCTCGGGCCCCAGTGCGACCAGCCGGACGGGGAAGCGCTCGGACAGCCTCTGCACGGTGTTGGTGGGCAGCCCGCCGGACCAGAAGAACGCGTCGATGGAACCCTTCTCCAGTTGTCCCGGTGCCGCGTTTATGCCGGACGGGAACGGAGTGACGTCCCGCCGGGGATCGAGGCCGGCGGCCGTCATCAGCCGGTCGGCCACCAGCCGGATGCCGGAACCGTCCTGTCCGACGCCCACCGCCTTGCCCCGCAGGTCGCCCACCGAGCGCACCGGAGAGTTCTTCGGCACGACGAGCTGGACGTAGTCGTCGTACAGCCGGGCGCAGCCGCGCAGCTGGTCGGCTCCCGGGAGCCGCTGCCGCTTGTACGTGGCGACCGCGTCGGCGGTGGCGATGGTGAAGTCGGCCTCGCCGGACGCCAACCGCTCCAGGTTCTGCTGGGAGCCCTCGCTGGTGCGCAGGTCTATCTCCAGGTCCGGCATGTCCCGGGCCAGGGCCTCCTTCAGGAGCACTCCGTAACGCTGGTAGACGCCGCTGTGCGATCCGGTGCTGAGCGTCAGCTTCCCGCTCGGTGACGACTGCCCGAACGGCAGCAGCCACCAGAGCAGCAGCCCGAGAACCACCAGGGCGGCCGCGGCACCCTGCAGGGCGCGGCGGCGGCCGAGGCGGGAGAGGACCGGGGGTGCCGGGAGCATGGCGCGATCCTGCCAGCTTCCTGACCGCGATGGCCAGGCAGGGCCGCGGGGCCGCCCGTGGCGGCGGTCGGTGCACCCGTCGGTGCCACACGTGGGTGCCACACGTGGGCACCGTCCGCTCTGCTTCCCCGGCGGCCTCCGCGTCCGGGTCCGTAGTCCGTAGTCCGGGCCCGGGTCGGGGTCCGGCTCCGGTCCGGCTCCGGGTCCGCGTCCGGCTCCGCGTTCGGGAGTGACCCGCGCACCGCCTACCCTTGTCGCATGACCGCGCAGGACACCCGCCACCGCAGCTACGAGATCCGCACCTACGGGTGCCAGATGAACGTCCACGACTCCGAGCGCCTGTCCGGCCTGCTCGAGGACGCCGGGTACGTACGCGCACCCGAAGGCGCCAACGGCGACGCCGACGTCGTCGTCTTCAACACCTGCGCGGTCCGCGAGAACGCCGACAACAAGCTGTACGGCAACCTCGGCCGGCTCGCCCCGATGAAGACCAGGCGCCCCGGCATGCAGATCGCCGTGGGCGGCTGCCTGGCGCAGAAGGACCGCGAGACCATCGTCACCAAGGCGCCCTGGGTCGACGTCGTCTTCGGCACCCACAACATCGGGAAGCTCCCGGTGCTGCTGGAGCGGGCCCGGGTCCAGGAGGAGGCGCAGGTCGAGATCGCGGAATCGCTCGAGGCGTTTCCCTCCACTCTGCCGACGCGACGCGAGTCGGCGTACGCGGCATGGGTCTCGATCTCCGTGGGCTGCAACAACACCTGCACGTTCTGCATCGTGCCCGCACTGCGCGGCAAGGAGAAGGACCGCAGGCCCGGCGACATCCTCGCGGAGATCGAGGCACTCGTCGCCGAAGGCGTCAGTGAGATCACCCTGCTCGGACAGAACGTCAACGCCTACGGCTCCGACATCGGCGACCGCGAGGCGTTCAGCAAACTGCTGCGTGCCTGCGGCACCATCGACGGCCTCGAGCGGGTCCGTTTCACCTCGCCGCACCCGCGCGACTTCACGGACGACGTGATCGCCGCCATGGCCGAGACGCCGAACGTCATGCCGCAGCTGCACATGCCGCTGCAGTCCGGCTCCGACACCGTCCTCAAGGCGATGCGCCGCTCCTACCGGCAGGAGCGCTTCCTGGGGATCATCGAGAAGGTGCGCGCGGCCATCCCGCACGCCGCCATCTCCACCGACATCATCGTGGGCTTCCCGGGTGAGACCGAGGAGGACTTCGAGCAGACCATGCACACGGTGCGTGAGGCCCGTTTCGCGAACGCCTTCACCTTCCAGTACTCGAAGCGCCCCGGCACGCCCGCGGCGACGATGGACGGGCAGATCCCCAAGGAGGTCGTCCAGGAGCGCTACATGCGCCTGGTCGCCCTGCAGGAGGAGATCTCCTGGGAGGAGAACAAGAAGCAGGTCGGACGCACTCTCGAGGTCATGGTCGCCGAGGGCGAGGGCCGCAAGGACGGAGCCACCCACAGGCTCTCCGGCCGGGCCCCGGACAACCGTCTCGTCCACTTCACGAAGCCGGACACCGAGGTGCGCCCCGGCGACGTCGTCACCGTTGAGACCACCTATGCCGCACCCCACCATCTGCTGGCCGAAGGCGCCGTGACCTCAGTGCGCCGGACCCGAGCCGGTGACGCGTGGGAGAAGCGCAACACCACGGAGCCCGCGAAGCCGGTCGGCGTGATGCTGGGCCTCCCCGCGGTGGGCGTGCCCGCGCCGCTGCCGCCGGTCACGGGCGGCTGCGCCACGGTCTGAGCACCACCCTCGGGGCCCGGCTCCCGGGGCGTTTGGCCGTCGGCGACCTGCCCGCTCCGCGGACCCCGGTGGCTGTCCCGCGGAGACGAGGGCGCGGACTAGGCTGCGGATCATGCTCGTAGCCGCCGCCGTGTGTCCGTGCCCGCCGCTCCTTGTACCGGAGGTCGCCTCCGGAGCCGCGTCAGAACTGGACGCGGTCCGCGCCGCGTGCGCCGACGCCGTGGCCGTGCTGGCGGCCTCCAGGCCGGACCTGCTCCTCGTGGTCGGACCCGCCGAACAGGCTCACCGCGGGCCGCATGCCTCCGGAACGACCGGTTCCTTCCGCGGGTTCGGCGTGGAACTGGGGGTACGGCTGGGGGAGGGGCCCGGGCAGGAACGGGCGCTGGCCCCCTCGCTCGCCGTCGGCGCCTGGCTGCTCGACCGCAGCCGCTGGTCCGCCGCTCCCGTCGAGGGGCTGGGGGTCGGCGAGCCGCTCGACACCGAACGCTGCGTGGCGACGGGCCGGGAACTCGCCGCCCGCGCCGAACGGGTCGCGCTGATGGTGATGGGCGACGGCAGCGCCTGCCGCACGCTCAAGGCCCCCGGCTACCTGGACGAACGGGCGGTGGACTTCGACCGGCGCGCCGCCGACGCCCTCGGCGCGGCGGACCTTGAGGGGCTCAGGGTGCTGGACGAACTGCAGGCGCGCGAACTCAAGGTTTCGGGCCGCGCTCCCTGGCAGGTCCTCGCCGGGGCCGCGGAGGGCGCCGGCCTGGGGGGTCGGCTGCTCCACGAGGACGCCCCGTACGGTGTGGGCTATTTCGTCGCGGCCTGGTCGTAGAGATCACGGCGCGAGCAGACGGACGGGCAGGAGCGGGGGGGGGGGGCGGGGGGGGCGCCCCACGCCCCGCCCCCCGCCCGCCGGGACCCCCCCGGCCCCCCCGCCCCCCGACCCCCCCGGGCGCCCCTCCGCCGCTCCCGCCCGCCGGCCGGCCCCCCCCCCCCCCCCGCCCGCCCCGCCGCGCTGAACCGGCCCGGTACCCCGCCGCGCTGAACCGGCCCGGTACCCCGCCGCGCTGAACCGGCCCGGTACCCGCCGCGCTGAACCGGCCCGGTGTCCGTCAGGCAGCCGGCGGTGTCGTCCCGTCGCCGTCCTTGTGCGCGATGCGGCCCAGGGCGTCCTTGGCCTTGCCGGTACCGGCTTCGATCTTGTTGCGGTACTTGCCCTTGGTCTTGGCGTCGACCGTCCGGGCCGCTCTCTCCAGGCCCTGGCCGATCCGGCCCTCATGCTGCTGGGCGAGGTCGGAGACCTTGTCCTTCGCGGGGCCGATCTTGGCCTTCAGGTTGTCCAGGATCCCCATGGAGCACCTTCCCTCGTCGCTGGAACCACTGTTGCTGGAACCACTGTCGCCGGAACCGCTGTCGCCCCGGCGACCCGCGTCGCCCGAACTACGTGCGGGCGCCTTCGCCGGCCTCGCTGTCCGCCGCGTCCTCGGCCGACTGCTGCTTGGGAATCTCCACCGCCTCGGCCGGACCGCTCCCGTCGACCGCTGCCTCGGCGGGGGCCGAGCCGCCGGTCGCCTCCGACGGCTCTTCTGCCGGCGCCCCGGCGGACGAGCCGTCGGACACCGGAACCTCCTCCGCTACTGCGGACTTACTGCGAAACCATGAGAAAACACCCATATCTACTCCATACCCTACTCGTGTGGGCGAAGATCCGCGCCGTTCGGAGCGCCCTCTTGCGTCGCGCACGGGCACCGGCGCGAAAACCGGCATGCGGACTCGCAACAGGCAACGACGCCGCCCGTCCGCCGTCACCTCGCTCGTTCGGGGACATGCGCTCACGTTTGGGAGACTGGGCCGGTGAGAAGTCCAGCTCCCGCACCGCGGGTCATCGCCGTCGTCGGTCCCACCGCAGCCGGAAAGTCGGATCTGGGGGTATTCCTTGCCCGGCGGTTGAACGGCGAAGTCGTCAACGCCGACTCCATGCAGCTCTATCGCGGGATGGACATCGGCACCGCCAAGCTGACGCCGCAGGAGCGCGGCGGGGTGCCGCACCGGCTTCTCGACATCTGGGACGTCACCGAGGCCGCGAGCGTGGCCGAGTACCAGCGACTGGCCCGGGCCGAGATCGACCGGCTGCTCGCCGAGGGCCGTACCCCGGTCCTCGTCGGCGGCTCCGGCCTCTACGTACGCGCGGCGATCGACGCCCTCGAGTTCCCCGGCACCGACCCGCAGGTGCGGGCCCGTCTGGAGAAGGAGCTGGCCGAGCGCGGCCCCGGCGCCCTGCACACCCGGCTGGCCACGGCCGACCCCGGGGCGGGCCGTGCCATCCTGCCCAGCAACGGTCGGCGGATCGTCAGGGCCCTCGAGGTCATCGAGATCACCGGCAAGCCGTTCACCGCCAACCTCCCCGGCCACGACGCCGTCTACGACACCGTCCAGATCGGTGTCGACGTCGCGCGCCCCGAGCTCGACGAACGCATCGCGGTCCGCGTGGACCGGATGTGGGAGGCGGGACTCGTCGGCGAGGTGCGCGCGCTCGAGGGGCAGGGGCTCCGTGAAGGGCTCACCGCCTCGCGCGCCCTCGGGTATCAGCAGGTGCTCGCGGCGCTCGCCGGGGAGTACACCGAGCAGGAGGCGCGCGACGAGACCGTGCGCGCCACCAAACGCTTCGCCCGCCGCCAGGATTCGTGGTTCCGGCGTGATCCGAGGGTGCACTGGCTGAGCGGCGCCGCCGATGACCGGAAGGAACTTCCGCGCCGTGCGCTGACGTTGATCGAACGAGCGGTCACAGCCTGATCACGTGATGGCATCGGGACGCTCCGCCCGGCATTCCGGCCCCCGGGAGCGTGCCATCATCGAGCATCGATCGACAGTTGAGTCCGAGTTGGGAGGGCGCGTGGCGATGGAGGCCGGCCCTCGCGACACGGAACAGCAGCAACGGCAGGACGCGGCCGACGGCCCGTCCGGCCTCAGCCCCGACGGGCCCGACGAGCGGGAGATGCTCGCGGACGAGGTCGAGGTCGAGCTGCGCCCGCCGCGGCGCTTGCGGATCTGGCAGCTCGCCCCCATCGTCGGCCTCGCTGCGACCGGCTCGCTGATGTTCGCCTTCCCGCTCGCGTTCGGTACGGGCGACGGGGGAGCGGTCGTCGCCATGCTGGGCCTGCTGATCAGCTGCTGCGCCGCGGGCTGGGGCATGATGGCGGCGCGCCGCGTCGGCCACACCTGGCCCGGTCTGCCGTCCCGCGGCTCCGGTGAGCGCCCCGACTGGCGTGTGATCGCGCTGTACGTGGGCGTCGCCGCGGTGCTCGTGGCCCTCGCCGTGTGGCGCGTGGCCCGACTGAGGTGACCGCCTCCGGTCGGGGTGACCGCTTCCGGTCGGCGTGATGGCCTCCCCCGGGTGTCCGGCTCCCACCGGGGTGATCGCCTCCGCCCCGGCCGAGTCTGCGAAAGAAGCGGGACCGTCCCATGTGAGCGGGACCGTCCCACGTGAGGCGGACCGTCTCCGCCGCTGTCGGACCGCCCTCGTAGGATGGGGGACGTGAGCACCTCGCAGACGTCGCCCCTGCCCTTCCTCAAGGGCCACGGGACCGAGAACGACTTCGTGATCGTCCCCGACCCGGACAACGCGGTGGATCTTCCCGTCGCGGTTGTCGCCCGGCTGTGCGACCGCCGGGCCGGTATCGGCGGCGACGGCCTGCTGCACGTGGTGCGGTCCGCGGCCCACCCGGAGGCGCGGCACATGGCCGGCGAGGCCGAGTGGTTCATGGACTACCGCAACGCGGACGGTTCCGTCGCCGAGATGTGCGGCAACGGCGTCCGGGTCTTCGCCGGGTACCTCCAGCGCGCCGGCCACGTCGAGGCGGGCGAGCTGTCCGTCGCGACACGCGGCGGGATCAAGAAGGTGCACCTCGCCAAAGCTGCCTCCGGCAGCGGCTCCGCCATGGGCGACATCACGGTCTTCATGGGGCGGGCGGTGCTGCCCGAGGACGGCGCCACCGTCTCGGTCGGCGGCCGCAGTTGGCCGGCGAGGAACGTGAACATGGGCAACCCGCACGCGGTCGCCTTCGTCGAGGACCTCGCCCACGCCGGGGACCTGCTCATCGCGCCGCAGTGCACTCCGGCGTCGGTCTACCCGGACGGCGTCAACGTGGAGTTCGTCGTCGACCGCGGCGAACGGCACGTCGCGATGCGCGTCCATGAGCGCGGCTCCGGCGAGACCCGCTCCTGCGGGACCGGCGCCTGCGCCGTCGCCGTGGCCGCCGCGCGCCGGGACCACCTCGACCCGGCCGTCACGGGAGTGCCCGTCACGTACCGGGTCGACCTGCCCGGCGGCCGTCTGGTGATCACGGAGCGGCCCGACGGCGAGATCGAGATGACCGGCGCCGCCGTGATCGTCGCCGAAGGGCTGATCGATCCCGTCCTCCTCGAAACCGTGACCGCATAGCGCTTCGCTCGAATGGGTGATCCGTTTCACGCTGAGCGAGAGGCGGACTGCGCCACGTGGTGGGCTCGGTAGCATCAAGGACCGGCCCGGAGGCACGCCAGTTCTCCGTACCGCCGGTCGAAGCTGCCGGAGGTGCCCCATGAGCGCAGAGGCCACCAACCCAGGTGCCCACAGCCGCAGGCGCGGCCGTCCGAGGATCGACCTCCGCAGGCTGGGCCGCGCCGCCGCGCTGCTGGGCCCCACGGGGCGTGACCGGCTCCCCGACGCGATCGGTCATGTCGTGGAGGCGCATCGGGCGCACCACCCCGACGCCGACCTCACCCCCCTGCGCAAGGCGTACCTGCTGGCGGAGGCATCCCACCGCGGTCAGTTCCGCAAGAGCGGCGAGCCGTACATCACCCACCCGCTCGCGGTGACGCTGATCCTGGCCGAACTGGGCGCGGAGACCACCACGCTGACCGCGTCGCTGCTCCACGACACCGTCGAGGACACCGAAGTGACGCTCGATCAGGTGAAGGACGAGTTCGGTGCCGAGGTGGGCTATCTGGTCGACGGCGTCACCAAGCTGGAGAAGGTGGACTACGGCGCCGCCGCCGAACAGGAGACCTTCCGCAAGATGCTCGTCGCCACGGGCAACGACGTCCGTGTGATGTCGATCAAACTCGCCGATCGGCTGCACAACATGCGCACCCTGACCGTGATGCGCCCCGAGAAGCAGGCACGTATCGCCAAGGTCACCCGCGACGTGCTGATCCCGCTCGCCGAACGGCTCGGTGTCCAGGCGCTCAAGAGCGAGCTGGAGGACCTGGTCTTCGCGATCCTGCATCCCGAGGAGTACGAGCGGACCCGTGCGCTCATCGCCGAGAACGCCACCTCGTGCACCGCGCTCGCCGGCTTCGCGGACGACTTCCGGACCGCCCTGCGCGAGGCGGGCATCAGCGCCGACGTGCTCATCAGACCGCGACACTTCGTATCCGTGCACCGGGTCTGCCTCCGGCGAGCCCGGCTGCGCAGCACGGACTTCGGCCGGCTGCTGATCCTCGTCTCCGAGGACGCCGACTGCTACGCCGTCCTCGGTGAACTGCACACCTGCTTCACGCCGGTGATCTCCGAGTTCAAGGACTTCATCGCGGCACCGAAGTTCAACCTGTACCAGTCTCTGCACACCGCGGTCGCCGGCCCTGACGGCGCCGTCGCCGAAGTCCTCATCCGTACGCACCAGATGCACAAGGTGGCGGAGGCCGGGGTGATCGCGCTGGGCAATCCGTACGTGCCCGTGGACGGCGCGGAGCCGGCGGACGGCGAGCGGGCCGACCCGACCAGGCCCGGCTGGCTGTCGCGCCTGCTGGAGTGGCAGGAGTCCACGCCGGACCCCGACACCTTCTGGACGTCCCTGCGGGCGGACCTGGCGCAGGACAGGGAGATCACCGTCTTCCGCGCCGACGGCCGCGCACTCGGCCTGCCGGCCGGAGCGACCTGCGTGGACGCCGCCTACGCGCAGTACGGCGAAGCGGCGCACACCTGCATCGGCGCACGCGTCAACGGCCGCCTCGCCACCCTCAGCACGGTCCTCGGCGACGGGGACACCGTGCATGTCCTGCTGGCCCAGGACAGCGCCTCCGGGCCGTCCCCCCAGTGGCTCGACCACGCCCGTACCCCGGCTGCCCGGATCGCCATCACCAGCTGGCTCGACACGCACCCCCAGGGTGCCGCGGTCCCCTCCGCCGCTCCCCGCCGGCCCGCCCCGCTTCCCGCCGGCCGGCCAATCTCGGCGAACGCCGTGGTGGACATCCCGAAGGCGACGGTACGGCTCGCCGGCTGCTGCACCCCCGTACCGCCGGACGCGGTCACCGGCTTCCCCGTACGAGGCGGGGCCGTGACCGTTCACCGACAGGAGTGCCCCGCGGTGGCGCGGATGACCGGCGTGGGCCGCGAGCCGGTGCCCGTCCGCTGGGGTGACGCGGCCGAATGCCGGGTCACACTGGTCGCCGAGTCGTTCGGCCGTCCCCGTCTGCTGGCCGATCTCACGGAAGCGATCGCCGGGCGGGGAGCCGCGGTCGTCTCGGCCACCGTGGAGCCCCCGACCCAGCAGCGGGTCCGGCACACGTACACCCTCCAACTGCCCGACGCGGCCGGGCTCCCGGCTCTCATGAGAGCCATGCGCGACGTGCCCGGGGTGTACGACGTGAGCCGGACCCAGCATCCGGCGGCCACCGCCTGACCTCGTTCGGGTGGGCGCTGAGGCGCCCGTCGCGCGCCGTCGCGGGCCGTACGGCCGGGCGCTGGTAGCGGTAGTCCATGCTGCACACCTCCCGGCGCCGTATGCGTGCCGCCCTGCTGGCCGCCGCGTCGGCCGCCCTCATCGCCGCGACGCTGCCCTCGCCGGAGCCGCTCGGTATCGGCGACCGGCTCTTCCCCCAACTGGGCAACCCCGGCTACGACGTTCTCGAGTACGACATCTCCCTCGCCTACGAAGGCCGCAACGACCGGCCCCTCGAAGCCGTCACGAAGATCGACGCCTGGTCGACACGAGGGCTCGACCGCGTCAACCTCGACTTCACCCACGGCACGGTCCGCTCGGTCACGGTGAACGACACCCCGGCCGACTTCGCCACCGCCGGTGAGGACCTCGTCATCGACCCGCCCGCGAACATCCCCGCCGGCTCGCGGATGCAGATCACCGTCGCGCACACGAGCGACCCGCGCGGATCCAAGGACGCCGGCGGCTGGGTACGCACCGGCGACGGTCTGGTGATGGCCAACCAGGCGGACGCCGCGCACCGGGTCTTCCCCTCCAACGACCATCCGTCCGACAAGGCGTACTTCACCTTCCGCGTCACCGCGCCGCCGGACATCACCGTGGTCGCCAACGGGCGACGGGTCGCCCGGGCCTGGACCGACAAGCAGGCGTCCTGGGTCTACCGCACCGGCCACCCCATGGCCACCGAGCTGGCCCAGGTCTCCATCGGCCGATCGGCGGTCATCGAGCGGCAGGGCCCGCACGGGCTGCCCCTGCGCGACGTCGTCCCCGCCGCAGACCGCGAGCTGCTGGAGCCCTGGCTGAAGAAGACGCCCGGCCAGCTGATCTGGATGGAGGAGAAGGTCGGCCGCTATCCCTTCGAGACCTACGGTGTACTGATCGCCGACGCGGAGACCGGCTTCGAGCTGGAGACGCAGACGCTGTCGCTCTTCGAGCGCGCCCTGTTCACCTCGGGTGCCTTCCCCGAGTGGTACGTCGACTCGATCATGGTGCACGAGCTGGCCCACCAGTGGTTCGGCAACAGCGTCTCGCCGCGCACCTGGTCCGACCTGTGGCTGAACGAGGGCCACGCCACCTGGTACGAGGCGCTGTACGCCGAGGAGAAGGCGAACCAGCCGCTCGAGACCCGGATGCGCCGGGCATACGAGTACTCCGACGCGTGGCGGGCCGCGGGCGGACCGCCGGCGGCTCCCGCCGCGGCCGCGCCCGGCAAGAAGCTCAGCATCTTCCGTCCGGTCGTCTACGACGGCAGCGCGCTGGTCCTGTACGCCCTGCGTCAGGAGATCGGCGAGAGCGCCTTCGAGCGCCTGCAGCGCACCTGGGTCCAGGAGCACCAGGACGCCACGGCCACCACGGAGGACTTCACGCAGCTGGCATCGAGCATCGCGGAGCGTGACCTCTCGATGTTCTTCCAGGCGTGGCTGTACGGCAATCAGACGCCTCCGATGCCGGGACATCCCGACTGGCGCAGTCAGGCCGTCGAGGACGGCAAGGGCGGCGCCGCGAAGGACACCCGCCGCTGAGAGGCGCCGAAATCGGGGTGACGGCAGCGGCAGGCCCGTGCGACCATTCGGCAGGGCGGCGCCGCTGCCGGGACCGGACCCCAGGGGGGAATCTTCCGGGGCCCTCACGCGTTGTCATCGGTACCGGAGCAGTCCGGCACTCCGTCGGCACATCCGCTCTCCATATCGACGTAAGGACCCAATGACCTCCTCTTCATCCCCTTCCCAGGAACAGCAGAGCTTCGCGGAGACGCGCGCCGAGAGCCTTCGGGCCGATGCCCTGATGGAAGAGGACGTCGCCTGGAGCCACGAGATCGACACCGAACGGGACGGCGACCAGCTCGACCGCTCCGAGCGTGCCGCGCTGCGGCGGGTGGTGGGCCTCTCCACCGAACTCGAGGACGTCACCGAGGTCGAGTACCGGCAGCTGCGCCTCGAGCGTGTCGTGCTCGTCGGCGTATGGACCTCGGGGACCGTGCAGGACGCTGAGAACTCCCTCGCGGAGCTGGCGGCACTGGCCGAGACGGCCGGTGCGCTGGTGCTCGACGGCGTCATCCAGCGCCGCGACAAGCCGGACCCGGCCACGTACATCGGCTCCGGCAAGGCACAGGAACTGCGCGACATCGTGCTCGAGACCGGTGCCGACACCGTCGTCTGCGACGGTGAACTCAGCCCCGGCCAGCTCATCCAGCTCGAGGACGTCGTCAAGGTCAAGGTGGTCGACCGGACCGCCCTGATCCTCGACATCTTCGCCCAGCACGCCAAGTCCCGAGAGGGCAAGGCGCAGGTGGCACTGGCACAGATGCAGTACATGCTGCCCAGGCTCCGAGGCTGGGGTCAGTCGCTGTCCCGTCAGATGGGTGGCGGCGGCAGCGGCGGCATGGCCACGCGCGGTCCCGGTGAGACCAAGATCGAGACGGACCGTCGGCGGATCCGCGAGAAGATGGCGAAGATGCGCCGTGAGATCGCGGAGATGAAGACCGGGCGCGACATCAAGCGCCAGGAGCGCCGCCGCAACAAGGTGCCCTCCGTCGCCATCGCCGGTTACACCAACGCGGGCAAGTCCTCCTTGCTCAACCGCCTCACCGGCGCGGGTGTCCTGGTGGAGAACGCGCTGTTCGCCACCTTGGACCCGACCGTCCGGCGGGCCGAGACCCCGAGCGGCCGCGGGTACACCCTGGCCGACACCGTCGGCTTCGTACGGCATCTGCCGCACCACCTGGTCGAGGCGTTCCGTTCCACCATGGAGGAGGTCGGGGACGCCGACCTGATCCTGCACGTGGTCGACGGAGCGCACCCGGCACCGGAGGAGCAGCTGGCGGCCGTGCGCGAGGTGATCCGCGATGTGGGCGCGGCGGACGTGCCCGAGATCGTCGTGATCAACAAGGCGGACGCGGCCGATCCGCTGGTGCTGCAGCGCCTGCTGCGTATCGAGCGGCATGCGATCGCGGTGTCCGCGCGGACCGGTGCGGGCATCGGTGAGCTGATGCGGCTGATCGACGCCGAGCTGCCCAGGCCGAAGATCCAGATCGAGGCGGTCGTGCCCTACACCGAGGGCGGACTGGTCTCGCGGGTGCACGCCGACGGCGAGGTGATCTCCGAGGAGCACACCACGGAGGGCACGTTGCTGAAGGCACGGGTGCACGAGGAACTGGCCGCGGCCCTGTCTCCGTACGTGCCCGCGGCGCACTGACGGCGGCCACCGGCTTCCTGGCATGACGAAAGGCCCGCCTCGGCGGGCCTTTCGGCTGTGTCGTCGTCGGGACTACCGTCCGGCGAACTTGTCGCTCGTCATCGTGCAGATCCGCCGGGCATCCGCGTCCAGTCGCGGCCCCGCCGGCCGGCCGGATGTGCAAAGGCCGGAAGCTGGGAAAGGCCGACGCCGGGTGTGCGGGCGGGAGGGCGAGGAACAGGGGCCCCGGCCGTACGGTCGGGACCCCTGTCCGGATCGGTTCACGAGACACCCTCGCGCGCGAACGTCCCTACTGGCCCGCGAACTTGTCGCTGACCGCCTTGTAGATGCCCTCGGCCTCCTTGCCGAGGCGCGGACCGGCCAGCCAGCCGGCCGTCACCGGGCCGATGGAGGTGTTGGAGACCAGGGCCGGCTTGCCGTCCCGGCCCTGCGCGACCCAGCCACCGCCGGAGGAACCACCGGTCATGGTGCAGCCGATGCGGTACATCGTCGGCTCCTCGGCCTTCAGCGACAGCCTGCCGGGCTTGTCGGCGCACTGGAACATCTTCTGGCCGTCGTACGGCGGAGCCGCCGGGTAGCCGGTGGCGGTCATGCTCTGGATCTTCGGCACCGCGGGGGCGCCGAAGTCGACCGGCAGGGCCGAACCGACCGTCTCCTCAAGGGACTTGCCGGTGCTGCCCTTCTCCGGGGTCACATGGATGACGGCGTAGTCGTACGCCGCGCCCTGGCCGCCGGTCGCGGCACCCTGGGAGATCCACTGGTCGGAGGTCTGGGCCCAGTCGCCCCACCAGACACCGTAGGGAGCGATCTCCTCCTTGGGCGCCTTCTCCAGCTCCGCGGTCTCCTTGGCCCCGTCGTTGTAGGACGGGACGAAGGCGATGTTGCGGTACCAGCCGCCGCTCTTACCGGCGTGCACGCAGTGGCCGGCGGTCCACACCATGTTGGACTTGCCGGGGCGGGCCGGGTCCTTCACCACGGTCGCGGAACAGACCATCGACCCCTGCGGGCCGTCGAAGAAGACCTTGCCGGCCTCCGCGGTGCTCGTGCGGTACGGGGCCGCCACTGCCTGGGCGTCGACCGGGGCCGGAGCGGGGTCGGTGACGCCTTCGTCGCCCGAGATGTCGTTGTCGACGGGCTGCTCCGGGGGCTTCTCGGCGTCCCGCATCCGGTCCGGGTCCCAGAGGTCCTCGATGATCGGGTTGACGAAGTCCTGCGCCTCACGCAGCCACTTGTCCCTGTCCCAGTTCTTCCACTCGCCGTTCTTCCAATTGTCCAGGTCGATCCCGCGCTCTTTGAGGCGGTCCTTGAGATCGTCCGGAATCGTGATCTTGCCGTCGGCGGGCAGACTGGCCGGCGCGCTCGGCTCGCCGCCGGCGTTGTCCTCGCTCGGGCCGCACCCGGTGGCGGCAAGCGCCAGCACGGCGGCTATCGAGGCCACTGCCAGCGTCGGGCGAATGCGTCGCATCTCTTGATCCCCCTGGGACTTCGGTGCTGCTGATCCACGGAACTGAGTCGTCGGACTCAGCGGTTTGAACCCAGCCGGTGAACTGCGCGGTTGGGCTGAGCTGTTGAGTTGGGCAGTTGAGTTGAACTGTTGAGTTGTCGGCATTTGCCCGGGAGCTTCCGAAAGGCGGGCGTTCCCGGCCGCTCCGGCAGAGCTCGTCGAGCGGAGTGCGGCCCCCACTATGCCGGTGCCGGTGGGGACGGTGTGCGGCAGGTCCATGGTTCCGGAGCCGTAAGGATCTTCCGATCGGCCGTGATCCCAGGCTCCCCGCGTCGTTGGTATGTGCGGGGAACGCAGGAACAGCCTTCAGCGCCGGTGCGCCCCGCAGGGGTGCCGTACCGATGTGCAACACAACTGTGACAGCCGGAGGACGAACAGCCGTGGCCGTGACCGAACCTGCTCCGGTGGCGCCGACCGCAGCACACGAGGGGATTCTGCGGAGACAGTCGCTTCGCGAATCGGCCGCCCGGACCTATGCGCGCTCACTGCCCATCGTGCCGGTGCGGGCCAGGGGGCTGACGATCGAAGGCGCCGACGGCCGCCGGTATCTCGACTGCCTTTCCGGTGCGGGCACGCTGGCGCTCGGGCACAACCACCCGGTGGTCCTCGAAGCGATCAAGAAGGTGCTCGACTCGGGCGCCCCGCTGCACGTTCTCGACCTCGCCACACCCGTCAAGGACGCCTTCGTCACCGAGCTGTTCGCCACGCTCCCGCGGCCACTGGCAGAGGACGCGCGCATCCAGTTCTGCGGCCCCGCGGGCACGGACGCCGTGGAGGCGGCTCTCAAACTCGTCAGGACCGCCACCGGCCGCAGCGGCCTGTTCGCCTTCACGGGCGCCTATCACGGCATGACGGCCGGGGCCCTCGAAGCCTCCGGCGGTGCCACTGACGTACGCGTCACCCGCCTGCCGTTCCCGCACGACTACCGCTGCCCCTTCGGAATCGGCGGCGAGCGGGGCGCGGAGATCGCCGCCCGCTGGACCGAGAGCCTCCTCGACGACGGCAAGAGCGGGGTTCCCAAGCCGGCCGGCATGATCCTCGAACCCGTGCAGGGCGAAGGCGGTGTGATTCCCGCACCCGACGACTGGCTGCGCCGGATGCGCGACGTCACCGCCTCCCGCTCCATCCCGCTGATCGCCGACGAGGTCCAGACCGGAGTGGGGCGCACCGGGACCTTCTGGGGCGTCGAGCACAGCGGAGTCGTACCGGACGTCATGGTGATGTCCAAGGCCATCGGCGGATCCCTGCCGCTCGCCGTCGTCGTCTACCGCTCGGCACTCGACGTCTGGCAGCCCGGAGCGCACGCGGGCACCTTCAGGGGCAACCAGCTCGCCATGGCGGCGGGTGCCGCCACCCTCGCCCACGTCCGGGAGAACCGCCTCGCCGAGCGCGCCGCGACCCTCGGCGCCCGCATGCTGGCCAGTCTCCAAGGGCTTGCCGCCGGCCACCCCTGCGTCGGAGACGTACGCGGCCGGGGCCTGATGATCGGCGTCGAACTGGTCGACCCCGACGCCATGGCACCGGACGCGGCCGTCCCGCCTCCGGCACCCCGGCTCGCGGCGGCCGTCCAGCAGGAGTGTCTGCGCCGCGGTCTCATCGTCGAACTGGGCGGACGCCGGGCCGGTGTCGTGCGTCTGCTCCCTCCGCTCACCCTGACCGACGAACAAGCGGCGGCCGTCCTCGAACGGTTCGCCGACGCCCTGGCCGCCGCAGAGCGTTCCACGCAGGGCCGCACCGGCCACAGGCAGTCGCACCGACCCCGGACCACGTCACAAGGAAGCCCTCCGTGAACCCCACTCCCGCACCCGATGCGCCCGAGTCCTACGACGGCACCGCCTGCCACCCCCGCGACCAGGGCGGCGCGAGCGGCCCGCTCACGATGGAGCCCGCGACGGTGCCACGTCAGGGCGGACGCCTCGACGAACAGCGCGGCGCCGCCGTGGGCGCGCCGGCCTGCACCGCTGCCTCCCGGCACCCCGACGACCCCGGCCGTCCCGGCGCTGCCGCGGACCGCCCCGGCGCTGCCGCGGACCGTCTCGACGGCCTCGGCCGGCCGGAGGGCCCGGACGCCCTCGACGACCCCGGCCACGGCGTGCGCCCCGATCCTCTCGACGACCCCGACGAACGCCGCGCCGGGGACACGGCCACCGTGGAGAATCTGCTGCGCTGCTGGGTACGGGAGAACGACCTGGCCCGCCCCGACGGCCCCACCCTGCGCATTCCCCTCGGCGCCAGCGGCACCGCCCTGCTGGTCCCCGTCCACTACTGGTCGGCCACCGGATGGCACCGCTTCGGACCTCCCGCGTTGGAGGGAAGCCCGCCCGGGGCCGCCCGGGCGGACGCCGTGACCGTCGCCGCGCTCCTCGGCCGCGAGGCCGGGCACGGCGAGGGAACGGATCTCGTGGTTCGGGTCGCCGACTCGGCACGGCGCACGGCCGACTTCATCGCGGACCGGCGCGAACGTCCCACCGCCCCTCCCGAGGCGGACCTGTTCCTCACGGCCGAGCAGTCGCTGCTGCTCGGCCACCCGCTCCATCCGACGCCCAAGAGCCGAGAAGGGATCTCCGAGGCCGAAGCACGGAGCTACTCGCCCGAGTTGTACGGCTCCTTCCCGCTGCACTGGATGGCTGTCGACACATCGGTCCTGGCCGCCGAGTCGGCCTGGACCGAACAGGGCCGCGCCGTCGCGGCCGAACAGCTCACGTCCCGTCTCGCGGGGGACCTCCGGCTTCCCGACAACAGCGCCGCCCTTCCCCTGCACCCCTGGCAGGCGCAGGACATCAGGCAGCGCGCGGCCGTGTCCGCGCTGCTGGACGCGGGGCTCCTGCACGACCTCGGCCCCCGGGGCGACCTCTGGTACCCCACCTCCTCCGTCCGCACGGTGCACCGGCCCGGCGCCCCGGCCATGCTCAAACTCTCCCTCGGACTGCGCATCACCAACTCCCGCCGGGAGAACCTCCGCAAGGAACTGCACCGCGGGGTCGAGGTCCACCGACTGCTCCGCGCCGGCCTGGCCGAGCAGTGGCGGGCCGCCCACCCCCGCTTCGACATCGTGCGCGACCCGGCCTGGCTCGCCGTCGACACCCCTGACGGCGAACCCCTGCACGGACTCGACGTCATGATCCGGCACAACCCCTTCGGCCCCGGCGACGACGCGGTCTGCATCGCGGCCCTGACCACTCCCCGGCCATGGCCGGGACGGGCGGGCATGCGCTCACGCCTCGCCGTCACCGTGGAACGGCTCGCCGCCCGCACCGGCCGGCCCGTCGCCGCGGTCGCGGCCGAGTGGTTCCTGCGCTACCTCGACCATGTCGTACGCCCCGTGCTGTGGCTGGACGCCGCAGCGGGCATCGCCCTCGAGGCGCACCAGCAGAACACGATCGTGCTGCTGGACCCCGACGGCTGGCCGACCGGCGGCCGCTACCGGGACAACCAGGGCTACTACTTCCGCGAGTCCCGCCGCGAGCGGCTCGACGCCCTCCTCCCGGGCATCGGCGTGGACAGCGACACCTTCGTCGCCGACGACGTCACCGACGAGCGCTTCGCCTACTACCTCGGCATCAACAACGTGCTGGGCCTGATCGGCGCCTTCGGGGCGCAGCGCCTCGCCGACGAGCGCGTCCTGCTCGCCGCCTTCCGGCAGTTCCTCGCCTCCACGGCCGGTATGGGCTCGCCCCTGCCCGGTCAGTTGCTCGAAAACCCCACGCTCCGCTGCAAGGCCAATCTGCTCACCCGCCTCCACGGACTCGACGAACTCGTCGGCCCCGTGGACACCCAGTCCGTCTACGTCACCATCGCCAACCCTCTCCGATCCTCCTGAGGCACGACACCCCGGCACCGAACCGGGAGAGGAGCACGCCGCATTGACTCACACCGATGCGCACACTGCCGGCGGGCCCGGGCCCGGGCCCGCTCTCCGGTCGGGTCTCGCCTCCACGTCGGGAGGAACCGCCGAGGACGCGCTCCCCTCGCGGCCGGGGGGAGGCGCCGAGGCCACCCCCGGCCTCGGGGTGCCGGACTCGTTCCCCGCCCTGCCCGGCGAAGACGCCCGCGCCATCTCGCCGGCAGGGGAGCGCGCCGTCCCCTGGCCGCCGGCCGGGGACCTGCTCGGAGACCCCGGCGGGTGGCGCCCGGTCGCCACACCCGCCGGCGCCTTTCGGCTCGTTCCGGTGGTGCTCGATCGTGATCTCGTGCTCATCGTCCGATGGATGAACGATCCCGCCGTCGCCGCGTACTGGGACCTGGCGGGACCCGGCTCGATCACCGCCACGCATCTGCACACGCAACTCGAGGGCGACGGCCGCAGTGTCCCCTGCCTCGGCGTCCTCGACGGCACACCCATGGCCTACTTCGAGATCTACCGCGCCGACCTCGACCCGCTCGCCCGCCACTATGCCGCGCGTCCCCACGACACCGGTGTCCACCTGCTCATCGGTGGCGTGGCCGACCGCGGCCGCGGCGTCGGGTCCGCCCTTCTTCGAGCCGTGTCCGATCTCGTGCTCGACAACCGGCCCCTGTGCACGCGCGTCATCGCTGAACCGGACCTGCGCAACACCCCCTCCGTGTCGGCCTTTCTCAGCTCCGGCTTCCGTCTCTCCGCGGAAATCGACCTGCCGGACAAACGAGCCGCCCTCATGGTCCGCGACCGTGCGCTGCGGGACCTGCTGTGAACCACCCGCCGACTGATCCACACCGCTCGATCCGCATCGGTTCCATCCGCATCGGTTCCATCTGAGGAGTTCCCGTGCCGAAGTCCGCTGCCAGCCACGGCCACGTCCCCTTCGTCCCGCCGGGCCTGACCCGCCGGAACTGGGACCGGGCGGCCGCCCGCCTGCTCGCCAAGATGCTCGGTGAATTCGCGTACGAAGAGATCATCGAGCCGGTCCGGGTCCAGCCCGACGCCCCGCTCCCGTCCTCTTTCCCGGCCCAGCCCGACGCCCTGCTCCCGGCCGCGCTCCGGGCCCCGACGGACGACTCGGTCACGGTCCCGGCCCGGCCGGACGACGCCGGACCGACGGCGGGCGGCGACCTCTACGCCCTCCCCGTAGAAGGGACCGGCGTGCTGACGTTCCGGGCCCGGCGCGGGGCCTACGGAAGCTGGCGCGTCGCCCCCGGCTCCGTGGAATGCGACGGCCGCCTCTTCTCCGATCCGCTGGCCTTCCTCGCACGGGCGCGGGTCCTGCTCGGCCTCGACGGAGCCACCCTCGGCCATCTGCTGCGCGAAATGTCGATCACCCTGACCGGTGACACCCGGCTCGACGGCACCGCGCTGAGCGCCGCCGAACTCGCGGACCTCGGCTACGCGGAACTCGAAGGCCACCAGACCGGCCACCCCTGGCTGGTCCTCAACAAGGGGCGCATCGGCTTCTCCGCCACCGACGCCGCCCAATGGGCACCCGAAGCGCGCTGCTCCGCACGCCTTCCCTGGATAGCGGTCAAAGCCGGGCTCGCGGCCTACCGAGGGGTCCCGGGGCTCGACCGCGCCGAGGACCTGTACGCCCGCGAGCTCGACGCACCGACCCGTGAGTCGTTCGCCGCCGCGCTGCGCGACCAGGGCCTCGATCCCTCCGCGTACCTGTTCCTCCCGGTGCACCCCTGGCAGTGGGAGGAAGTGCTGCTACCCCTCTACGCGCCCTCGGTGGCGCGCGGTGAGATCGTTCCGCTGCCCAGTGACGGCGACCGGCGGCTGCCCCAGCAGTCCATCAGGACCTTCACGAACACCGACCGGCCCGACCGCCACACCGTCAAGCTGCCGCTGTCCATCCTGAACACGCTGGTGTGGCGGGGACTGCCCACCGAGCGGACCCTCGCGGCGCCCGCCGTCACCTCGTGGGTACAGGGTCTGCGCGAAGCGGACCCGTTCCTGCGCGACGAGTGCCGGGTCGTCCTGCTCGGCGAGGTCGCGTCCGTGACGGTCGAGCATCCGCTGTACGACCATCTCCCCGAGGTGCCCTACCAGTACAAGGAGCTGCTCGGCGCGATCTGGCGCGAGCCGCTCCAGCCGCGGCTGGACGCCGGGGAGCGGGCCCGCACTCTCGCTTCGCTCCTCCACACCGATCCGCACGGCCGGGCGTTCACCGCCGAACTCGTCAGCCGCTCCGGCCTCGCCCCGGCCGTCTGGCTCCAGCGGCTCTTCGCGGCCCTGCTGCCGCCCCTGCTGCATTTCCTCTACCGCTACGGCACGGTCTTCTCTCCGCACGGCGAGAACGCCATCGTGGTGTACGACGACCACGACGTCCCGGTCCGTCTCGCGATCAAGGACTTCGTCGACGACGTGAACGTGAGCGCACAGCCACTTCCCGAGCACGCGTCGATGCCGGACGAGGTGCGGCGGATCCTCCTGACGGAGGACCCCGGCTTCCTCACCCAGTTCATCCACGCAGGTCTCTTCGTGGGGGTGTTCCGCTATCTCGCCCCGCTCTGCGAGGAGCAACTGGACATCCCCGAGGAGCAGTTCTACTCGCTCGTACGGGCGGAGATCCTGCGCCACCAGGCCCGCTTCCCGGAGCTCAAAGAGCGCTACGAGACGTTCGACCTGCTCACTCCCCGTATCGCGCGACTGTGCCTCAACCGGAACCGGCTCCATCTCGACGGCTACCGCGACCGGCCGGAGCGCCCTCACGCGGCCGTACACGGCACCGTTCCGAACCCTCTGGCACCGGCCTGACGGCCCGCTGCGTGAGCCTGTTGTCGGTGGCGCCCCGTAGGGTGGTCGGGCTATGACGAAGCCATCCCTCCCCGAGCTCCTCCACTCCGCCGTGACCGCCGTCGGCGGTGTGGAGCGGCCAGGTCAGGTCACCATGGCCGAGGCCGTTGCCGAGGCCATCGACGACGATTCCCACCTGCTGGTCCAGGCGGGGACCGGTACGGGCAAGTCGCTCGGCTACCTCGTCCCGGCCCTCGCCCACGGCGAACGCGTGGTGGTGGCCACGGCGACCCTGGCGCTGCAGCGCCAGCTCGTGGAGCGGGATCTGCCGCGTACGGTCGAGGCCCTGCATCCGCTGCTGCGGCGCCGGCCCGACTTCGCGATGCTCAAGGGCCGGTCGAACTACCTGTGCCTCCACCGCCTCCACGAGGGTGTGCCGCAGGACGACGAGGACGGCCTCTTCGACCAGTTCGAGGCCGCGGCGCCGACGAGCAAGCTCGGCAAGGACCTGCTGCGCATGCGGGACTGGGCGGACGAGACCGAGACCGGTGACCGGGACGATCTCACGCCGGGCGTCTCCGACCGCGCCTGGCACCAGGTCTCCGTCTCCTCCCGTGAATGCCTGGGTGCTTCCAAGTGCGCCTATGGAGCGGAGTGCTTCGCCGAGATGGCGCGTGAGCGGGCGAAGCTCGCCGATGTCGTCGTCACCAATCACGCCCTGCTCGCGATCGACGCCATCGAGGGCGCCCCGGTGCTCCCGCAGCACGAGGTGCTGATCGTCGACGAGGCGCATGAGCTGGTCTCCCGGGTGACCGGCGTCGCCACGGGCGAGCTCACTCCAGGGCAGGTCAACCGGGCCGTCCGCCGCGCCGCCAAGCTCGTGAACGAGAAGGCGGCCGACGCTCTCCAGACGGCCGCCGAGTCCTTCGAGCGGCTCATGGAGCTGGCCCTCCCCGGCCGTCTCGAGGAAATCCCCGAGGAGCTCGGGTACGCCTTGATGGCGCTGCGGGACGCGGCCCGTACGGTGATCGGCGCGATCGGTTCCACCAGGGACAAGTCCGTCCAGGACGAGGACGCCGTCCGCAAGCAGGCGCTCGCCGCCGTCGAGAACGTGCACTCCGTCGCCGAGCGGATCACCCAGGGCTCCGAGTACGACGTGGTCTGGTTCGAGCGTCACGACCGGTTCGGGGCGTCGCTGCGGGTGGCGCCGCTCTCCGTCTCGGGGCTGCTGCGCGAGAAGCTCTTCGCCGAGCGGTCGGTGGTCCTCACCTCGGCCACGCTCAAACTCGGCGGTGACTTCAACGGTGTGGGCGCCTCGCTGGGTCTCGCGCCGGAAGGCAGCGGGGGCGAGGACGTACCGCGGTGGAAGGGCCTCGACGTCGGCTCGCCCTTCGACTATCCCAAGCAGGGCATCCTCTATGTCGCCCGGCATCTGGCCACGCCCGGGCGCGAGGGTTCCCGGGGCGACATGATGGACGAGCTGGCCGAACTGGTGGAGGCCGCCGGCGGGCGTACGCTCGGGCTCTTCTCCTCGATGCGGGCCGCGAAGGCGGCGGCGGAGGAACTGCGCGGCCGCATCGGCAATCCGATTCTGCTGCAGGGCGAGGAGACCCTGGGCGAATTGATCAAGTCGTTCGCCGCGGATCCGCAGACGTGTCTGTTCGGCACCCTGTCGCTCTGGCAGGGCGTCGATGTGCCCGGTCCCGGCTGCCAGCTGGTCGTGATGGACCGGATTCCGTTCCCGCGCCCCGACGACCCGCTGATGAGCGCACGACAGAAGGCCGTCGAGGAGGCGGGCGGCAATGGGTTCATGGCCGTGGCGGCGACGCACGCGGCGTTGTTGATGGCGCAGGGAGCGGGGCGGCTGGTGCGCGCGACCGGCGACCGCGGTGTGGTTGCGGTGCTTGATCCGAGGCTCGCCAACGCCCGCTACGGCAGCTATCTGCGCGCCTCGCTGCCCGACTTCTGGTACACGACGGACCGCAATCAGGTGCGCCGGTCCCTGGCGGCCATCGACGCGGTGGCCAAGGCCGAGGGCAAGTAGCACTCCCGCTGGAAGCGTCCCTGCTCGCGAGGTGCGGGCAGGGCAGGACCCCGGGACCGGCGCAGTGGATCCCGGGGTCCGGTCTGGGCCGGCGGGTGGTTCACACCCGCCGCAACACCGCCACCACCTTGCCGAGGATGGTCGCCTCGTCGCCGGGGATGGGCTGGTACGCGGCATTGTGCGGGAGCAGCCAGACATGGCCGTCCTCCCGCTTGAAGCGCTTCACCGTGGCCTCGCCGTCGAGCATGGCCGCCACGATGTCCCCGTTCTCGGCGACGGGCTGACGGCGGACGGTCACCCAGTCGCCGTCGCAGATCGCGGCCTCGATCATCGAGTCTCCGACGACCTTCAGCACGAAAAGCTCACCGTCGCCGACCAGCTGGCGGGGGAGGGGGAAGACGTCCTCGACGGACTCCTCGGCGAGGATGGGGCCACCGGCCGCGATCCGGCCGACGAGGGGAACGTACGAGGCGGCGGGCTTGCCGGTGGTGTCCGTGGGCTGGGTGCTGGGCTGGTCGGAGCCGCGGACCTCGTACGCCCGGGGACGGTGCGGGTCCCTGCGCAGGAATCCCTTGCGCTCCAGGGCCATGAGCTGGTGGGCAACGGACGACGTACTCGACAGGCCGACCGCCTGGCCGATCTCGCGCATCGACGGCGGGTATCCCCTTCGCTGCACGGAGTCGCGGATGACCTCGATGACGCGCCGCTGCCGGTCCGTGAGGCCGGAACTGTCCGCCCGGATGCCGGGAGGTCGACCGGGCAACGAGCGGCCGGGCTTCGGCCCCTCCGGGTTCGTGGCTGCGTCATTCATGGCATGCACCGGCTCGAATCGGCTCTGTGAGCGGTCCTGGGCAGTGATGGTGGCACTGTCTGCGGTGGTGGTCACGTCGGCCCCTCTCGAATGGTCTCCCTAACTGGACAACGGTAGTTGGTTTCGAAAGGTTGCGCCAAACACACGTTCGAGTGAAAAATTCCAGATTGCCTGACGTGGGCATTCTGCTGGGTGTATGTGCGAACGATCGATCCGGGCCGCGTACCGGCTACGGTAGCCTTCGCCGGCGGCGCCGACGGAGCGGGGGCGTTCCGGCGTCTTCCGGGACCGCCTCTTCGTGCCGTCCCTCAGTCTCGCACCAGGGCCCTTCCGGAGTGGGGACGCGGGCCCCTGTGTCGTTACGGGCATCCTGTCCGGGTGCGGAGCGCAGCCGCCCGGAACGGGGTGTGTCCGGGCGCCCCGCGGACCCCTCTGTGCTGCCGCGCGGGACGACACGCGTGGCGAGCTGGAGTGCGCCAAACCCCCAGATCTAGTGGTTGGATTGGGTTCGCCACCCAGAAGTTGTGTCCCTGGTGCTTCGCGGTCGAAGGGATCGCCTATGCTTGTGGCTGCTTCGGGGGTCGGTTCCGGCCCGCAGAAGCTCATCGGTCGTGCTCACGAAGGAGGGGTTGGGAGCCATGCACTGTCCCTTCTGCAGGCATCCCGACAGTCGTGTCGTCGACAGCCGCACCACCGACGACGGGACGGCGATCCGCCGCCGCCGGCAGTGCCCGGACTGCGCCCGACGCTTCACGACGGTCGAGACCGCCTCTCTGATGGTGATCAAGCGCAGCGGAGTGACCGAGCCCTTCAGTCGTACCAAGGTCATTTCCGGTGTACGGAAGGCGTGCCAGGGGCGACCGGTCACCGAGGACGCTCTCGCGCAGCTCGGTCAGCGGGTCGAGGAGGCGGTGCGCGCCACCGGCAGCGCCGAGCTGACCACTCACGACGTGGGACTCGCCATACTCGGCCCATTGCGGGAACTCGACCTCGTCGCGTACCTGCGCTTCGCGTCCGTGTACCGGGCGTTCGACTCGCTCGAAGACTTCGAGGCCGCCATCGCGGAACTCCGCGCCGGACGGCCTCCTGCCGAGGGAGACGGGGGCGGCGGGACCGTCGAGGTCCCCGTGCCCGCCACCGCCGCCGACTGAGCGGAGCGGCCGGGCAGCCGGCGCCCGGTGAAGGGCCCGCCGGCCGGCTCAGGGCGGCAAAGAACCTGCTCGCGGACGTCGTGCGTGGCGGCCGGAGCGACAGACAGAAACCGTGCCCCGGGAAGATCTGGGCACTTCAGGGCGTTTTTGCCCGTATATGGGAGGCGGCATGACCGAGACGACGAGCGGCCCGGCACGAGGGTCCCGAGCCAAGGGATCCAAGGCGAGCAGGGGCCTGCGTATCGAGCGCGTCCACACCACCCCCGGCGTGCATCCGTACGACGAGGTGGTCTGGGAGCGCCGTGACGTCGTCATGACCAACTGGCGTGACGGCTCGGTCAACTTCGAGCAGCGTGGCGTCGAGTTCCCCGACTTCTGGTCGGTGAACGCGGTCAACATCGTCACCAGCAAGTACTTCCGCGGGGCGGTCGGCACCCCGCAGCGCGAGACCGGTCTCAAGCAGCTCATCGACCGGATCGTGAAGACGTACCGCAAGGCCGGCGAGGACAACGGCTACTTCGCCTCGCCCGCCGACGCGGAGATCTTCGAGCACGAGCTCGCGTACGCCCTGCTGCACCAGATCTTCAGCTTCAACTCCCCGGTCTGGTTCAACGTCGGCACGCCCCAGCCGCAGCAGGTCTCGGCCTGCTTCATCCTGGCCGTCGACGACTCGATGGAGTCGATCCTCGACTGGTACAAGGAAGAGGGCATGATCTTCAAGGGCGGCTCCGGGGCCGGCCTGAACCTCTCCCGTATCCGCTCCTCCAAGGAACTGCTGTCCTCTGGCGGCAACGCCTCCGGCCCGGTCTCCTTCATGCGCGGCGCCGACGCCTCCGCAGGAACGATCAAGTCCGGCGGCGCCACCCGCCGCGCGGCCAAGATGGTCATCCTCGACGTCGACCACCCCGACATCGAGAACTTCATCGAGACCAAGGTGAAGGAAGAGGAGAAGATCCGCGCGCTGCGGGACGCGGGCTTCGACATGGACCTGGGCGGCGACGACATCACGTCCGTCCAGTACCAGAACGCCAACAACTCGGTGCGCGTCAACGACGAGTTCATGAAGGCGGTCGAGGCCGGCGACAAGTTCGGGCTGCGTGCCCGGATGACCGGTGACGTCATCGAGGAGGTCGACGCCAAGACGCTCTTCCGCAAGATGGCCGAGGCGGCCTGGGCCTGTGCCGACCCGGGCATCCAGTACGACGACACCATCAACCACTGGCACACCTGCCCGGAGTCCGGCCGGATCAACGGCTCGAACCCGTGCAGCGAGTACATGCACCTGGACAACACCTCGTGCAACCTCGCCTCGTTGAACCTGATGAAGTTCCTCAAGGACGACGGCAAGGGCAACCAGTCGTTCGACATCGAGCGCTTCTCGAAGGTCGTCGAGCTGGTCATCACGGCGATGGACATCTCCATCTGCTTCGCGGACTTCCCGACCCGGAAGATCGGCGAGAACACCCGCGCCTACCGCCAGCTCGGCATCGGCTACGCCAACCTCGGCGCGCTCCTGATGGCGACCGGGCACGCGTACGACTCCGACGGCGGACGCGCGCTCGCCGGCGCCATCACCTCCCTGATGACCGGCACCTCGTACAAGCGCTCCGCCGAGCTCGCCGCCATCGTCGGCCCGTACGACGGCTACGCCCGCAACGCCGAGCCCCACAAGCGCGTCATGAAGCAGCATGCCGACGCCAACACCGTGGCCGTCCGGACGGACGACCTGGACAGCCCGGTCTGGGCCGCCGCCACCGAAGCCTGGCAGGACGTGATCCGCCTCGGGGAGAAGAACGGTTTCCGCAACGCCCAGGCGTCGGTCATCGCCCCGACCGGCACCATCGGTCTCGCGATGTCCTGCGACACCACCGGCCTCGAGCCCGACCTGGCCCTGGTCAAGTTCAAGAAGCTGGTCGGCGGCGGCTCGATGCAGATCGTCAACGGCACGGTCCCGCAGGCGCTGCGCCGTCTCGGCTACCAGCCGGAGCAGATCGAGGCGATCGTCGCCCACATCGCCGACCACGGCAACGTGATCGACGCGCCCGGCCTGAAGCCCGAGCACTACGAGGTCTTCGACTGCGCCATGGGCGAGCGCTCCATCTCCGCGATGGGCCACGTCCGCATGATGGCCGCGATCCAGCCGTGGATCTCCGGTGCGCTGTCCAAGACGGTCAACCTGCCGGAGACGGCGACGGTCGAGGACGTCGAAGAGGTCTACTTCAAGGCGTGGAAGATGGGCGTCAAGGCGCTCGCGATCTACCGCGACAACTGCAAGGTCGGCCAGCCCCTCTCCGCGAAGAAGAAGGAGCAGGAGAAGGCCGAGGTCACCGAGAAGGCCGAGGAGACGATCCGGGCCGCGGTCGAGAAGGTCGTCGAGTACCGCCCGGTTCGCAAGCGGCTCCCCAAGGGCCGCCCGGGGATCACCACCTCCTTCACGGTCGGCGGTGCCGAGGGCTACATGACCGCCAACTCCTACCCGGACGACGGGCTCGGCGAGGTCTTCCTGAAGATGTCGAAGCAGGGCTCCACGCTCGCGGGCATGATGGACGCCTTCTCCATCGCCGTCTCGGTCGGCCTGCAGTACGGCGTTCCGCTGGAGACGTACGTCTCGAAGTTCACCAACATGCGCTTCGAGCCGGCCGGTATGACGGACGACCCCGACGTGCGGATGGCACAGTCGATCGTCGACTACATCTTCCGCCGTCTGGCGCTGGACTTCCTGCCCTTCGAGACCCGTTCCGCGCTCGGCATCCACTCCGCCGAGGAGCGCCAGCGGCACCTGGAGACAGGTTCCTACGAGCCGGCGGACGACGAGCTGGACGTCGAGAGCCTGGCCCAGTCGGCTCCGGTGCGGCAGGAACTGCAGGCCGTCACCGCCCCGCAGTCGGAGATCCCGGCACCGAAGCAGGCGCACACCTCCGCCGAGCTGGTGGAGATGCAGCTGGGCATCAGCGCCGACGCCCCGCTGTGCTTCTCCTGCGGGACCAAGATGCAGCGTGCCGGTTCCTGCTACATCTGCGAGGGCTGCGGCTCGACCAGCGGTTGCAGCTGATGACCGACACCACGGGGTGAACCGGTGAGGGCGGGGGAGCCGATGAGGCTCTCCCGCCCTTTGGTTTCTCTCCCCGGTGCCGGTCTCTCCCCGCCCCTTCGTCTTCTCTCCGCAGGGGTCTCTCCCTGCGGTGCCGGTCTCTCCGCGGTCACCGAGTGTTCAGGCGGTGGGGCGGCCCATCACCGTGAGAAACGTCTGCGGGTCCGAGTCGAAGCCGTTGAGCGAGGCGCTGAACGTCCACCCCCCCGTCTCGCCGCGGACGAACTCGCCGACCGTCGCGGCCGTGGCGTCCGGGACGGCGGCGAAGTCGTTCCCCCCGATCTCCGTGTGTCCTTCGAGGAACCGCACAGAGGCGTTCGCGACATCACCGAACACCGTGCGGCCGTTGCTCTGCTGAATCACGACACCGACCACGACCCGGCCGTAGGCCGGGGCCAGCCGGTCGAACTCGAGGGTCATGACCTCGTCCGCCCCGAAACCCTGCCCCGTCCCACTCTGCCTGGCCAGGATGATCGTGCCGTCGGGCGAACGGCTGTCGAAGTGGACGACGTACGCCGGCTCGCCGAAAGGAGCCTCCGTCGTATACGTCGCGGCCACCAGGTCGAGGTCGTGGGGCGACTCGCCGAGGGGGCTGGGATCCCACTTGAGGGCCACCTCTGCCCTCCGGACGCCCTTGTTGAGGCTGCTCACAGCACATCCTTCCCCGTAACTGCCGGAAACGCTTCGTGCGTTGACCGTATCCGTTCCGTGCGGGATGCGGGGAACAGGCAGCCGGCGTACCGCCTCGTCGCGGAACGGGCCGACCCCACCGCTGACCTGGCAGATCGGCCGACTGTGCTCGAAGGCGCCCGTCCCGTGCGCGTCCTGCACACGGGTCTGCGTGTCGCGGGCGGGCGTTGTGACGCCGGGAGCGACCCGGGCCACATTCCGGGCCGTACGATGGCGCGGTGCTTGTCAAGTGGATTCGCTGCACGGTCGTGGACCGCCGAGGGTTCGAGCGCGGGCAGCGGAAATGGGCGGGGCTGCCGGGTGAGCCGGGATTCCGGGGGCAGGGCGGAGGATGGAGCAGGCTACGACCGAACGTGGCTCATGTCTTCGCCTTCTGGGAGACCCGGGCCTTCTACGACTCGTTCATGGCGCGCTCCCACGACCGGCTCGCGTCCGGGCAGGCGGGCACGTACAAGGACATGCAGGCGAAGCTGTTCGACCACCGGTTCGACGTCAAGACCGGTTTCCAGCCGCGATTCACGGAATCCGACGTGGTCAGGGTGGCACACTGCCGGGTCCGTGAGGACAGGGTCGAGCACTTCTGCCTGATGCAGGAGAAGGTGTGGAACCCGGCCATGGCGGGCTCGCCGGGCATGGTGCGAGGTGTGTTCGGGGAGGCGCCGGGCAACGAGTTCCTGGTGATGTCCATGTGGCTGTCGGCGGCGGAGCACGGGAAGTACCGAGCCGAGCGCGTCGAGCGGTTGCTGCTGCGCGCGCAGACCGAGGCGGACGTCGCCGCCCTGGCCGGTGACGTCGTGGCCCTGGAGCCGTCCTGGTCGGTGTGACCGGTCCTCCGGCGCGGTGGGGGCGCCGGCCCGTGCTCCCGCGACGGCGGTCGCGGCCGCTTCGTCCGCCGGCGCGTGGCCTGCCGGCTCCCGGGTGACGAACAGCCTGACGTGAAGCGGCGCCGAGACGGCTCCGACCACGGCGTCCGCGTCCGTCCCGGGAGGGGCCTGTCCGCGCTCGACCGCACGGCGCACGATGGTCTCGCGGCGGGAGGACCGCTCGCAGGGGAAGGCGCGCAGCGCCTCGGCCGCGTGCTGCGAGAGGAGGACCGCGGTGGTGATCGCGGTGGGCGCGGCGGCCTGGGCCCTGGCCGGCGGGCGAATCGGTCGCCTCGCGTGCGAGCGCCCGCAGAGCCCCTTCCGGGCTGCGCCGCTGACCGGGGCTCCGGTCGTTCCCACCGGCAAGCTCGAGCACGTCGGCGGAGAGCGCTCGATATCGCCCCGGCGCGTCGGCGACGAGCCCTCGGTACCGCCCCGGCACCGGTAGCGGGCCGTCTTGTGCACGCCGGAGTGATCGCGACGTATTCCATGGTGAGGCCGGGGTGTCCGTGCTCGCCCAGTCCCGTGAGAACCGCGGCGCGGGCGGCGCGTCCGCCGGGCTGGAGCGTCCCCGGCGGGGACTCCGCGGACCTCGATTGCCGCTCCTCGACGGAATGGACCTAGGGTCGTCGTATGGCACGACCGCGACGTATCGTCCTCGTCCGGCACGGAGAGTCGGTGGGCAATGCCGACGACACGGTGTACGAACGCGAGCCCGACCACGCCCTCGGGCTGACCGCCGCCGGGCTGGCGCAGGCCGCGGAGACGGGGACACGGCTGCGGGAGCTCTTCGGAGGCGAACGGGTGAGCGTCTACGTCAGCCCCTACCGCCGCACCCATGAGACGCTCAGGGCGTTCCGGCTGGACCCGGCGCTCGTACGGGTCCGCGAGGAGCCGAGGCTGCGGGAGCAGGACTGGGGGAACTGGCAGGACGGGGACGACGTACGGCTTCAGAAGTCGTACCGCGACGCGTACGGCCACTTCTTCTACCGCTTCGCCCAAGGAGAGTCCGGCGCCGACGTGTACGACCGGGTCGGCGCGTTCCTGGAGAGCCTTCACCGGAGCTTCGAGGCCCCCGACCATCCGCCGAACGTGCTGCTGGTCACCCACGGGCTGACCATGAGGCTGTTCTGCATGCGCTGGTTCCACTGGTCGGTGGCGGAGTTCGAGTCGCTGTCCAATCCGGGCAACGGCGAGACCCGCACACTGCGGCTCTGCGAGGACGGGCGCTACCGCCTCGACCGGCCCTTCGAGCGCTGGCGCACCCCGGAACCGTATGGCACCACCGGTTAGAGTGGCAGGAAGATGACCGCTGATTCCGCATCCGACCGGCGCTTCGCACGCGCTCTGGACAGCCTGCGCGGCCTGTCCGTGGGAGACGCCCTGGGCTCCCAGTTCTTCGTTCCCTCCAACTACCCGCTGCTGAAACGGCGCGAGCTGCCGCCCTCCGTCTGGCAGTGGACCGACGACACCGAGATGGCCTGCTCGGTCCTCGCCGTGCTCGCCGACCACCACCGCGTGGACCAGGACGCCCTCGCCCGGTCCTTCGCCGAGCATCACGACTTCGACCGTGGCTACGGCCCCGCGGTCAACCGGCTCCTCAGGCTGGTCAGGGAGGGCGGTGACTGGCGGGAGCTGTCGGCGGAGCTGTTCCAGGGGCAGGGCTCCTGGGGCAACGGCTCCTCCATGCGGATCGCGCCCCTCGGCGCCTGGTACGCGGACGACCCGGAACAGGCCACGCACCAGGCCGAGATCTCCTCGTACCCCACACACCAGCACCGGGAGGCCGTGGTCGGTGCCATGGCCGTGGCCGCGGCGGCCGCGCTGGCCGCGGACCCCGCGGGCCCGCCCGCACCGGCGGAGCTGCTGGACGGCGTCATCGCCCTGGTGCCCCGCAGCGCGGTGGGCGCCGGTCTGCGCAGGGCCCGGGACATGCTCGACTACAACGACGCCGGAACCGTCGCCGCCGTACTGGGAAGCGGCCGGCGTACCAGCGCCCATGACACGGTGCCGTTCGCACTGTGGTCCGCGGCCCGGTCGCTCGGGGACTTCGAGCAGGCGTTCTGGACGACCGCCCAGGTCGGCGGTGATGTCGACACCACCTGCGCCATCGCCTGCGGTGTCGTCGCCGCGACCAAGGCCGGACAGCCACCGGCCCACTGGCTGGGGCGGACCGAGGCGCTTCCCGACTGGCTGCCCGTGACACCCGGCGCGGGCCGGGAGAGCTGAGACCGGGCGCGGGCGGGGGGCGTCGGCCGGGACGCCGGAAGTGCGCGGGGTGACACCGGCCCGGGCAGCCGGACGCGCGCGGTGGTTTCGGCCCGGATGCCGGCAGCGTGCGGGTGGCGGCGTCGGTTGCCCAGGTGACGGTCCGGCACCGGACGGCGTGCGGGGCAGCCGCAGACGGGCCCGTTGCGGCGGGTGGGCACAGGCCGTCCGTCTCGTGCCGGCCTGCCCGGCGGCTCAATGGGCGTGGCACGTCAGGCGGCGTGGCCGCCGGGCTCCGCCGCTCCGTCCCGCACGGGGATCGCGCTGCGATGGGTGCTTCACACATGCGATGCCGCGGCGGCCGAACGCTTCCGAAGCGCGATGGCGAGCCGGGCCGTCGAGCCGTCCGCCGAGGTCGTCGAGCCGGCTGTCGAGCGCTTCCGTACGGTGGTGCAGGCCGGTGCGGCCCGTGGTGACGTCCGGTCGGACGCGGTCCGTGAGCCGGTCCTCGACGTGGTCGCCGGTCTGCTGATGTACCGCTCGAAGGTGTGCGGGAGTGAATTGCCCGACCAGAACACCGCCAAGGTGATCGATCAGGTCGTGGTCCCGCTGCTCCGACCGGACAGCTGTCTGTCCGACCGCTAGCGGATCGTGACCCGTATCCGGTTGTCATCGGGCCACCCGGGCGGCGTACCCTTGCTGGCGCCATGCCCTACGAACCACCCACCCACGCAGTCGAGCGCTCGATCCGGGCCACCACCGGCGCCAAGATCGTCGCAGGTATCGACGAAGTCGGGCGTGGGGCGTGGGCCGGCCCGGTGACGGTGTGTGCTGCGGTCACCGGCCTGCGCAGGCCGCCCGCCGGCCTGACCGACTCCAAGCTGATCACCCCCAGGCGTCGCGAGGAACTGGCAGGTCTGCTGGAGGGGTGGGTCACGGCTCACGCCCTCGGCCATGCCTCGCCCGAGGAGATCGACGATCTCGGGATGACGGCGGCCCTCAGGCTGGCTGCCGGACGGGCTCTCGAAGCTCTGCCGGTCCGTCCTGATGCCGTCATCCTCGACGGCAAGCACGACTACCTGGGAGTGCCCTGGCAGGTGCGTACGGTGATCAAGGGGGACCAGTCGTGCGTGGCCGTCGCCGCCGCGTCGGTGATCGCCAAGGTGCGCAGGGACGCGATGATGGCCCAACTGCCGGAAGACTTCGCTGCCTTCGGCTTCGCAGAGAACGCCGGCTACCCCTCGCCCGTGCACAAGGCCGCCCTCCGGGAACTGGGGCCCACGCCGTACCACCGGCTTTCCTGGGCCTTTCTCGATGCCCTGCCCCGGTGGCGGCACCTCAAGAAGGTCCGCATCTCCCCGGAGGCGGCCGAACTGGAAAGCGGGGGCCAGCTCGGCTTCGACTTCTGAACTCGCCCCTGCCGTCAGCCCGGTCGCACTGTTCTGTGCCCACCCGCCGATGCCATCCGCACCGGCGTTTGATAGACAACCACCCATGCCTCTCATTCCCGAGGAGCCTCAGATTCACGAGAGCGCCCAGGGTCCCCGCGTCACTCCGGCCACCGGCCGCACCGCGCCGACCCCCCGTCCCGTCCCCGGTCCGCGTTCCGCGGCCTCGCCGCGTCCCGGTCACCCGGGACCCGGCCCGTCCAAGCCCGCCCCGCCCGCGCAGCGCGCGTCCGGTGCGGCCGGGAAACCGAAGCCGCCCCGGCCGGAGAACCGTTCCGTGCCGCAGATCCAGGTGGTCCCCGTACCGGCCGACGGCGCGTTGGACGCCGCCGACGAAGCGGTCGACCTGCTGCTCGACTCCGGCCGCGCCCCGGGCGATGTGCTGGTGTTCACCATGGGTGACCAGCACCCGTGGGCAGCACACGAGCAGTCGTTCGGCGACAGCGCCTACTGGGCTCAACACGACGCCCGTGACGACGTCTTCTACGCCGACGCCGCATCGGTGGACCGGGCTGCGCCCCGGCCGGTGGTGGTGGTCGCCGTCAACGGCGGCACGGACAGCACCGCCGCACGTGCGCTGCCGGCCGCTTTGAAGAAGGCTTCGGCGCTGCTCATCGTCTGCGGCGACCCGCAGCGCATCAACGCCGTGCTCGGCGCAGGCGTCTGAACCGGACCGCCTGAACGGGCCGTACGTCCCGTCGTGCTCCGGCTGCCCGGTCAGGGCAGCCGGTGGACGGGTCGACAGGCTGCCGGCGGACGGTCCAGCGGGCTGCCGTCGGCCGTTCAGCGGGCTGCCGTGCGCCGGAGCGCGTCCACGGTGCCGCCCGCCGTACGCAGGGGCACCGGCTCGGCGTCGGTCCCCGCGTCCTCCAAACGACCGGGCGACGACGACAAGTTGGGGTGACGGCCGCCGCGCCCCTCGCCCAGCACTTGCCAACCGCCGCGCGTCAGCGTGATGTACGCACCGCAGCGCAGCCCGTGCAGGGTGCACGCGTCCCGCAGGCCCCACATCCAGGCTCCGTCCTCCTCCGTCCACCGCTCGTCGCCCTCACGGCAGTAGAGCAGCACGGCGGTGCGCACGGGCGTCCGCCGGCGGAGGTCGTGCGGGATCACCCGGCGCAGGTGGGCCAGCAGCGCGTTGCGGAACTCCCAGCCGTCCGCCGGTACGGCGCGCCGGGAGAACGACGCGCTGGCCGCGAGCCGTTCCTCGTGATCGAGCACGGCGACGACCGCCGTCGCGGGTGCGGGGCGGTGCCGGGCATGCAGCCCGCCGACCACCTCGCGGGGGTTGCGCAGCAGCGGGATGCCCGCTGCCGCCCATTCGGCGGGCTCGAGCAACCGGGCAAGGCGGTTGGCCGAGTTGGCCGATGCGGTGATCGAGGTGGCTGCGGACGAAGCGAATCCGAAGGTCACGGTCCTCCCTTCGCATACGCGCCCACAGTGCGGGCAGGGTCGGGTGAGGGTGCGCCACGGCATGGCCCATGGGGACCGCGAACGGGCCGTGCGGGGGAGCACTCCAATTCTTCCTGGCGCATGGGAATGCGGCAACGAGCAATTCCGCACCGCCGGTGGAAAACGGTGGGTATGACGTTGATATCCCTTCCCTCGTCCGCCCGGTACGACCCCTGTGCTTCAGGATGTGACGGGTTCTTCGCTTCAGGACGGCAAGGGCCGGCGGAAGCACCCCTCAGGCCGACGGGAGCACCCGCTCCGCGCCGGCCCGGCGCAGCGGCCGTGATGCCACGGCCGGCGTCCAGCCGCTCTCCGAGTAGTCGTCGTCGACCGGCAGCACCGGCCCGCCCGGCGGCTGCCGCCCGGGCCGGATCCGGGGACACGAAGCGACTCGTGCGGAGCCCGCACCCGCTGGGCACCGTCTGGTGCGCGAGATCCCCGTTTCGAGCGCCTTCAGAACACACCATGCGGAGCCCGGCGGCGGCAGCCGACAGACCTTCCCGCCACGGCCGGCGAGGGAGCTGATCGTTCACGGCCGGGTGTGCGGCCGCGGATCGTGACCACGCCCGTGGGGCGCTGCGGGGCGTCCCGGGCTCCGCAGACCCAGCCGCGGGTCCCCCGGCCCAGAGGGAGAGCACGGTCGCGACCGCGTCCCACCGTGTCGTCGGGCGCCCGGCCGTCCGGTACCTGCCGTGCCACGCCCGCCCGGAGCGTCCGTACAAGCTCGAGAAGGGCCGTGACCGACGCTCCGCCCAGGCCGTGCTTGATCCGTGTGTGGCAGGCGCATCCGTCGTCGGCTCTTCGTCACGCCGGGTGGATTCGCTGATTGTCGGTCCCATCGGGTTGCATGGGGGGCATGGAAAACCTGGAGCTCCGCGCCGAAGCCGATGCCGTCCTCGCCGAGCTCGTCGGTGCCCCGGGCGGTTCGGCGCGGCTGCGGGAGGACCAGTGGCAGGCGGTGGCGGCCCTGGTGGAGGAGCGCCGGCGGGCGCTGGTGGTGCAGCGGACCGGCTGGGGCAAGTCGGCGGTGTACTTCGTTGCCACAGCTCTGCTGCGCCGTCGCGGTTCCGGCCCGACGGTGATCATCTCGCCACTGCTGGCACTGATGCGCAACCAGGTCGACTCAGCGGCGCGGGCCGGTATCCAGGCGCGCACGATCAACTCGGCCAACCCGGAGGAGTGGGACACGATCTACGGGGAGGTCGAGCGCGGTGAGACCGACGTTCTCCTCGTAAGTCCGGAGCGCCTCAATTCCGTGGACTTTCGCGATCAGGTGCTGCCCAGGCTCGCGGCCACGACCGGTCTGCTCGTGGTCGACGAGGCGCACTGTATCTCCGACTGGGGTCACGACTTCCGGCCTGACTACCGTCGGTTGCGGACCATGCTGGCGGAGTTGCCGGCGGGCGTGCCGGTGCTGGCCACGACGGCGACCGCGAACGCGCGGGTCACCGCGGATGTGGCCGAGCAGTTGGGCACGGGAGGCGGGGACGCGCTGGTTCTGCGAGGGCCGCTGGACCGCGAGAGCCTACGTTTGGGGGTGCTGGAGCTGCCGAACGCTGCGCATCGGCTGGCGTGGCTGGGGGAGCGGCTGGGGGATCTGCCGGGTTCAGGGATCATCTACACGCTGACGGTGGCGGCGGCGGAGGAGGTAGCGGCCTTCCTGCGGCAGCGCGGGTATCCGGTGGCCTCCTACACGGGGAAGACGGAGAACGCCGATCGGCTGCAGGCAGAGGAGGACCTGCTCGCCAACCGGGTCAAGGCCCTGGTGGCGACCTCGGCGCTGGGCATGGGCTTCGACAAACCCGACCTGGGGTTCGTCGTGCACCTCGGCTCGCCCTCGTCCCCGATCGCCTACTACCAGCAGGTGGGGCGTGCGGGGCGCGGTGTGGACCACGCGGACGTGCTGCTGCTCCCCGGCAAGGAGGACGAGGCGATCTGGGCCTACTTCGCCTCGGTGGGCTTCCCGCCCGAGGAACAGGTGCGGCGCACGCTGGCGGTTCTGGAGCAGGCAGGTCGTCCGCTGTCGCTGCCGGCGCTGGAGCCGTTGGTCGATCTTCGGCGCTCGCGTCTGGAGACGATGCTGAAGGTCCTGGACGTGGACGGGGCGGTCAAGCGGGTGAAAGGGGGCTGGACCGCGACGGGGCAGCCGTGGGCGTACGACGCACAGCGGTATGCGTGGGTGGCCCGGCAGCGGCAGGCGGAGCAGCAGGCCATGCGGGACTACGTGGCGACCACGGGGTGCCGGATGGAGTTCCTGCAGCGGCAGCTTGACGACGAGAAGGCGGCCCCGTGCGGTCGCTGCGACTCCTGCGCCGGGCCATGGCTCGATCCCGAGGTCTCGCCCGGGGCCCTCGCGGCGGCGACAGGTGAGCTCGAGCGTCCGGGAGTCGAGGTCGAGCCCCGCAAGATGTGGCCAACCGGGCTCGCCGCGGTGGGTGTGGACCTCAAGGGCCGCATTCCCGCAGGCCAGCAGGCGGCCACCGGGCGTGCGTTGGGAAGGCTGTCGGACATCGGCTGGGGCAACCGCCTGCGCCCGCTCCTGTCGGCGCAGGCGGCGGACGGGCCGGTTCCGGACGACGTGCTGGCCGCAGTCGTGACGGTGGTGGCCGACTGGGCCCGTTCGCCGGGCGGTTGGGCAAGCGGCGCGCCTGACGCGGGGGCACGGCCCGTCGGGATCGTCGCCATGCCGTCCCGCACCCGCCCCCAGTTGGTCGCCTCGCTGGCCGAGGGCGTGGCCCGTGTCGGCAGGCTCCCGCTGCTGGGCAGCCTGGCCTACACCCCGCAGGCCGACGAGTATGCCGCGCACCGCAGCAATTCCGCCCAGCGGCTTCGCGCCCTGGCCACCTCGTTCACCGTTCCCGACGACCTCGCCGCGGCCTTGGCCGGCACCCCCGGCCCCGTGCTGCTCGTGGATGACTACACGGACTCCGGCTGGACCCTCGCGGTAGGTGCCCGCCTCCTCCGCACGGCAGGCAGCGACGAGGTGCTTCCCCTGGTCCTCGCAGCGGCAGGCTGATCGCTTCGGGACTCCCTCCTGTCCGCCTGCTCCGGCCGAACGTGATGCCCGCCGGAGCACGCTTGTGACGCTCACGCGGCGGTCTCGCCGGGCTCGGAGAAGTCCACGGCGCTGACCGCGTCCGTCGCGGCACCTCGGGCGTGGCCTCCGGCGTGTCCGGCCGACCGGTGACGTGTGCGCGGTCCACGGGCCGCGGCCGCGTCGACGCGGCCCTGGCCGGGCCGTGTCGACGCCGAGTGCGACCCGGCCGACCCCGCGACCCCGCCGACTCCGCGATCCCGCGGACCAGCAGCAGTGTGGGGGCCGCCAGGGTGGGGCGGGCCGGTACACCGCGAATTTCCCCGCTGCGGCCGGCGCACGGCAATGAGCCCCGACGGAAAGTGCAGCAGCCGCGGTCACCTGTGAAGACAGGCGGAAGTGCTACCGGCGGAACAGGTGGCAGGGACCATAGTCCTATAGCGCACCGACCCTGCGGCAGGTCAGAGTTGTGACCGGAGTGAGGGAATGCACAGAGGCCATGACGGGAGTGATCGTGTCCGCACAGATAACAATTGACCCGGGCCGCTTCAGCCAGTTCGGTGAAGCCACCGGCAGCACCTTCTGTCTGATCACGAATACCGAACTGGTCGACCGGATCGAGGTCGTCAAAACGGCGTCGTATCGAGAGTTCCTCACTATTACGCTGGATGTGGGAGACCGTTTCGAGGAAATCCTCGAAAAGAGGATCCCGGAACCCGCTCATGTGCTGGTGATCTCGCCCCGGAGGTTCTTCGAATCACCGGATCCCGATCTGGTGGGGCAACGGAAGATCATGGGTATGGCGTGCAACTCGACGCCCACCGGCCTCGAGGAGATCCGGCACTTCCTCGGCGTGATGGAACGGACCTCGGCAGCGGACCAGGCGGCATTCTGCGACACCTTCTTCGAACTCGCCGAGGACGCGGACCACCTGGTGTACGTCGACCCCGTGCACGGCACCCGCGCCACCCTCGACCACTTGCGCGAGGGCCTGGTGTGGAACCAGCAGGCCGGGCCGCTGGACTGGGGCGACCAGCAGATCGTCCCGTCCGGTGAGATCAGCGTACTGCCGGTCGAGATCAGGGAGTTCGACGAGGCCCTGAAGCTGCCGTTGGAGGGCGAGATCACGCTGCGCGGATACCCGATCCTGCACAACGGCACCCCCTCCTTCTCCCGGACCGACCAGGCCCGCATCCACTCCCAGCTCTGGGCGATGCACGACAACGCGATCAAGGCCACCGTCGAGGACGGCAGGATCAGGCGCCTGGAGGCGCTGGACGCAGGGGCGGCGCCGGCCGTGGCGATGCTGGAGCAGATGTTCGCCGTGGACTCCCGCTACCGGATCGTGTGGGAGATCGGCCACGCTCTCAACACCTCGCACGACATCCTGCCCGGAAACCACGCCATGAACGAGGTGTACGGCGGCACGGAAGGCTGCCTGCACTTCGGCCTCGGACTGACTCCGTACACCCAGTACCACCTGGACATCATTTCGCCCGACACCCGCGTGCTGACCAGCAATGGAGTCGCGGTGATCGGCCACCCGGACCACCCCACGGTGGAGAGGGTCGTGCCCGCCGCATAGCGGATCACGACCGTCCGACCGCGGGGTGTACGCAAGGAAATCCGTCAAACAGGAGGTGACTCCCTATGAAGAAGATCAAGGTGCAGAAGAACCGCAACTACCTGGGCACGCTGCTGGGCTGAGTACCGACCCGTGGCGGGGCATGCGCAATGCCCCGCCGCGGGGTTCCCATCGCTTTTCTAGGGAGTTCACCCGTGCCACCGATGGATTTCAGGACAACGGACTTCGATCAGTTCGGTGAGCCGGTCGATACATTCTGTCTCATCGCGAGCGAACAGCACGGCGAGCCGATTTCCCTGCTTCCCGGGGACGGGTATTCCCGCGTACTCCACCTGACACTTCCTCCCGGCATGCGGCTGGGCGAGCTGATCGCGCGGAGCGTTCCCCCGGACGCGCACGTGCTCGCGGTCTGCCCCGGGCGGTTCCTCGATTCGCCCACCCCGCAGGAGCTGGGCGTGCGCAAGCTGGCCGTACTGCCGGCCGGGTCCACGCCGCTGACCGATGAGCACGTCCGCTACTTCCTGGGTACCGCTGCCCGTACCGACGTCGCTCGACAAGTCCGCGTGGCCGAGGAGTTCTTCGACCTGGTGGGCGACAGCGAGCGGCTGACGATCGTCGACGACGTCTCCGGCACCGAGGCCGAGTTCGACCACACGGTCGGCGAGTGCGTCTGGAACCAGCAGGCGGGCGTCCTCGAAGCGGGTGACCAGCAGATCTTCCCTTCGGGCAAGCTGAGCGTCACCGCCGCGGACATCACCACCTTCGAACCGGAGGCCCGGCTGCTCGGCCTCGACGGAGACCTGACCCTGCGCGGGTGGCCGATCGTCCACCGCCACGAGGATCCGGCCGACGGCGCCGACCAGCAACGGCTGTTCGAGGCGCTCTCGCCGCTGGTCTCCAACGCCGTGACGCTGCACGTCGCCGCCGGAAGCATCGACGGCGTCACCCCGCAGACACCGGGGGCGGCGCCGGCCGCCGTGGAGCTGGAGAAGCTCCTCACCGACGATCCGCGCTACCGCGTCATCTGGGAACTCGGCTTCGGGATCAACACCACCACGGAGATCATTTCGGCGAACTGCGGCCCGAACGAGGTGCACGGCGCGACCAGCGGCGTCGTGAACCTCGGCCTGGGAATCACGCCGGCCACGCGCTTCGCCCTGGCCTTCCTCTGCCCCCGCAGCTCGCTGGTGACATCGGACGGAACCGCCGTCCTCGGCGCCCGCAAGGCGGTACGCCGCGGCCGGATGCAGCGCGTCTCCAGCGCGAGCTGCGGCTGCCACTGACCCCAAGGAGTGAAGCAGGCAATGACGAACAACGCCGAACTGCGCAAGAAGGTCGACGCGATCCTCGACACCTTCATCAAGGACTTCTACGAGACGGTCCCGTACGCCCAGCACCAGAAGGACTCCTCCGAGCTGAACCTCGACTACTACAAGCGCCACAACATCGAGACGATCCTGCGGCTGCGCCGCAAGCGGACCGTCGACGCGCTGGCCATCAAGTACTTCACCAAGGTGGACCCGGTGCAGGCCAAGGCGTGGGCGCACTACACCGACGACGAGATGCTGCACGACCGGCTGTTCGCCGCCGACCTCGCCAAGGTCGGAGTCACCAAGGACCAGATCTACTCCACGGAGCCGCTGCTCTCGACCAAGCTGCTCACCGGATACCTGCAGTACGGCATGGAGTTCGAGGACAGCCCGCTGGCGCTGATCACCAGCGTGTACTTCGTGGAGTACGTCACCACGCGCACCCAGCCGGACTGGTTGGACAACCTGGGCAACGTCCTGGGCGAGGACAACGTCAAGGGCGCCCGCGCCCACGTCAACACCGACCTCGACGACGACCACGACGACTTCGTGTGGCGGGTGCTGTCCACGCTGGTCAAGTCGGAGGCCGACGAACAGAAGGTCGCCGAGCACCTCGACCACATCTACTGGCTGTGGAAGCTCTACTTCGTGGAACTGCACCGGCTCACCGTGCTGGGCAAGAGCGACACCCAGATTCCACTGCCCACCGCGGCCGAGGTCTGAGCGGGGCAGCGGTGGCCGACGACGACCGATCCACGCGTCCCGACGGGCGGCAAGGAGTCGAGGTACTGACTCTGCCGCCCGGCCGGGAGCTGCCGACCGAGACCGAGAAGTGGATCGTGGACGGTCTGGTCCTCGCCATGCCGGGACTGCACACCCGGCAGCTGTTCACGCTCCGCCGCGACATGCTGACGGAGGCCGACCACGTCGTCATCGGGGTCGACCGGGACCTCGACCGAGTCGTCGCGCTGCTCACCTCCCGGTGGGCGGAGATCCCGTCGGGGCGGTCCTGTCTGCACATCATGATCCAATTCGTCGGTGACGCGTACCGCAACGGCGCGATTTTCAAGGAGAGCTGGGCGCAGCACTTCGCCCGGCTCCTCGCCGACGGCCGCCCGTTCCCCGAGGTGATCGCGCTCAAGACGTACAACCCCGTGGTGCACTGCGCGATGTCGGCGTTCAGCGGGCATCCGGACATCAGCATGTACCCGGACCTCGCGGGCAAGGACGACAGCGGGGCGGTCCTGGCGGCCGAGGTGGCCGAGGCACTCGCACCGGGAGCGGCCTTCGACCCGGCTCGCGGAGTCGTCCCGGGCATCGGCCGTCCGATCGACCTCTATCGGGAGAGGCCGCTGAGCCATGTGCCCGAGGCCAACCGGTACTTCGCCGAGCATGCGGAGCCGGGCGACCGGGTGCTGTGCCTGCTGCACGTGCCCACGTGGACGGGGGCCCACTCGATCCTCACGGCCCTGGGGGTGCCGTTGCCCTCCCGGCAGAGCTGAGCACAGCCGACCAGCCGGGTCCGGCGCTCCTGCGAGGCTCCGGACCCGTCGCCCGCATCACAACTCCGAGGACTCCAGGCACTCCAGGGACGCGAGGCAGCATGGCAGACGCATTTCCCCTCGACTACTCCCGGGCACGCGCGGACTTCCTGACCGCCGCCGAGGAGGCGGGGGCACGTGTGAGGACCTTCGCCCTGCCCGGACACAGCGGGCCCGACGGCGGCGAACTCTGCGTCGACACCGCCTACCTGGGACCGCCGGACCCGCTGAAGCTCCTGGTGACGGTGTCCGGGACACACGGCATCGAGGGCTTCTGCGGTTCGGCCTGCCAGACCGGGATCCTGCTGCGGGAAGGCGTCGCGAAGGCCGCCGCCGGGACCACGACCGGCGTGCTGCTCGTCCACGCCCTCAACCCGTACGGCTTCGCCTACCTGCGGCGTGTCAACGAGGACAACGTCGACCTCAACCGAAACTTCGTCGACCACGACGCCCCGCCGCACAACGGCGCCTACGACGCCGTGCACCGCACGCTGGTGCCGGCGGACGCCGACGAGTTCGCCCCCCGGGAGCTGGTCGCGAACCTCACGGCGCTGCGCGTCCGGCTCGGCCCCCAGCGTCTCCAGGAGGCCGTGACCCGGGGCCAGTACCGGCACCCCGACGGCCTGTTCTACGGAGGAGACGCGCCGACCTGGTCCCGGCGGGTGTTCGAGACGGTGGTGGCCGAGCAGGTCGCCGGCGCCGCCCACGTCGGCTACATCGACCTGCACACCGGGCTCGGCGCACGCGGCGTCGGCGAACCCATCTTCCGCGGCGGCCGTGACGCCGACGCCCACCAGCGGGCCCGCCGGTGGTATGGCGACGCGCTCACCGTCTCGGAGCGCGGCACTTCCTCCTCCACACCGATCGTGGGCAACACCGCGACCGCGGTGGCCGACGGCCTCGGCGCCGGCAGCCGACTGACCGCGATCACCCTGGAGTTCGGCACCCAGCCCGGCCCCGAGGTGCTGCTCGCGCTGTGCGCCGACGCCTGGCTGCACCGGCACCATCCGCCGAACGACGCCGTCCGCTCCGACCTCAAGCGGCTGATCCGCGACGCCTTCTGCCCCGCGGACGACGCGCGCTGGCGCGAGCAGGTTCTCCAGCGGGCGCGTGAGGTCTTTGAGCAGGCCGTCGTCGGCCTCACCGACGCCAGGCCGGGGGAGGACGCGTGACGGCCGGGAGAGCCGCCCTCACCGCGCCCACGCCGGGGTAGGCCCGGAGGTTCGACGGCCGCGGCGGCATCCGGCGGCTGCCGTCCTGACGTACGCCCATCCCGACGAACCACGCCTCCGACGTGGTCGACACCGGCAGCCTCGGCCTCCGTGTCCCCGACGGTGCCGGTCAGCGGGCGTCGGAGGGCGGTCGCCGCCCGGACGGCCGGTCAGGTGGCCGGTGGGCGGCTCCACCGTCTTGGGCATCTGCGCGACGTGCGAGGCGGCCACCCCGGCTTCTCCCGAAGGAGGCAACCCCGCTCCTCCCGAAGAAGGCCACCCCGCTTCTCACGAAGTGACGGGCGCGCCGACCGGGACGACCGCCGGCCGAGGGCCGCGCGCTCCCGGGGCGCGCCGACCCGACCGGGGCGTCGGACGCGGCCGCACCCGGGCCCGGCCGAGCAGAGCACCACGGCGACCGGCCTCATCCTGCGCCACCTCCGCACCTGGGCCCTCCGCCACCTGGCCACCTGGCGACTGTTCGCCGCGGCGACGGCGCACTCCTCACCCATGTCCTGTGACGCTGCCCCCAGGCCCGCGAGCAGCCGGCCCCGGGAGGCGAACCCCGTGTCCAGGTACCTGGCCGGACAGCCGACGGGGACCGGAACGGAGCGTCAGCCACCGTGCCAGTCCCCGCACCGCCCTGCGGCAGCTTCCCCGGGAGGCTGCCGGGCCGGCACTCCGACGATCGCCGGGCCGCCCGCCACCTCGCCGGGCTGAGAGAACCCGGCTCGCGGATCACCGCCGAGCTCCCGCGGACCGATCACCAACCGCGGGCGGTTCTCACCTCGGTGTCACGGCCGCCGGGTCGCCGCTACGGACCGGGCGAATCGATGACCACCTTGGCCTCGATCTCCCGCACCCGTTTGGTGTCCTGGTCGACGATGTCCTGGTCAGTGGCGGAGAGCAGCACCCAGCCGAGAGTGGTGAAGAGGTCCTCGGTCTTGGGCACCCGGGAGCCGTTGGGGTAGCGGCAGCCCAGCTTCTGGAAGGAAGCCAGCTCGCGCACGGCGTCCAGCACCTCCGCGTTGCGCATGGTGCCGCTGTTGGCGGCGGACAGCCACACCACCCGGGTGGGCTGCACGATCTCGTATCCAGGGGTGAAGGACGAGTCCAGATGATGCCGCACGGCGCGGTCGATCTGACAGTCTCCGGTCGCGAGCCGCGCGGCTTGCTGCCCACAGCCTCCGTCGAGGCGTGCCGCGATTTCGATCAGCCGGGGACCGTGGTCCGTCAGCATGATCTCGGTGTGCGTGCATCCTGTCCGGATGCCGACCGCCTGGGCGATCTGGCGCGTATAGGACCCCAGAACGCCGACCAGGGGATCCTCGGGGAGGAGATAGTCCTCCGCATCATAGACTCCGATACGGTTTCCCCTGGTTGACTTGCTGTACTGGACTACGGCCACCAGGCCGAGTTCCCCGTTGACGGAGTAGGTGTCCACGACGAACTCGGTTCCTGAGGCGAACTCCTGGATCAGAATGCTGTCGTTGGATGTGTCGAACATGTTGACGGACCCCAGCAACTGCCTGAACGGAGGCCGCCAGTCCTCGCCGGCCTCCACCTTGTGCACACCGTCCGTCCCTCCGCTGCACCGGGGCTTGAGCACCAGCGCCTGTCCCTCCAGGCCGGTCTCCCGCAGCCAGTCGGCCGCCTCTTCCTCGGTCGCGGCAGCGAACGTGCGAAGGTGCGGAATGCCCGCGCTCGCCACGGCCTGGGCCATGGGCCACTTGTCCCGGCGTGCCGCGGAGAACTCGGGCACATTCCCCGTCCCGGGTGCCAGCTCCTCGATCAGCGCGTCCACGAGCCTGACCGCGGACTCATTGCCGGGGATGACGGCGACCGGGTCATAGTCGCGCACAATGCGGGTCAGCTTCGCGAAGTCGCCGTCGTGGAAATGCGTTGCGCTGAAAGCATCCGGTTTCCAGCCGTGGAGGTAGGACTTCAGTGGTGCCGGTGTGCTCAGCACTGCCACCGGTGCGACCCCCCGCTCCCGAAAGGCGTGTGCGTACTCGACAGCCTCGGAATAGGGATCGACCAGGACTACATGGCGTTGCATCTGTTGCTTCCCCTTCTGCGAATTTCCGCTGCTTGCACGATCTCCGGTGGTGCGGATGGGGCGCCGACCCTAGATTCCCGTGCGGACCTCTGCACCGGCTGTTCCGGAATCGCCGATCCCGCCTGCCCCGTCCTCGTTCTTCTCCGCCGTGGCGGCCGGACGCACTCCGCTCCATGCGGCGGCTCCGGCCAGCAGGCCCACCACCCCGCAACCGAGCCACAACCCTTCCTCGAAGCGATTCCAGAGCATCACTCCGACGAACGGGCCTATCGAGCTGCCGAGTCCGTACAGCGCGTTCGAGGCCCCCAGATAGCGTCCCCGCAGCCGGGGCGGGCCCGCCTGCGCGGGGTAGGCGAAGAACAGTGACGGATAGCCGATGATCTCGCCGAGCGACCAGACGAGGGTGGCGATCACCAGTGCGGCCAACCCCCAAGGCAGGGCGTACAGGCTCATGCCGATACCGGTCAGCAGCACACCCACGATCACTGCTATCCGGATCGGCCAGCGCTGCACCACCTTGGCGACGAGGAGTTCACAGGTGATGACGAGAAGGCCGTTGAGTGCGATCAGCGCCGCATAGACCTCGATTCCCATACCGAGGTGCTTCACCGTCAGGGGCAGAGTCGAGATGTGCTGGATGTAGATCACGGAACTGATGAACATCGCCAGCAGGAACAGCAGATACCGGCGGTCGGTCAGTACCGCCAGATACGAGGCCCTGGGCGCGTTCTTGCTTCCGTCCCCCGCGTCGTCGTCCGCCGGCCCCGTGGTGTCCGATTCCGCGCGGTGCGGCAGGGTGACTGCGGCGACCGTGGAGAAGATCACCACAGCCAGCGCCTCGCCCCAGAACAGGAAGTCCCAGGAGATCTTGACGAGCGCCGCACCCAGCAGGGGCGCGGCCGTCGTGCCGAGGTTGATCGCCAAGCGGCCCATGGCGAAGACCATGACATGGCGTTCGACCGGCGTGAGGGCACTGATCATGCTGGTGGAGGCAGGTTGGTAGGCCAGGCTCGCCGCACCGCTGACGGCGATGACCGCGAGGATGGACACGTAACTGTCCAGGTAGAGAACACAGGGGAGCAGCACGGCCGAGCCCAGCAATGTGGACACGATCGTCAGTCGCGGTCCGACCTTGTCGGACATCCAGCCCCCGACCAGCGTGCCGAGCACGGCTCCCGCGCCGTACACACCGAGCGCCGCGCCTGCCTGGGCAGCGGAGAAGCCGCGCTGGGTCAGGTACAGCACCATGAAGACCTGAACGAAGCCGCCAAGCCGATTGATCACGGTGCCGGCCAGCAGGGCCTTCACCGCCGTCGGTGACTCGCGCCAGACCTGCCGCACCCCCACGTGCCGCTTCTCGGCCCCGTCCGACGCACTCGTCGCGTTGTTCTGTGCCATGCACCTCACTTTGCGGAAGGAGCGGCGACGGCGACAGTGGCTGCACTGACGAGCAACATCGAATTACTGCCACTGCCGCCGGTGCGTGTCCGGTCGGCGCGGGAGTAGCGGGACCAGGGCGTGCAGCCGGTGGCGGGGCTCCTTCAGTGTCTGCGCGCCGGAGCGAGGGCGCCGGCGATGGACGGCCTCGGGTCCGGGCCGCGCGGGTCCTGCGGGAGGCTGCGCCACGACTTCCGCCCTGCGACGCCACGTTCGACCGGTGCCCGTGCCACGGGCAGGGGTGGTGGGCGGCGGAGTGGTCGGCCCCGGCTCTCATCGACCCGGGCCGACCACTTTGCGAGCGAACGCGCCGTCGAGCACGACCTGGTCGAGATCGCTCTCGCGCGACTTCCCGGGCAGGTCGGGCGCACCATCGGCGAGCGAGCGGATCACGGTGGTGGCGGGCGCGGGGGCGGTGCCCACTGAGCCTCATCGTCCTGACCGGCCGAAGATCGCCCGACAGCTCGGGACGAAAGGCGCACACTGCAACGAGCACCCCGTCCCTGGCGAAATTCGTTCACGACGCTGATACACCGCGCATCCCCCGGACGACGCAAACCTCCCATCACCTGCGGCAACTGCGGGACCCGCCTCGCCCGCCATGCGGTAATACCCGGCCAATCCAGCCATTGCGTCCCGGTCCTATGGCGGGACCGAAACCACCTGACTAGCGTGGCTCTCATCCGGTCGTGCCATAGGGCCAAAGTCCTATGGCGTGGCCGAAGCCGAATGGCTAGTGTGGCCCTCACTCAGTCGAATTACGCCTGCACGGCGACATTCTTTCGCCGAGTTGCCGAGTCGCCTGACCATGCGTCGTCAGATCGCCATACTTTTCTCGGTCGGATTTCCCATTTCAGTGAATGAAGGCGGGGGCGGACCTGTGGAGCCGTGCGGGTGGGACGGAAACGCGCCGGAGCGGGAGCGAATAATCAGTTGGCAGGCTCCACCGCTCAAATTCGGTGTCGGCGCCACCAGGGAGATCGGCCACGAACTACGCAAGGCCGGTATCACGTCGGTGCTGTTGGTGACCGACCCCGTCCTGGCCGGTCTCGGTCTGCCCGCCCGTGTCGCCAAGTGGATCGAGCAGGAGGGGATCTCCGTCGCGTTGTTCGACCGGGCCCGGGTGGAACCCACCGACGAGAGCTGTGCCGAGGCGGCTCGTGAACTGGAGTCCCTCCACGTCGACGGCTACGTCGGTCTCGGCGGCGGCAGTTCGATCGACACCGCCAAGATGCTGAACCTGCTGCTCAGCCACCCCGGCCGCCCGGTACGCGACTACCTGAACGTGCCCATCGGCGCCGGAGCCCCGATTCCGGGCCCGCTCAAGCCGCTGGTGGCGGTCCCCACCACGGCCGGCAGCGGAAGCGAGTGCACCGCCATGGTCGCCCTGGGTGTCACGGGCCTGAACGTGAAGACGGGGATCAGTGACCTGCGGCTGCTGCCCTCCCTGGCGCTGGTCGACCCGGCGAACACCCTGACACTGCCCCCGGCGGTCACCGCCTCTTCGGGCTACGACGTCCTGACGCACGCCTGCGAGTCGTACACGGCACGCGCCTACGACCGGCGCCCTCCGTACCCCACGCCCGGGGACCGGCCGCTGTACATCGGTGCCAACCCGATCAGCGACGTGTGGGCGGAGCAGGCGCTGGAACTGGTGGGCCGCTACCTCAGGCGGGCCGTGCTCAACCCCGGCGATCTGGAAGCCCGTACGGGGATGAGCCGGGCGGCGAGCTTCGCGGGGATGGGATTCGGCAACGCCGGAACCCACATTCCGCACGCCTGCGCCTATCCCGTCGCCGGGCTGGTTCGCGACTACCGACCGGACGGATACGAAGTCGACCATGCCATGGTGCCGCACGGAGCCGCGGTCGTCTCCACCGCGGCGGCGGCCTTCGAGTTCACCTACCCGACGTCTCCCGAACGTCATCTGCGTGCCGCCGCGCTGCTCGGGGCGAATCTCAACGGCGTGACGGAGGCCAATGGTTCGGACGTGCTTCCGGCCACGTTGCTGAGCATCGTGGCGGACACCGGAGGGCCGACCGGGCTGCGGGACTTCGGCTATTCCGCGAAGGATCTTCCCGAACTCGTCGAAGGCGCGCTCAAACAGCAGCGGCTGCTGGTGTGTTGCCCGCGTGATGTCACCTCACGCGACCTCCGGAGAATCATCGCCGGTTCGATGGCCGACTGACACCGAAGCAGTGCGGCCCCTCTCCCTCCACCGCGCCGAGGAACTGGATGCATCCGTGAGTGAAGCAGTAATACCGGAGTACGCGGCTGTCATCGCGGGGAAGAAGGTTCCCACCACGCGGTGGATCAACGTCCTCGACCCGTCGAACGCCCGCCCTCTCGCACGGGTCGCGCGCTGTGGCCCGGCCGAGATCCAGGCGGCCGTGGAGTCGGCCAGGCACACGTACGAGAGGGTCTGGCGGTTCACGACATCGGTGGAGCGCTCCCACGTCTGCCATCGCATCGCCGACGCCCTGCGCGCCGAGCGCGAGGAGCTGGCCAGACTGGAGACACTCGATACCGGCAAGCCGCTCAGTCAGTCGCTGGTCGACGCCGACGTCGCCGCCCGATACTTCGAGTTCTACGCCAACGCCGTCGAGGCGCTCGGCGGTGAAACGATACAACAGCAGCCGGGCCGGCTTGCTTTCACCCTGCGCGAACCCTACGGCGTGTGCGGGCACATCATCCCCTGGAACTACCCCCTGCAGATCGCCGCCAGGACCGTGGCACCCGCCCTCGCGGCCGGAAACTGCTGTGTCCTCAAACCGGCCGAGGACGCGCCGTTGACCTCACTCCGGCTGGCCGACATCGTTGAGGAAGCGGGACTGCCGACGGGAGCCCTGAACGTCGTGCCGGGCTACGGAAGGGAAGCGGGCGCCGCGCTCGCCGCGCATCCCGACGTGGACCGCCTCGCCTTCACCGGTTCGCGGGAGGTCGGCGAGGCGGTGATGACCGCGGCGGCGCGGAACATCGTGCCGGTCACCCTGGAGCTCGGTGGGAAGTCGCCGCACCTCGTGCTTCCCGACTTCGACGCCGCGCGGGCGGTGCCCCAGATCGTGGAGTCGATCACCGAGCACGCGGGGCAGAACTGCTCGGCCGGCAGCCGGCTGCTCGTGCACCGATCGGTCCACGACGAGTTGGTGGACGCACTTGCTGAAAGGTTTCGCTCCCTGCGCCTCGGCCCGGGGATCGACGATCCCGACATGGGTCCGCTCATCTCCGCGAAACAGCGCGACAGGGTGCTCGGCTACCTGACCGAGGGGCGACGGGACGCCGTGGTCCGCGTCGGCGGTGGTGTACCCGAAGGGAAGGCGTACGCCGAGGGCTTCTTTGTGGAGCCCACCATTCTTGACCAAGTGAACGCAGAACACCGCGTGTTCAACGAGGAGGTATTCGGTCCGGTTCTCTGCGTGTCCAGCTTCGACTCGCTGGAGGAAGCGGTCGAACTCGCGGAGCACACCACGTACGGTCTGGCTGCCGGAATCTGGACGTCCGACGTGACCCGCGCCCACTGGCTCGCCCAGCGGCTGCGGGCGGGGCAAGTGTTCGTGAACAACTACAGCGCGGCCGGGGGAGTCGAACTGCCGTTCAGTGGCTACCGGCGCTCGGGAATAGGAGTGGAGAAGGGGCTGGTGGCGCTGCGTGAATATACGCGGTGCAAGACGGTGGCGATCCACGCTCAGCTTCCGTCCTGACCCGTTGCGTCGACTCACTCCTACAGCTCCAGACCCTACGACAAGAGCGGTTCGTTCAATTCACATCGCTGGAGGGATTTCATCTGATGTCGCCTGTTGCGCGGGGATCGGTCGTGGAGTTGAGGGGACAACGGTGCTGTCGTTCATGTGGGGCGCCCACGCAGCGCGTGGCCGCCTTGGCGGAAGTCGTTGCCAGGGTGCACAAGGCGCTGGGCGAGGCGCAGCTCGCTCTCGAAGCCCAGGAGCGGTTGATCGAAGAGTTACGGGCTGACACCGGTGCCAGGCGGGAGGCCGCAGCCGGCGCGCCCGTCTCCGAGGAAGCGCTCGCGGCCCGGGAAGCACTTGCCCTGCTGACGGCCCGCGAACGCCAGATTCTGGTGCTCATCTCCCAGGGCAATTCGAATCGGCGCGTGGCAAAGGCGCTCGGCATATCCGAGAAGACAGTGAAGAACCATTTGTCCGCGATTTTCCTGAAGGTTGGCGCATCCGATCGCACCCAAGCCGTGGTAATGGGCATCCGTAGCGGAATCGTCTCCATTGACGAGCCGTTCAATGATGCGTCTCCGCCGATGAGTGCCGGTGAGTGACTCCCAACCGCTTCAAGGCCCATGCCGTAAGTATGAGGGCTGATCCGGCCATGGAACAGCGGGGGGACTGTCAGAACACCACGCATTACTGCCACATTGGTCCCATGCTGAAGAACGTAGCCGCGGTCCTGCTCGAAAACGTCCACCCGTTCGAGCTGGGTGTCGTATGCGAAGTGTTCGGGATCGACCGCAGGGAGGAGGGGCTGCCCGCGTACGACTTCGCGCTCGTCGCCGCGGAATCCTCGTCCGTACGGGCAGTGCCCGGATTCACCATCAGCACGCCCTACGGGCTGGACCGGCTGGAGGCCGCCGATCTCATCGCCATCCCGGTGGGAGACGACTTCCACACCCGGGACTTCCCGCCCGCCCTTCTGGAAGCCCTGCGCCAGGCGGTGGCCCGCGGTGCCAGGGTGGTCAGCGTCTGCGTCGGCGCCTTCGTCCTGGGCGCCGCGGGGCTGCTCGACGGACGGCGCTGCACCACACACTGGCGGTACGCCGACTCACTCGCCGAGCGCTACCCCAAGGCCCAGGTCGAGCCGGGCGTGCTCTACGTCGACGAGGACCCGATCCTCACCTCGGCCGGCACCTCCGCGGGGATCGACGCCTGCCTCCACCTGGTGCGCAAACTCCAAGGCAGCGACGTGGCCAACGCCATCGCCCGGCGCATGGTGGTGCCCCCGCACCGGGAGGGCGGCCAGGCCCAGTACATCGAACGGCCGGTGGCGCACTACGGGGAGGACGGCATCCGCGAGGTGCTGGCCTGGGCCGAGCAGCACCTGGACCAGGAGATCAGCGTCGAGCAGCTGTCGGCGCGGGCTTGTATGTCGCCGCGTACCTTCGCCCGCCGCTTCCGGATGGAGACCGGGACCACCCCCTACCGCTGGCTGCTGGCCCAGCGGGTGCTGAGCGCTCAGCGGCTGCTGGAGAACACCGACGAGACGATGGAGGTGGTAGCGGCGCGTACGGGATTCGCCAACGCGGCCGCCCTGCGGTACCAGTTCGTGCGCTTCCTCAACACCACCCCCAACGCGTACCGGCGCGCCTTCCGGGGCCGGTTACCCGAGACCACCAGGCACTGAGCCCCTGCGCGGGGGCAACAGAAGGGAGAAGTGGGAATGCTACGCATCGCGGTAGTGGGCGCCACCGGAGCGGTGGGCCGGGAGTGCCTGGCCCTGCTGGACGGCGGGATCGTGCCCGTGGAACAGGTGGTGCCCGTCGGATCGGCGCGCAGCGTCGGCCGGGACCTGGGCACCGAACTGGCGCTGTCCATGCCCGTGGCGGAACTGATCACCCTCGAAGATCTGGACCCCGGAGGTCTGGATGTCGCCATCTTCTCCGCGGGTGCGGAGGTCAGCGGCCGGGAAGCGGAGCGGCTGGCCTCAGGCGGGGTGTTGGTCGTCGACAACAGTTCCGCCTTCCGGATGCGACCGGACGTCCCGCTTGTGGTGCCGCAGGTCAACCCTGGGGCTCTCGACGCACGGCCGGGCTCCAACCTCGTGGCCAATCCCAACTGCTCGACCATCCAACTGGTCCGAGCCCTGCACCCGTTGCACGAACTGGCGGGTCTGGAAAGCGTCGTGGTGGCGACCTATCAAGCGGCCTCCGGCGGTGGCGTGCGCGGCTTGCGGGAACTGGCGGAGGGCTCCAGGGCCATCCTGGACGATCCCGGTGCGCAGGAAGCCCGCGGCGGGCGCTTCGGGCAGCCCCTGCCCTTCAACCTCGTTCCCGAGATAGGGCTGCAGGACGACACCGGGCTTACGCACGAGGAGCGCAAACTCGTCCGAGAGCCACGCAAGATCCTCGGCCTGCCCGAGCTGCGGGTGAGCGCCACCGCGGTTCGGGTGCCGGTCTTCGACTGCCACTCCGAGGCCGCGCACGTCCGGCTACGCGCGCCGGTCACGACCGCGTCCGTCGAGGCGGCCCTGGCCGCGGCACCCGGCCTACGGGTCTACCGCCGGTCGGAAAGCCCCTCCTACCCCATGCCCCGTACCGTCTTCGCCCGGCCCGAGGACCGGGCCCTGGTCCACGTCGGCCGCATACGCGTCGAGCCGGAGGACGACAGGGCGGTGGCGCTCTGGGTGGTCGCCGACAACCTGTGGGTGGGGGCCGCGCTGAACGCGTTGCAGATCGTGGAGCTCGCCACGAAGAACGGATGGCTCGGATGACGGTTCGCCGCACGTCCCACAGCCGTCCGGCGGTGCTGAAGTTCGGTGGCTCCGCCTTCGCCGACCTCGACGGTTACCACCGGGTGGCCCGGTACGTGCTGCGCCGCGGCACCGAGGAGCAGCGCCCGCTGGTCGTGGTGGTGAGCGCGATGTCCGGCACCACGGGCAGGCTCCAGCAGACCCTGGGCGCCCTGTCCGCCGACCCGCCCGCTGACGCCGCCGCAATGCTCCTGACCACCGGCGAGACCGTGAGCGTCGCCCTGCTCGCGGCCGCACTCGACGCCGCGGGGGTGCCCGCGTGCCCTCTCCCGGCGGCGGGCACCGGACTCCTCGCCGAGGGGCCCGCCGACCGGGCGAGACTGGCCTCCGTCAGTCCGCAGGCGCTGTCCAAGGCTCTCACCGACTTCCCGATCGCCGTGGTTCCGGGCGGCCAGGCGGTCGACCCGGCCGGGCGGATCGTCATGCTGGGCCGCAACAGCTCGGACCTCTCGGCGGCGGCGTCGGCCGCCACGCTGGGCGCGGAGACGTGTGAACTCTTCTCAGACGTGCCCGGGGTGTGCACTGCCGACCCCTACCTGGTGCCGGAAGCCCGCACCCTTTCCCGCATCAGCTACGAGGGCGTGCGCCGGATGTCCCGTCACGGCGCGAAGGTCGTCCACGAGGGCGCCGTCGAGTGGGCGGAGCGCGGAGGGGTGCGGCTGCTGTGCCGGCCCTTTCCCTGGAGCGAGGGCCCGAAGGGCGGGACCGCGGTGGGGACAGGCCCGGAGGCGGCCGCGGTCGTCGTGCACAAGGACAGCGAGGTGTGGTGCTTCCGGTCCGGCCGGGAACGCCGGGCGGTGGCAGGACTGCTGCGGGCCGAGGGCCTCGGGGGCACCGAGTTCGACACCGCGAGCGAGGCATGCCTCACGGTGCGGACCGGAGCGCGGGGTGCGGCCCGGCACCTGCGGACCGCGCGCCGCCTCGACGACCTGTGCCTGGTCACCACCCTGCGCGAGGACGGCACGGCCGAACACACCCTGGTGCCGCGCTCCGACGCCGCGGCCGAGGCCCGCCGACGCCACGCGCTGCTGTACCCGGACCCCACGGGCACTCCGGGAGCGGCCGCCCCCCTGCCGGCCAAGGCCCGTTCCCCGCACAGCGACGTCCTGATCAGCTTGGGCCCGGTACCTGGCCCCGAGAACAAGCCGCCGGACTGATCCGGACCGGGCGGGGCCGACCGGCGCCCCGCCCGCCGGCGGGTAGGGACCGGCGGAAACAGCCCGTGGCCGGGATGGTCCTCACGGACGAGGCGCCGGTGTGGACCGAACCGTCGACGACACCGCCCGGCCGGCCCGCTCCATGACACCAACCTCGGGCGGGCGCGCACCTCCTGGACGGAGGGAGCCGGCTGGGCAAGTCGGCGCCGCCGTGCCCCTGCTCGCCGCTTCGAGAGCGTGCCGGGGCACGTTGGTCGCTGTCTCCCCTGTCTCCCCGTCGTCTCCCCTGTCTCCCGTCGTCTCTCGTTGTCCCCCGCTCGGGCTCGGCCGGGGAACCGACGAGCCGCGGGGCACGATCCGCCGCGGAAGTGCTGAGCTCCGCGCGGTCTGTGCCGGTCCTGCCTCCATGCAACCCGGTGGCACCGACAAACCGCGAGCGAGCCGACGAGCCTGTGGACAAAGTTGTCCACAGGGGTCGCGCGGTCCGGATCTTCGCGGGACCGTCGTCGCATGAACAAGCACCACGACCTCACCGGCACCGACCAGCAGATCACCCTCCGCGGCCCGGCCGAACTGGCCGACGCCCTTCCATACATGATGGGGTTCCACCCGACCGATTCCATCGTCCTCGTCGCCCTGCACGGCAGCAGCGGACGCTTCGGCGGACGACTGCGGCTCGGCATCCCACCCTCGCCGGGGGAATGGGGCCCCGTCGCCGCGCAGCTCGCCGATTGTCTGATCCAGGGCTGTCGGCGCCGCGGGGCGGGCCCCGACGGCGTCGTGGCCTTCCTCTGCCGGGAACCGGCGGAGGGGGAGAGCGGGCAGCAGGTGATGGAACGGCTGCGCCCGCTGGCCCAGCGACTGCGCACCGCCTGCGGCAGCCTCGACGTGCCGGTGTACGAGGCGCTGTGCATCTCGGACGGCCGACTCTGGAGCTACTGCTGTCCCGACGCCCGCTGCTGTCCGCCCGACGGCACGCCCCTCGCCCTGCCGGGCACGTCGGTGATGGCCGCCGCGGCCGCGTACGCGGGAATCAGGGTGCGAGGCAGCCTGCGCGACATGGAGCAGCGGTACGCCGCGCCGGCTGCCCCGGAAGCACAGGACCAGGTCCACGCGTTCGATGCGGCAGGTGCGGCGATCACCTCGAGGATCCTCGACGTCCGGGGCCGGCAGGAGGTCGCCGAAGAGACCGTGACACTCGCCCGCCGTCTGCTGGAGCGGATGGCGGACACTCCTCGTGGCGACGACGATTCTGGCGCCGACGCGGCGGACGACCGGCTCGTCTCGGCGGACGAGGCCGCGGCGGTGATCCTCGGCCTCCAGGACCGGGAGACCAGGGACCGGGCGGCGCAGTGGATGGAGGGGGCGGAAGCCGCTCCGGCGCTCCGCGTCTGGCGGGTCCTTTCGCGGCGATGCGTGCCCCCGTACACGGAGCACGCCGCAGCGCCCCTCACCCTCGCCGGCTGGGTGTCGTGGTCCCTGGGGGACGAGCCCGGCGCTCGGGTCGCTCTGGGGCTGGCCCTGCAGGCCGATCCCGAGTACGTGTTCGCACGCCTGCTGCATCAGGCGTGCAACGAGGGGCTGGATCCGGAGGCCGTGCGCCATTGCCTGCGACAGGCACGCGACGCCCCGCCGCAGGTGCCGCCCGCAACGTCCGAGGACGCCCGCACACGGGCCCGCCGGCGTCGCCCCAAGCTCCTCAGGGCGTCCACCGCCAAGCCGGAGGGGTCGGGGTCCCGGGCCAGGAGAGGCCGTCCCACTCCCGGCCGACCAGGCAACGGCACAACCGCCGCCCGGGCCCGCGGGCGTGCCGTGCGGCGTGCCGCACAGCGCGGCACCAGAAGCGGGCGGTGACGGCGTGCCGGTGGGGAGGCCGCGACCGGAGCGGCGTGCCGGTCATGGAGGCCGCGGCGGGCGAGCCGTTCCCGATGGGGGTCAGCCGGTCGGCTCTGGACGAGCAGCTGCGGAGCGGCGCAGGTTGGGGGCGTGAGCCGACGGCGTCGGGCAGCCGCAACCGGGTGAGTAATCCAGCCGTGCAGGTGGGAAAGGGTGTCTTTATCGTCAGGCAGACGACTATGATCGCGGCATGTCGCCCTACGACCCGTCGGCCTTTCCGCCCTTCGCCGTCACTGTCGATCTGGTCGTGCTCACCGTGCGTCGGCACGCGCTCTGCGCTCTGGTCGTGCGCCGCGGTGAGCCGCCCTTCCAGGGCAGGTGGGCGTTGCCCGGCGGCTTCGTCAGGGGCGACGAGGACCTGGCGGCGGCAGCGGCGCGCGAACTGTCGGAGGAGACGGGGCTGTGCGCGCACGACCCGGCCTCCCCGGGCGCGGCAAACGGCGCCCACCTGGAACAGCTCGCCACCTACGGCGACCCCGAGCGCGATCCCCGTATGCGTGTGGTGAGCGTCGCGCATCTCGTGCTCGCTCCGGACCTGCCTGCGCCCCGCGCGGGCGGCGACGCGAACAGTGCGCGCTGGGCACCGGTCGAGGAGCTCCTCGACCGTGACAGCGGGTTCGCGCATGAGGAGGAACGGTCGGCGCCACTCGCCTTCGATCACGCGCTGATCCTGGCGGACGGTGTGGAGCGCGCCCGTTCCAAGATCGAGTACTCCTCGCTGGCCACTGCCTTCTGCCCGCCGGAGTTCACCGTGGGGGAGTTGCGGCGGGTGTATGAGGCGGTGTGGGGCGTTGCCCTGGACCCTCGTAACTTCCACCGCAAGGTGACCGGCACGCCGGGCTTCCTGGTTCCGGCAGGGGGTACGACCACCCGGCAGGGCGGCCGCCCCGCGCAGCTCTTCCGGGCCGGTGGCGCCACGCTGCTGAACCCGCCGATGCTGCGGCCCGAAGTCTGAGTCGCGCGGAGGCCGGTGCATCAGTCGTGTTCTGACACCCTGGGCGGCTGCCCATGCGTAAGAAGTCTGAAATGTCGCGTTATCTTGCTGCGGTACCCGTGCTGCCGCTGAGCGGTCTCACCTTCCGCGAGAGAGGCGAGAGAAGCGATGCTCCAGGCCGTCGGACTGACCAGTACCCGCCGCGGGGAGTGTCGGCCCGCCGTCGACGATCTCACCTTCGAGGCCCGGCCGGGCCTCGTCACGGTGCTGCTCGGCGCGCCCGGCGCCGGGAAGACGACAGCCCTGAAGCTCATCCTCGGTCTCGAGACCGGTCGGGGGGTCACGTACTTTCGCGGCAACCCGCTGCATCGCATCGCCAACCCCGCGTGCGAGGTGGGCGTACTGCTCGGTGACGTGCCGGGGCACCCCGCCAGGACGGCCCGCAGCCAACTGCGGATGCTGAGCGCGGCCGTCGGCGTGCCGGCCTCCCGCGCCGACGAACTGCTTGACGTCGTGGGCCTCGGCGGCCTCGCGCAGGAGCAGATGGGGAGGCTGTCGCTCGGCATGGACCGCCGGCTCGGGCTTGCGTCCGCTCTGCTGGGGGACCCGCAGACGCTCATCCTCGACGACCCCTTCCGCGGGCTGTCCCCCCGCGACAGGAGCTGGCTGTTCGCGCTGCTGCGGACGCACGCCGCCGACGGTGGAACGGTCCTGTGCACGATGCGTGACCCCAAGGAGGCCGCAAGGATCGCCGATCGCGTCGTCGCGCTCCACGAGGGCCGTCTCCTGGCGGACCAGGAGGCCGCCGACTTCTCGCGGACCCGGCTCCGCCCCCGCGTCGCCGTCCGCACTCCGCACGCCGCCCGGCTCGCCGCCGTCCTGGTGCGCGAGGCCAGGGCCGCGCGGCGGTCGGTGGAGGTGGTCGCCGAGAACGGTGGCGTGCTCGCGGTTTTCGGCAGCAGTTGCGCCGAGGTCGGCGAGGCGGCCTTCCGGCACGGAGTACTCGTCCACCGCCTCACGGACGAGGTCGGCGACCCGGGCCCCGTCTCCACGCCCGACCCGGGTCCCGCCCCCGCCCCCGCCCCGGGCCCCGTCTCCACACCCGCAGCGAGTTCGCCCTCCACCGCTGACCAAGTCGCCGCCACGGCCCCCGTCCCTGGCACCCCCGACGCGCGGTTGCCCGTCCCCGGCGTGCGAGCGTCCACTCCCGGCGCCGAGCCCGCCACCCCCGGCGTGCGAGCGTCCACCCCCGGTGTGCGAGCGTCCACCCTCCGCGCCCGGACCTCCGCCTCCATCGCGCTTCCGAAGCCCGTTCGTCCGGTGCGCAGCCCCCGATGGCCCGTGCGCTACGAGACCCGCCGCCTGCTCGGCGTACGCACGGCACCGCTGATCGCCCTCGCCGTGGTCGCCGCCTCCCTCGCCCTCTGCGTGCTGATGGCCCGGACAGGAGGCGCCTTGCATCCCCGGGCCGTCGTCGCGTGGCCCGACTACCTGCCGCTGCCTCCGGCGGCGTTCGGAGCCGGACTGATCGGGGCGCTCGCCTTCGGTGAGGAATTCCGCTATCCCGCCCTCGCCGCCGCGCGGGGGGCGGTGCCACGCCGACTCGGCCTGCTCCTGGCCAAGCTCGGAGTGACCGCGGTGGCGGCCCTGGCCCTGGCCGGTCTCGTGACCGCCGCCGACTTCCAGGTGCTGCGCCTCGTGTACGGGCCGGACTTGACGGTGGTGCCCGTCAATTGGCCCGCCGCGGCAGCGGGTTGGGCCGGTCTTTGCGTCGGCTGTGCCTGGTCCGGCCTGCTGGCAGCCGGAGTCTTCCGAGTCACGGCGGCAGGAGTGGCCGCGGTGCTCGCCGCACCGGTTCTGGTGGCGCCGCTCGCGCACAAGGTGATCGTCGTACCGGCGGCCCGCTCGGTCACCGGACTTCCCGGCAGGCTGCGCGAACTGGCCTGGCTCGAGTTTCCTCAGCAGGTGGACCGCTGGCTGATCACGGCGGGGCGGCTGCTCGCCCAGCCCGTGGGGGCCGCGATCGTGCTGTCGCTGACGGCGTTGATCTGCGCGTACGTGTTCACCGGTCTGCGCCGTAGGGCCTTTTGGTGACCAAGTGGCGACCATCTGTTCGTGAACTGCCCGCAGTGAGTCGGCGTATGCCTGTTTCCTTACGATATTTCGTCAATTGCGGGGCGAGCGCCGATCACCCTTTCGTGTGCTTTTCACCAAAGACCTCAAGGGGCTCGGAAGCAGAGCCGACAAAGGATGCGTGAGTACCCTTGCGCACACCATGATGACCGCCGCCCGCCCTACCGAGAACGGCCTTGCCGGACCGGGCGAACTCGACCGCTACGGCTACGGCGGGTCGCCCGTGGCCGACCGCGTCGGGCCTCCCGCGTGGGACGGCTCCGACACGGAGTTGGGCCGGGCGGGCCGCCGCACGGCCGGCAGCCGCGGCCGCGGCCTGCACGGACAACTCGTCCAGCAGCTCGGCCAGATGATCGTCTCCGGCGACCTCGGGGCCGACCGCCCGCTCGTACCCGAGGAGATCGGCCAGCGTTTCGAGGTCTCCCGCACCGTGGTGCGGGAGTCGCTCCGGGTGCTCGAGGCCAAGGGGCTGGTCAGCGCCCGGCCCAACGTCGGCACCCGCGTCCGCCCCGTCAGTGACTGGAACCTGCTCGACCCCGACATCATCGAGTGGCGTGCCTACGGCCCGCAGCGCGAGGACCAGCGCCGGGAGCTGGGTGAGCTGCGCTGGACGATCGAGCCGCTGGCCGCCCGGCTCGCAGCCGGGCACGGGCGTGAGGACGTCCAGCAGCGTCTCGGTGACATGGTCGAGATCATGGGCCACTCCCTGGCTCAGGGTGACATCCTCACGTTCTCGCGCGCCGACGCCGAATTCCACTCCCTGCTGATCCAGCTCGCGAGCAACCGCATGCTGGAGCATCTGTCGGGAATCGTTTCAGCCGCGCTCCAGGTGTCCGGTGGGCCGGTCGCCGGCTGTGACCGGCCCACCGAGGCGTCGCTGTCGCATCACGCCCGTATCGCCGACGCCCTCTCCTCCGGCGACGGGCACGCCGCGGAATCGGCCATGCGTCAGCTGCTCACGGTTCACCCGGAAGTGGAGCGAGTGGTCCCCGCGCCGCGTGAGCACTGACAGCGGCGGCGGTCGGGGATGGAGAGGCGTCCGGGTCATGTGTCACCGGATTCCGAGAGGGTGCGTCGCCGGATTCCGAGGGATCCGGCGACGTGTCATGCCCTAAAAAATCGGCTTCGACCGTTCTGTAGCTTTTGGGGTGTGACTGGGGCCACGTGGATTGGGCGTAACACTCCTCGAACCTGCGCGATGACCTAAGAGGTGACAGCCGAGGAGGGAATACAGCCGCCGTACACGGCGCTGTGACAGCTCCTGGGTTCCGCCCGCGCCACCGGCACATCCGCAGCCCGGTGGTCGTCGGCTTCGGCCCGATCATGGGCGGGGCCGGAAGCCGTTTCCATCGTTCCGAGAGGTTGTTCGTGTCGGCCAGCACATCCCGTACGCTCCCGCCGGAGATCGCCGAGTCCGAGTCTGTGATGGCGCTCATCGAGCGGGGAAAGGCTGATGGGCAGATCGCCGGCGATGACGTGCGTCGGGCCTTCGAGGCTGACCAGATTCCGCCAACCCAGTGGAAGAATGTTCTGCGCAGCCTCAACCAGATCCTCGAGGAAGAGGGTGTGACGCTGATGGTCAGTGCAGCGGAGTCGCCGAAGCGCGCCCGCAAGAGCGTCGCTGCGAAGAGCCCGGCCAAGCGCACCGCCACCAAGACCGTCGCGGCCAAGGCCGCCACGGCGAAGACCGTCGAGGCCACCACGGCCCCGGCGGCCGAGACCGCCGAGGTCCCGGCCGACGAGTCCTCGGAGACCGCGCCTGCCAAGAAGGCGGCCGCCAAGAAGACGACGGCCAAGAAGGCGACGGTGAAGAAGACCGCCGCCAAGAAGACGGCGGCCAAGAAGACCGCCGCCAAGAAGGACACCGACGAGGCGGCCGAGGGCGAGGAGCTGCTGGACGAGGTCCAGCCCGGCGCCAAGGGTGACGAGGAAGAGCCCGAGGGCGAGAGCAAGGGCTTCGTCCTCTCCGACGACGACGAGGACGACGCGCCCGCGCAGCAGGTCGCCGTCGCGGGTGCCACCGCCGACCCGGTCAAGGACTACCTGAAGCAGATCGGCAAGGTCCCGCTGCTCAACGCCGAGCAGGAGGTCGAGCTCGCCAAGCGCATCGAGGCGGGCCTGTTCGCCGAGGACAAGCTGGCGAACTCCGACAAGCTGGCGCCGAAGCTCAAGCGCGAGCTGGAGATCATCGCCGAGGACGGCCGCCGCGCCAAGAACCACCTGCTGGAGGCCAACCTCCGCCTGGTCGTCTCGCTCGCCAAGCGCTACACCGGCCGCGGCATGCTCTTCCTGGACCTGATCCAGGAGGGCAACCTCGGTCTGATCCGCGCCGTCGAGAAGTTCGACTACACCAAGGGCTACAAGTTCTCCACGTACGCCACCTGGTGGATTCGTCAGGCGATCACTCGCGCCATGGCCGACCAGGCCCGCACCATCCGTATCCCGGTGCACATGGTCGAGGTCATCAACAAGCTCGCCCGTGTCCAGCGGCAGATGCTCCAGGACCTGGGCCGCGAGCCCACCCCGGAGGAACTGGCCAAGGAACTCGACATGACCCCGGAGAAGGTCATCGAGGTCCAGAAGTACGGCCGCGAGCCCATTTCGCTGCACACGCCGCTCGGCGAGGACGGTGACAGCGAGTTCGGTGACCTGATCGAGGACTCCGAGGCGGTCGTCCCGGCGGACGCCGTGAGCTTCACCCTCCTCCAGGAGCAGCTTCACTCGGTGCTCGACACCCTGTCCGAGCGTGAGGCCGGCGTGGTCTCCATGCGCTTCGGGCTCACCGACGGCCAGCCCAAGACCCTGGACGAGATCGGCAAGGTCTACGGCGTGACGCGCGAGCGCATCCGCCAGATCGAGTCGAAGACGATGTCCAAGCTGCGCCACCCGTCGCGTTCGCAGGTTCTGCGCGACTACCTCGACTAGTCGAAAACGCTGATCAAGACCCTGGCCTGCGCTTATGGCGTAGGCCAGGGCCTTTGTCGTCGGGTACAGCCATCCCGGTCAAGGTGTCGACACACGGAACGTAAGGTCTGTCGGCATGAACATTCACGGACATAGCGGCATATCTCGATTCAATGGTCGCTGCACCTGCCAGCCGAGCGGAAGAGCGCCCAGACGCTCAAGACGTACGGCGACGGAGTGCGCGCGTTCATCCGGTGGGCCGCGCGGAGGCCGCCGGTATGGAGGACTTCCACCACGTTCTGCGCCACACGGCGGCCGGTAGGTGGCTCCCTGCGGGCGGCTCCGAGAGTGGCTTGACGGCCGTGGCGGGGAGCCGCCGGGGCCTGATCGACCGCTGTACCAGGGCGACCAGCCAGTGCCGGGCGGCCGACGAAGCGCGGAAACTGTCCCTCGGCGACTGTGGAGCCTGTCGGCGGCCCCCTCGTACGGGGTGCTCCCCGAGAGAGGGCCGCCCGTGACTCCGGAGCAACGCCGTACGAAAGCCCGTGCCGCCGCCTATGCGGTAAGCCACCCCGGGCTGCGCCGTTGCCGGGAATGCCGCGCGAAAGCTACTCAAGGGTCGAATTGAGGGCCCTGGCGGGGTCCACAGGCCCGGCACCAGGCCCGGATGTCGGCGTCCGAGGGGGCCGTCCTGGCGCGCGCGATGCGGGAGGCTTTCGACTTGTGCCAGCCGCACTGGAGGGCCAGTTCATGCCCGGTGAGCCCGGCATCCCGCCGCATGTCGTCCAGACGGGCGGCGATGGCCGCGCGGGCAGCCTGGGCGGTGGAGAGTGGAGACGTGGGCATGAACTGGGCTTTTCAGATGGCGTACTTGTCGTGCGGCGTGGCCAGGTCCCAGACGGCCTCGAAGGCGTCGGAGCACAGGCCGGCTGTCGCCTGATCTTCGGTCTGGTCGGTGTGGACCCAACGCCCGTCACCGTCGGACACGTTGAACTGGACGACCTCCCCGTCGAACAGCCAGAAGTCGGTCCCCGGCAGAGCGAGACCGGACGCCAACCTGCGCGGCAGCCATCGGACCTCCTCGCCCGCTGCGATGTTGGTGAAGGTGAACGAGTGCTCGTAGCGGATGTACTCGCTGGGCGGCTCCCCCATGATGCGGGCCCGGCGCACCCGCACCCCCTTGGCGGTGACTTCCTGTACGAGGTCAAGCCAGGGCCGCCACCACGACTCCCGGTCGTCCGGGTCGAGCCGGTGGCCCTGCCGCCACGCCGCGAAGCGTTCGTCCTCGTTCGGGACGGCGTACACGTCGCGCATCTCCAGATGAACGGCGGACCGCTCAACCGACCGGATCAGGTCGGTAAAGCTCCTCAGACTCTGCGCCGTCAAGTGCCTCCCTCAGCAGCGGAATCATGCGCTGCGGCAGCCGTACCAGCTCTCGTGAGCCGGAAGCGGACTGTCCTGGACGGTCCGGGCGGTCGTGTCGGCGTCGGCCGCCACGCCCTGAATGACGAGTTCCTTCGTCTCCTCGTCCACCCATACCGCCGGGCAGCCGTGATCTCCGGACTCAGGGTCTTTCCCGACGAACCGTAGACGCATAGCCCCTCCTCAAGTCGAGCCGGGTTGCAGTCGGTTGCACGCAGCCTCACGGCGTCCAGTCCGGGCGTCAAGGCTGTTCCGGCTGGGCCTGCCGGAACGGGTGTGGGGCAGTGTGCGCCCGATGGTGACCCACAGCGGGAAGCCGTACGTGCACCTGGGCATGGCGCGCGCCGACGCCGCCGAGCGGATTGCTCAGGCGATCGGGGACGCCGACCCCGATCAGACTTTGAGGGTGTAGCTCTTCGCGGCCTTGTCGATCCGATCGGCCGGAGCGCGAAGGACGATCGCGCCCACTTCGCTCCAGTCCTTGACGGGGCGCTTGAGGTCAGCCCCCAGACTGGAGTGCTTCTCCACCTGCCCCCTCAACTGCTCCAACACCGCGCGGTGGTGGTTGAGCTTTTCGCGTTCAACATCGGCTTCCGACGCAGACGCCAGGTGTAGGTGTCGCTCCCCGGGGCCTGCCACTTCAGTGACGGCAGGATGCCGGGCATCGCGGCCAGGTCGTCGTAGTCCATCCGGGCAATGGACGCGGAGAGGTCGAGTGTCATGGTGATCACGCTCTCGGTTGGCTTTCCTCACCGACGCTACGCCCCGCACCCCTTCTGATCAGGGGATTTGCCGCAAACCTTGCGGGTAGCTTGTGCCCCGCGCAAGGGCCGTCCGGACTTGCGCGGCCGGGGCCGGATCGTGGCCCGTCGGACGCCCGGCGCTGCCCAGGTCTGACCGTCCGGCGCGACCGGGAGGAGAAGGAGACGCAGGGCAGAGCGCTCGACGCTGACCGGTGTTTTCGCAGGTGGCCACACCGCTCAGTGGCCCATACTGCGCGACTGCCTCGACTGACGCGACTACGCCGACCAGTCCGCACCCGGTCGGGGCAGAGGGGTCGGCTCGAAAGTCGGCGACAAAGGTCCGGATCCCCCTGGGGGCCGGGCTCTTCGCCGTGTTCCGGGGGTGCGCGGGGCGGCCGATTGGCGGACTCTGAGTTGAACCGGATGCACGCAGAGTCAGGAGACCATATGCGTCGGCCCACTGCCCGAGCCCTGGCCGGGGTGCCGGCCCTGATCGCAGCAGCAGTCGTGACACCGCTGGCCGCGCCCGTTCCCGCCGCCGCGGACAGCGTGGTCATCGGCGGGTACGAGGTACGTACCGAGGACACCCCCTGGGTCGTCGCACTGGCCAGCCGTGACCGGTTCGGCCCAGCGCGCGGCGGGCAGTTCTGCGGCGGCGTGGTCGTGGGGCCGACCACGGTGATGACGGCCGCCCACTGTCTGAGCACGGCCGTACTGGGCAAGGACGCCGCCTCCGTGCGCGACCTGCAGATCATCGCGGGCCGGTCGGAACTCACGGGCGCCGGCGGGGAGGAGGTCCCGGTACGGAAGACGTGGGTCACGCCCGAGTACGACCCGTTGACCAACAGCGCCGACATGGCGCTGCTGACCCTGGCGAAGGCCCTGCCCGCGGATCATGTGCTACCCGTGGCCGGCGCGGGAGACATGGCGTACGAGCCCGGCACGGTCGCTACGGTCTACGGCTGGGGCGACACGAGTGGTGACGGCAGTTACGCCTCGTCCCTCCGGGCGGCGCGGGTTTCCGTACTGCCGGACGAGACGTGCGCGAGCGCGTATCCCGGCGGGCGGGGCAGCAGGTACCAGCCGTCCACGATGCTGTGCGCCGGAGACCCGCGGGGCGGGCACGACGCGTGCCAGGGGGACAGTGGCGGCCCGCTGGTCGCCGGAGGGCGGCTGATCGGCCTCGTCTCCTGGGGCAGCGGCTGCGGGCGCCCCGACGGGCCGGGGGTCTACACGAGGGTGGCCGCGGTGGCTCCGCCCCCGGCTGAGGCGGCCGACTGACGGTCGCACTGGTCGGTATCGGGGGACAGGGAGGGTGACGGAACGAGAGCGGGCGGCTTCCCCCGGTGTGCGGGGGGAGCCGCCCGTCGGCCGGTCCTGGACCGGCTCATGGCTCGTCGGGATGTGAGGCGTCAGTGGTCCTCTTCACCGGCGCCGGCCGGCACGGCCGTCAGGCGGTCCGTCTCATCCTGTATTTCCGCGGCGATCTTCTTGAGTTCCGGCTCGAACTTGCGCCCATGGTGGGCACAGAAGAGCAGCTCACCACCACTGATCAGTACGACGCGCAGATACGCCTGGGCGCCGCACCGGTCGCAGCGGTCAGCGGCCGTCAGCGGGCTCGCGGGGGTCAGAACAGTAGTCACGTCGCCTCTTCTCTAGCTCGACGAGCTGTCGTACCAGGGTCAACATCCAACCAGCCCGAAAACGTTCCCGCTCGTGGCTTTTCCTCGAAACTTTTTCCCGAGGTGGCTGTCTGCTGCCGGTTGGCGGCGAATGAACCGTATTGCTTCGCTCTACGGATTTCGCGTTGCTTGTCTCGTTTGGCCCTCCCGGCTGGGTTGCCGGTTGTTGATGAGGACGTGCCCGGAGCCTAAATGGTTCATGCCTGGAAGGGAACGTGATGTGCACGTCACCTCTTCGAGGGATCGAACACGCTTGCGACTCTGGACTAGCATGGGTTTTCACATGGGTGGCGTTACAACGGCTCTACCTGGCCTCTGTACGCTCTGACCCGGTGACCAACGCCGGGCCTTTACCCCACGGGCCACTTTCCAAATTCAGCGAGGAGCGAACCGCGTGACCGCCGAAACGTCCGTGCCGTCCAGTGCGCTGCTGACCGCAGACCGTGACGGTTCCAACTACACCGCGCGGCACCTGCTCGTACTCGAGGGGCTCGAGGCGGTTCGCAAGCGCCCCGGCATGTACATCGGGTCGACCGACAGCCGGGGCCTGATGCACTGCCTCTGGGAGATCATCGACAACTCGGTCGACGAGGCCCTCGGCGGGTACTGCGACCACATCGAGGTCCTCCTCCACGAAGACGGCTCCGTGGAGGTCCGCGACAACGGCCGCGGCATTCCCGTCGACGTCGAGCCGAAGACCGGCCTCTCCGGTGTCGAGGTCGTCATGACCAAGCTGCACGCCGGCGGCAAGTTCGGCGGCGGCTCGTACGCCGCCTCCGGCGGTCTGCACGGCGTGGGCGCCTCCGTGGTGAACGCCCTGTCGGCCCGGCTGGACGTCGAGGTCGACCGCAACAGCTCCACGCACGCCATCAGCTTCCGCCGCGGCGTCCCCGGGATCTTCACCGAGTCGGGCCCCGACGCCCCCTTCGACCCCGCCAACGGGCTGCGCAAGATCAAGCGCGTACCGAAGGCCCGCACCGGCACCCGTGTGCGGTACTGGGCGGACCGCCAGATCTTCCTCAAGGACGCCAGGCTCTCCCTGGACCACCTGCACCAGCGCGCCCGCCAGACGGCCTTCCTGGTACCCGGCCTCACCATCGTCGTACGGGACGAGCGCGGCCTCGAGGGCGAGGGCAAGAGCGAGGAGACGTTCCGCTTCGACGGTGGTATCAGCGAGTTCTGCGAGTACCTGGCCCAGGACAAGGCCGTCTGCGACGTGGTGCGGCTCAGCGGCCAGGGCACGTTCAAGGAGACCGTCCCCGTGCTCGACGACCGCGGTCACATGACCCCGACCGAGGTCACCCGCGAGCTCGGCGTCGACATCGCACTGCGCTGGGGCACCGGGTACGACACGACGCTCAAGTCCTTCGTCAACATCATCGCCACCCCCAAGGGCGGCACCCACGTGACCGGTTTCGAACGCTCCGTGACGAAGACGATGAACGAGGTGCTGCGCTCCGCCAAAATGCTGCGCGTCGCCGAGGACGACATCGTCAAGGACGACGCCCTGGAGGGCCTCACCGCCGTCGTCACCGTCCGCCTGGCCGAGCCGCAGTTCGAGGGCCAGACCAAGGAGGTCCTGGGCACCTCGGCGGCCAACAGGATCGTCGCGGCCGTCGTGGCCAAGGAGCTCAAGGCGTTCCTGACGTCCACCAAGCGGGATGCCAAGGCCCAGGCCCGCGCGGTGCTGGAGAAGGCCGTCGCGGCCGCCCGTACCCGCATCGCGGCCCGCCAGCACAAGGAGGCGCAGCGGCGCAAGACGGCCCTGGAGTCCTCCTCGCTGCCCGCCAAGCTCGCCGACTGCCGCAGTGACGACGTGGAGCGCAGCGAGCTGTTCATCGTCGAGGGGGACTCGGCACTCGGTACGGCCAAGCTGGCGCGCAACAGCGAGTTCCAGGCGCTGCTGCCGATCCGGGGCAAGATCCTCAACGTCCAGAAGGCGTCCGTCTCGGACATGCTGAAGAACGCCGAGTGCGGCGCGATCATCCAGGTCATAGGAGCCGGCTCGGGCCGGACGTTCGACATCGACGCCGCCCGGTACGGGAAGATCGTCCTGCTGGTCGACGCCGATGTCGACGGTGCCCACATCCGGATCCTGCTGCTCACGCTCTTCCAGCGCTACATGCGGCCCATGGTGGAGGCCGGCCGGGTGTTCGCGGCCGTGCCGCCGCTGCACCGGATCGAGCTGATCCAGCCCAAGAAGGGCCAGGACAAGTACGTCTACACGTACTCGGACAACGAGCTGCGGCAGACCCTGCTGGAGTTCCAGCGCAAGGGGGTCCGCTTCAAGGACTCGATCCAGCGCTACAAGGGTCTCGGAGAGATGGACGCCGACCAGTTGGCCGAGACCACGATGGATCCGCGCCACCGCACGCTGCGCCGGATCAACATCGGGGACCTCGAGGCCGCCGAGCAGGTCTTCGACCTGCTCATGGGCAACGAGGTCGCGCCCCGCAAGGAGTTCATCACCAGCTCGGCGGCCACTTTGGACCGCTCGCGCATCGACGCCTGACGGCGGGGGCCGCCGGGCCCCGTCCACCGGGGGCGGAGCGACGGCCCCACTCCCGGTCCGATCCCCGGCGCCGCGCCCCCCGTGGCACCGGCCGGGACCGGGAGGCGGGCGGGCCCGGTGGCCACTCGGGGGCGCTCTCCCGTGCCGGTGTCGCACGGGAGCGGACGGCACTTTGCATCGCCCTGCTTTCTCAGTGACCGGGCCGGGTGCCCGGTACGCCTGTCGGCAGGGGCTTGCGCAGCCTCCTGGGAGGAACATCACCTGATGGGGTGAAGACCTCAAGAGAAGAGTCCGGGATCTCCCCACTCTGTCCATCCTTGGGCAGGCGGCCGAAACGGTTCGCCGCGGCAAGGAGAGTCGATGGTGGAGAAGCAGGAAGGCGGGGGCGCCGCCCCGGTACGGTTCGATGACCCGTGGTGCGATGCACTGGCCTCCGGCTGGAGCGACCGGGACAGCACCGGGGCCCCTGCCCCCGGCGGGCAGCCCGCCCCGGGAGACGACCGTGCGGCCGCGCCGAGCGCCGCCGACATCTACCTGGAAGTGCAGCGCAGCGAGGCGTTCCAGGAAGTGCGCGCCCGCTATCGGCGGTTCGTCGTCCCCGCCTGCGCCGCCTTCCTGCTCTGGTACCTGGCGTATGTCGTCGCGGCGACGACGGCGCCGGGACTGATGGCCAGGCCGATCGCGGGCGCGGTCAACGTGGCGATGGTCGCGGGGCTCGCGCAGTTCCTCACGACGTTCCTGCTGACCTGGGCGTATGCCCGCCACGCCAGGCTGCGGCGGGATCGGGCGGCACTCGATCTGCGGTGGGACACCCAGGAGATGACCAGGGGGGCCGGGCGTTGAGTGGGGATCACCAGGCGCTCGCGGTGCTGCTGTTCAGCGTGTTCATCGCGGTCACCCTCGCCATCACCACCTGGGTGAGCCGCAACAGGCACGGTTCCGCAGAGGAGTTCTACGCGGGCGGGCGGCTGTTCTCCCCGATGGAGAACGGATTCGCCATCGCCGGCGACTACATGTCCGCCGCCTCCTTCCTCGGCATCTCCGGGCTCATCGCCCTGTACGGCTACGACGGCATGCTCTACTCCGTGGGTTTCCTGGTCGCCTGGCTGGTCGTGCTCCTGCTCGTCGCCGAACTGGTCCGCAACTGCGGCCGGTTCACCCTCGCCGACGTCGTCGCCGCGCGGATGAGGGAACGGCCCGTCCGTATCGCGGCCGGGACTTCCTCGATCACCGTCTCCGTGCTCTATCTGGTGGCGCAGATGGTGGGAGCCGGCAGCCTGGTCGCGCTGCTGCTCGGCGGGACGAGCGAGGCCGCGCGCTCATGGACGGTCGTCGGCGTCGGGGCCCTGATGGTGGTCTATGTGTCGCTGGGCGGGATGCGGGCCACCACCTGGATCCAGATCGTGAAGGCCGTACTCCTGATGGGCGGCGCGATCGCGATGACCGTGCTGGTGCTGCTGCGCTTCCACGGCGACTTCGACCAACTGCTGAACTCCGCCGCGGCACGCAGCGGTCACGGCACGGACTTCCTCGCTCCGGGCCTGAGGTACGGCGGGGACTGGACCGCCCGCCTGGACTTCATCAGCCTGGGTCTGGCGCTCGTCCTCGGCACGGCCGGACTCCCGCACATCCTGTCGCGCTTCTACACCGTGCCGACCGCGCGGGCCGCCCGCAGCTCCGTCGTCTGGTCCATCGGACTCATCGGCAGCTTCTACCTGATGACGATCGTGCTCGGCTTCGGAGCCGCCGCCGTGGTCGGCACCGCGGAGGTCCGGGCGTCCAACGCCGCAGGCAACACCGCCGTGCCCCTGCTCGCCCTCGACCTCGGTGGAGGCGCCGGCTCCACCGGGGGCACGGTGCTGTTCGCGCTCGTGGCCGCGGTGGCGTTCGCGACGATCCTGGCCGTCGTCGCCGGCATCACCCTCGCTTCCTCCACGTCCGTCGCCCACGATCTGTACGCGACGCTGCGGAACCGGCGCGCCTGCGGCGGGCGGCGGCAGTACGGCGAGGTCGCCGTCGCGCGCGTCTCCGCGGTCTGCATCGGCGCGGTCGCGATCGTCCTCGGGCTGCTGGCCCGCGACCTGAACGTCGCATTCCTCGTGGGCCTCGCCTTCGCCGTCGCCGCCTCCGCCAACCTTCCGGTCCTGCTCTACTCGCTGTTCTGGCGGAACTTCACCACCCGCGGCGCGGTCTGGTCCGTCTACGGGGGGCTGGTGCCCGCCGTGCTGCTGGTGGTCCTCTCACCGGTCGTCTCCGGCACCGAGCGGTCGCTCTTCCCCGGTGTGGACTTCCATGTCTTCCCGTTGGAGAACCCGGGGCTCGTCTCCATCCCGCTCGGCTTCCTGGCCGGCTGGATCGGCACGGTCGTCTCCTCCGAGCCGCCGGACGCGGCGAAGCACGCCGAGACCGAGGTGCGGGCGCTCACCGGTGCCGGGGCCGTTTGAACCGGAGGCCGTCCGTCCCGGAGGCCGTCTCAACCGGAGCCCGCAGCGGACCCGGTGGTGAGCGTACGGGCCGGTTCGCCGTGCGGTCAGACGCTCGTCGCCCATGCGTAGCGGTGCTCCGGGCGGCCCGTCTCGCCGTACCGGGGCGTCAGCCGCACCCGGCTCGTCCGCTCCAGGAGCTTCAGATAGCGCTGGGCGGTCTGTCGGCTCACCCCCGCCCGGTCCGCGATCTCCTGGGCCGACAGCGGGCCGTCGGCGGCCAGCAGCACCTGCCGCACCAGTTCGGCCGTGCTCGGCGAGTGCCCCTTCGGCAACTCGGGGACGATCGCGCCCGCCGACAGGGTGCCGAAGATCCGGTCGACCTCCGCCTGCTCGGCCTCGCCGCCGCTGTCCAGGGCGCGCCGAAGCGCCGCGTACGCCTCCAGCTTGGCGCGGAGGCCGGCGAAGCTGAACGGCTTGACGAGATACTGCAGCGCTCCATGGCGCATCGCCGCCTGGACGGTGGCCACGTCCCTGGCCGCCGTCACCATGATCACGTCCGTCTGGTGGCCGAGCGCACGGAGCTCGCGGACGACAGCCAGTCCGTTCTCGTCCGGCAGGTAGTGATCGAGCAGGATCAGATCGACGGGCACCTCAGCGATGCGGGCGAGCGCCTCGGCGGCCGAATGGGCCCGTGCCACGACCCGGAAGCCCGCGACCTTGGCGACGTAGGCGGCGTTGATCTCCGCGACCCGGACGTCGTCGTCCACGACCAGTACGTCGATCACCGTGCCCGCCGCACTTCCGGGGCACCGACCGCGCCGCCCTCCGCCTGCGCCGCCGGTGCGCCGTCCGCCCCGCTCTCCGTCAGGGCGTCGGGCAGGACGACCCTGAACTCCGCGCCGCCCTCCGCCGCCGCGCGGACCGCCGCGCTGCCGCCCTGCCGCTCCGCGAACCTGCGTACCAGCGGCAGCCCCAGGCCGCGCTTGCCGTGGGCCGGCAGCTCCTTGGTGGTCCAGCCCTCCGTGAAGATCAGCTCACGCTGCCCGTCCGGGACACCGGGGCCGCTGTCCGACACCCGCAGGACCACCGTGCGCCCCTCCGCGCGCATCTCGATCTCGACTCTCGCGTCCGCGGTACCCGCGGCCGCGTCCAGCGCGTTGTCCACGAGATTGCCGACCACCGTCACCAGCCCGCGCGGATCCACCAGCCGGTCGGGAAGCAGGGTCGCGGGCGCGATGCGCAGCGAGACGCCGCGCTCCGCGGCGACCGTCGCCTTGCCGACCAGCAGCGCGGCGAGCAGCGGGTCGTGGACCCTCTCCGTGACCTGCTCGGCGGTCGTCCGGTGCACTCCGACGACTTCGGTGACGAACTCCACCGCCTCCTCGTACATCTCGAGTTCCAACAGACCCAGCAGGGTGTGCAGACGGTTGGCGTGCTCGTGGTCCTGTGCGCGCAGGGCGTCGATCAGACCGCGGGTGGAGTCCAGCTCCCGGCCCAGTTGCTCGAGCTCCGTCCGGTCCCGCAGGGTGGCGACGGCACCCCCGTCGTCGGTCGGCATCCGGTTGGCGACGAGCACCCGGCTGCCCCGTACGGTCAGGAGGTCTTCCCCGGTCACCCGGCCCGCCAGCACGTCACCGGTACGCCCTTCGCCCAGTACCTCCTGCAGCGGCAGGCCGATGGCCTCGGGGCCCACGCCGAGCAGTCGCTGCGCCTCGTCGTTCAGAAGCCGGACCCGCCCCGCGCCGTCCAGGGCCACGACACCCTCCCTGATGCCGTGCAGCATCGCCTCACGCTCGGCGAGCAGGGCGGAGATGTCGGAGAAGGCGAGGTCGTGGGTCTGGCGTTGCAGCCGGCGGGAGATGAGCCAGGCGGCGAGCGCCCCGACGGCCAGCGCGCCCCCCGCGTAGGCGAGCAGCCCCGGAATCGCCGCCAGCAGCCTCGCCCGCACGCTGTCGTACTCGATTCCCACGGACACCGCGCCGACGATCGTCCCCTCCGTGTCACGCAGCGGCACCTTGCCGCGGGCGGAGCGGCCGAGGGTGCCGCTGTCGATCTCCATCACGTCCTGCCCGGCCAGTGCCTGGCTCGGATCGGTGGAGACGACACGGCCGATCCGTTCGGGGGAGGGGTGGGACCAGCGCAGCCCGCGGCCGTCCATGACCACGATGTACTCGGCCCCGGTGGCCCGCCTGATCCACTCGGCCTCGGCCTGCACCGGCCCGTCGGCGGTCGGCCGGGAGGAGGTCAGCTCCCCCGCGAGCTCCGGTGACGCGGTGGTCTGCGCGATGGCGAGCGCGCGGCGCATCGCCTGGTCGTCGAGCTGGGCGCTGAGCGGGGCGAGGAACAGGCCGGTGACCAGTGCGGTGACTCCGGTGACGATCGCCAGCTGCATCAGCAGCACCTGGGAGAACACCCGCTGCGGCCAGCCGAACCGCCGTCGCCGGGCGGGGGCGGTCGGTGCGGGACTCATGCCTACGAACGGTAAGGGGAGCGGCTCCATTCCGGAAACGCGGTGGCCGCGCATGACGGCGACGGCGCGGGCACGCCGGCGCCGCGACCGGCCGGTCGCGGGCCGCTGCCGAGCGGCCCATATCCTGGGAGCCGCAGCTGTCGCAGCCCCGGAGGTGCCGTCTTGAGCAAGCCCCAGATCCCCGTCATCGTCCTCGCGGGCTTTCTGGGATCCGGTAAGACGACCCTGCTCAACCATCTGCTGCGCACCAGTCGCGGGACACGCATCGGCGCGATCGTGAACGACTTCGGGTCCATCGAGATCGACGCCATGACCGTGGCCGGACAGCTCGGTGACTCCACGGTCTCGCTCGGCAACGGCTGCCTGTGCTGCGCCGTCGACGCGAGCGAACTCGACGTGTTCCTGGGCAGGCTCACCCGGCCCGCGGCCGGGCTCGATGTGATCGTCATCGAGGCGAGCGGCCTCGCAGAACCGCAGGAGCTGGTCAGGATGGTCCTCGCCAGCGACAACGAACGGATCGTGTACGGCGGTCTCGTCGAGGTCGTCGACGCGGCCGAGTTCGAGCGGACCCGTGAGAAGCACCCGGAGACCGACCGTCACCTGGCCGTCGCCGACCTCGTCGTACTGAACAAGGCGGACCGGGTCGGCGACGCGGAGCGGCGCGCGCTGCACGAGACGGTCACCGGGCTCGCCGGCGGGGCGGCCGTGATCCCTGCGTCGTACGGGCGCGTCGACCCGGAGCTGTTCTTCGAACCGCGGCCGCGGACCGAGCGGGTCGGCCAGCTGTCCTTCGAGGACCTCCGCGACGACGATCACGAACACCATGACGGCCATCTGCACGCGGCCTACGAGAGTGCCTCGTTCATCTCGCAGGACCCTCTCCACCCGCGCAGGCTGCTGGACTTCCTCGACTCACGCCCCGAAGGGCTGTACCGCATCAAGGGATTCGTCGACTTCGGAGCGCTCGACCGGGCCAACCGGTACGCGGTCCACTCCGTGGGCCGCTTCCTGCGCTTCTACCCCGAGCCCTGGCCGTCGGGCGACACCGGCCGGGGGACCCGGCTGGTGCTCATCGGCTCCGGCGTCGACGCCCCCGCCCTGCTCACGGGACTCGACGCCGCCCGCGTGACCGGCGCCGACGACATCCCGGAGGAGCACAGCCTGTGGGGCATCCTGCGGTACGTACCGAAGGGGTCCTCTGACGACCCGTCAGAGGACCCCTTCGACAGCCCTTAGGCCCCGGGGCCCAGGTGTATTGCCCTGTGAGGTTGGGGACGCGGCTGGCGGGTGGTTTGCCTGCGAGCGCGGTGTGTCCGCGGTGGTGATTGCAGGCGTGGAGCCGGCCGGGGAACGCGTCGCGTCGTTCCTGCTCTGAGCAAGAAGGTCTACCGGTCCAGGCCCAGCCGCGAAGGCAAATCTCGGAGACTGATCACGACGCAATACGCTCCCTAGCTGGTGACTTTTCCCGTGGTGACCAGGGCGAAGTCGACGTCGGGCGCGGGGGTTTCCACGTGTCCGTCTGCGTTGACCTGGCTGGCGATGACGTCGATCGTCCAGGTGCCGGCGTCCGGGTTTTGGATGAACACGTTCTCGACGGTGTCGATGGTGTTCGCTGAGCCACCCGGTGCTGACCAGTTGCCTGCCGCGAGTCCGTTGTTTCCCCAGTAGATGGTGCCGTCCGGGGCGGTGAGCTTCAGAGTCAGGTCGTTGACCCGCGCCTGGGCCGCGGGCGGTAAGCCCATCGGGTCGGTGTAGACCATCGTCGCCTTCAGCCGCTCGCTGCCGTCGGTGGTCAGTGTGTACGTCTCGCTCTGGCCCTGGTATCGGCGGGTGCTCGACGGCACAGCCCCGCCTTCGATCTTGTCGTCGGCGTCGTACCGGCCGACCCATCGCAGCAACGGCAGCGCAGCGACCTGGCCTCGGGTCGCGACGTTCATGCGGACCACGTACGTGGCGTCGGGAATGTAGGCGCCGATCCGGGCACCGAGGGCAGCCAGCGCGGCGCGGTGGCTGTCGAGCGGCGCGGTCGTGAACTGGACCGGGTACGCGCGGCCGTCCTTCGACCGCAGGGTTCCTTGCGGCCGGGTGCGTTCCGCCTCGGGTGTGGTCGAACGGACAGGTGCGCCTCTATGCCCCTCGCTTCCCCTCGTCCTCGCCGTCTCGTCAGGGCCGCCGCCGCGGCGTGCGTGCTGTCGGCACCGCTCGCTCCGGTCGCCACCGCAGGAACGGCCGCCGAGGGCGACGACCGCCATCGGTCCGGCGAAGTCATCACCGTGACCACCACCAGGGTCGGTGACCCCGGTAACCCGTCGGTGGGTGTGGTCCCCTTCACGGACGCCGTCTATCCGGACTGCGCCGAGGCCCCCGAGTCACCGAGCGGTTGTCTGACGGTCGGCAGGGTCGACCACCCGTACGAGATCGGCAAGCTCGAGATCACCGTTGCGCAGTGGGTGGCGTTCCTGAACACCGCCGACCCCGACGGACGCGACCGCTTCGACCTCTATGAGGACAGCGAAAGCGGCTCGGCCTGGCCCAAGTACGGCCAGGTCGACTTCTCGGAGGACGCCCGCAGGGGCCGTCACTATTCGTTGTCCCACCCGGAGTGGGCGGACAAGCCGTACGGCTTCGCGAACTTCCTCGACGCGGCCCGTCTCGTGAACTCCCTCGTCAACGGCCGCGTCCTCGCCAAGGAGACGCGTACCGAGGGCGCTTTCACCTACGTCACCTACAAGGTCCGCCTCTCGCCGCGGACCGAGCGCGGGATGTACGACCTCGACCGCCCGGACGCGACGCGGACCGAGGACTCCGGCTTCGTCGTACCGAGCCAGAACGAGTGGATCAAGGCGGCCTACTACGATCCGAGCGGCGGCGGTACGTACTCGTACTGGAAGTACCCCACCAACGCGGGGGTCTTCGGCGATGGTGACGCGACCGCCCCCAGCCCCACCGTGCTCAACCCCACCACCGGCGACGTCACCAACGCTTCGACACAGCCACTCGCCTCGTACCACGCCTCTGGACAGCCGGCGCCCACCTGGTGCCCCTCGCAGGTGTCGCCCGAGGTCTGCTCCTCCGTCAACCCGATCGGACTGGACCCCGTCACCTACGCGGACGTCTACCAGGGCAGCCTCGGTACGACCGGACAGGCCCGCACCACCTCCCCGTGGGGCACCCTCGACCAAGGCGGCAACGCGGTCGAATGGACCGACACGATCACCCCGCCCCCGACCGGCCAGGACTTCGGCCGCGTCTGGCGTCGGCTCCACGGCGGGGTGTCGAACGCACCGGCATTCCAGATGTGGCCCTCCGCGGTCGGACTCCAGCCCCAGGACAACCTCTTCTACCACCACACCTATCCATGGCTGGGAATCCGGATCGGAGTGATCGGCGAACTCGAGCCGGAGGAGCGCTGAAGCGAGCGGCCTTCGAAGGCTTCTCCGTCGAGTCGGCCGAGGGGTCCGTCGAAGATGTGCTCGCGGGCCACCTGTCCCTTGGCAGCTGTGTCGTCCCGCTGGCGTTCGAGGGTGGGCCGGAACTCGATCGTGGTGACGAAGAAGGTGCAGGACTCGCAGATCGACTCGAAGTGGCAGTCCATCTCGACGGGGCGAGCGCAGTAGCCGTTGCCGAGCATGCGCCGGTGCATCTCCCGGCGGAGCTTGGCCATCTCCGATCCCTCGGCGTCCGCCGGCAGCTGGCGCGGGGCGTCGTAGAGAGCCTCCACCTTCTCCGAGACCGCGAAGTACTCGTCGGTGACGGTCCGGTCGGCGATCTGCGCGTAAACACGTGTCATGGACAACGACCGGTGGCCAAGGAGTGCCGCGATGGCCTCCAGGGACATGCCCCGGTTGATCGCCTGGGTGGCCAGAGTATGCCGGAGCTGGTGCGGGGTAACCCGGCCGAGGCCGGCCTGCTCGGCGGCTTTGCGGACCGCGGCATCGATGCGGGAGGCGTTGACCGGGCGTCCGTGGTCGGTGGACAGAGGTTGGAGCGCAGGCCCTCGGGCCGCTGCAGCAGCCGGTCGCCCAGCAGCGTCGTCAGCTGCGGGTACAGGGGAACGTAGCGGTCGGTGTGCATCTTGCCGACCGGGACGCGGAGCCAGTAGGCGGAGCCGATCTGCACGACCGCGTCGATGGTGAGGCCGAGCATCTCGCTGCGGCGCATCCCGGTGCGGGCGAGGATCTCGATGGCCGGCCGGGCGAACGGATCGGGATCCTGGCGGGCGACGGCCGACAGTTTCGCGGCCGCGGCGTCGTCGAGGAAACGAGGCAGCGGCTCGTCCGCGATCGGGAAGTCGCTGTCGAACACCAGCTGGTGGGGCGGCCGATCGGTGGCGTCCCGCTCATCCAGGCGGCGGAAAAACCCGCGGAGTTTGCTCAGACCGTCGCGGACGGTGTGCCGGTGCAGCGGTCCGCCGCGAGCGGCCGGCCGTTCCAGCAGCCACTGCCGATAGCGTTCGACGTGCCGTCCTTTGAGTTCGGCAACACAGGTCACGGCAGTGTCTTCGGCGGCGACCAGCAGGGCGAACTCCCGCAGTGTCAGCTCGGCATTCTTCACGGTCCCCGGCCGCAGGGTCCCGGCGATCTGCCGCAGGTAGTGCTGCATCGTGCCTGCAGTTCAGGCCGGGACCTGGGCCCACTCCTTGAGTTGAGTGGTTCTACTGAACTGTTGCCCTGAATCTCGCTGGGCGGGCGCGCCTACGGCGCTCAGCCGCCCCACACACCCACCGGCCGGGCCTACAGTGAGCGCGCCCCGGCGCCCGCTGCCCCGGGCCTTGTTTCGAGTGCGGGAGGAACGCATGGCCGGTGACGTGGTGTGGACCGAGGAGCAACGAGGCAAGGTGTATTCCACCCGGGCGCATGTCAACCCGGACCATCTGACCGAGGGGCTGGAGCGCGGGCCCTGCTGGCTGGCGGCGGCGCCGCCGTTCGACGCCGAGCTCTGTTTCGCCGAGGCGCGTGACAAGAGCCGCCACGACTCGGACAGGGGCCGGGAGTACGAGGTCGGCTCGGTGAAAAAGGGCGCGCGCCATGCGGAGCCTTCGATGGCCGAACTCGGGTTGCGCGCGGCGGCCCTCTACCGCAGCGGTGAACGTCCGGACGGGCTCGACCTGGACGTGGAAGTGGCCATGGCGGAACTGCAGTTGCAGGTGACGCAGGCCGCGGTGCCGTTCTGGCTGGCCGCCGAGGGCGTCGTCTGGACCCTGCGCGCGATGCTGCGACTGCACGAACTCGCCCACAGCCGGCACAAGGTCCACTACGACCCGAGGTGGGAGTGGAGCGGGACCTGGCTGATCGAGACCACCGCGCACGCCTCGTCCCAGGTGGCCGAGTGCGCGTCGAGCTGGCGGCTGCTGCGGGGCGTGCTCGCCGTCGCCGACGAGGCGGAGTACCGCGAGGCCCGTGCCGTGGCGGCAGCCGCGTTCGACGTGGCGCCGGTGCCGGTCAAGGCGGCGCTGTCGTTCGTGTTCTCCGACGAGCGGGAATGGGCCGACCGGGCGGCCGAGGACTGCCTCGCCCAGGGCGGCGGCAGTGACGAAGTGGTGCGGATGCTGGTCACCACCGCCCGTGTCGACTTGGGCGAGCGACTCGTCGAGCGGCAGCCGGGCTGTCTGGACGCAGCGACCCTGTTGACGCTGATGGCCAGGGAGGGTGCCGGTGCGGCACCCGTACTGGACGCGGCGATGCGCCACGCCCGCGGGAACAACGAGCGGTTGGTGTTCGCCCGGTATCTCGCCATGATCCGCACCCGCGACGCGGCGGAGAGGCTGGGGGCCTGGCGGGGCAATGGCCGGCTCGCCCCGCTGATCGAAGGCTACTTCCGGGCGGCGCCCCACCTGGAGCCCTCGCCGACGGCGCCGTCGGTGCACCTGACCTCGCCCGAGGGCACGACCGCCGCCGTTCTGACGGAACTCTTCGAGGAATACCGCACCTGGTACGGCGAGCACTGGGTGCCCAAGCTGCTTGACGACGGATGGGAAGAGGAGGAGCTGGACGAGGAGGGCTGGCTGGACCCGACCGGCGACCTCAGCCCGGTCGCCGAAGAGGACATCGCCGCCCTCGAAGCGCGGTTCGGGCCGCTGCCCGCCGACTATCGGACCTTTCTGCGCGTGATCGGCGCTGGGGAGTTGCTCCAGCCGATGGAAGCGCTGCCCGGTGCCGCCCTGGAGCCGACGACACAGAACTTCATCCATCCCGCGGACATCCCGGGGGTGCACGCCGTCTACACCAAGTGGCTGCACGACAGCTGGCACGAGGAGAACGAGGGCGTCGCGGATCTGACGAGGATGATGCCGATCATGGGCCATAGCGGGTACGCGAATTTCGTTCTGCTCTCGCTCCAGGACGAGGGCGACGACCGCGTGCACGTCTGGTACCACGACGAGGAGCCGGAGCGGTTGGACGGCGGCCTGTCCTTCATGGAGTTCCTCCGCACGATGCTCGACCGGGCCCGGCAGGAGTGGGCGTACCCCGGGATATGACGGCACGAGGCGACGCGGCCGTCCCGCGCCAGGGCTGCTTCAACGGCCGTGGACACGCGTGGGCGTGGGAGAGCCGCCGGGCCGCTCCCCGCCAAACCGGGCCGCGGCCGTCCTGGGGGGACGTACGGCGGCGGCACACGGTGGCGCAGGAGCGGCACGGCGGCTCCGGGACTGTAAAACGCTCGTGTTGTTTGACAGACCCCGGCTCGGTGGAGTCGGGGCCAGTCTTGTAGGCATGCAGGGGGAGTGGGCCGGGGAGCCGGTCGGGCCGGATGTGTGGGAGACCTGCCGGGAGTTGATCCCGGCGGGGAGCGTGTTCGCGTTCCTCGCCGAGCTTCGCGAGGTGCTGTTCCCGCCAGGGATGTTCGCGGACATGTACCCCTCGTCCAACGGCCGTCCGAGTCTGCCGCCGCAGGTGCTGGCCGCGACCGTGGTGCTGCAGAGCCTGCACGGGCTGTCGGACTTCGAGACGGTCCAGGAGCTGCGGTGTGACCTGCGGTGGAAGGCCGCCTGCGGGCTCGGCCTGTACGACACCGCTTTCCACCCGTCGCTGCTGACGTACTTCCGGCGCCGGCTGCGTCACTCGGCCGATCCGATGCGGATCTTCACCAAGGTCAAGGAGGTCGTGGCCGCGACCGGGGTACTCAAGGGCAAGCAGCGGCGGGCGCTGGACTCCACCGTCCTTGATGACGCGGTGGCCACCCAGGACACCGTCACCCAGATCATCTCCGCGATTCGCCGGGTGATCCACGAGGTCCCCGGCGCCGGGGAGACCGCGCAGCAGTGGTGCCGTGCGCACGACTACACCGATCCGGGCAAGCCGAGGATCGCCTGGGACGACGAGCAAGCGCGCGCCGCGCTGGTCGACGCGCTGGTCACCGACGCGATCAACCTGCTCGGACACCTGCCCGAACAGGAACTGGGCGAGCGGGCGGCGAACGCGGTGGGCCTGCTGGCCCTGGTCGCGGGCCAGGACGTGGAGCCGGCCGAGGACTCCGACGGGCGCGACGGCCGCTGGCGCATCGCCAAGCGCACGGTGGCGGACCGGACCGTGTCCACCGTCGATCCCGACGTACGGCACATCCACAAGAACCGCACCCGCCACCAGGACGGCTTCAAAGGGCACGCGTCCTTCGAGCCGGAGACCGGCCTGTTCACCGCCGTGGCGTTGACCGGCGGCTACGGCCCCGACAACCACGAGGCCGCCGTCGCCTGCGATCTGCTGGCCGACGAGGACGAGGGCCAGGAGTTGACCGTGCCCGGTGACTCCGCCTACGGCACCGGCGACCTGCGCGCACGTCTGCAGGCCGACGGCCACACCCTGGTCATCAAGCCGCCACCGCTGCGGCAGGCCATCCCTGGCGGCTTCACCATCGACGACTTCCACATCGATACGGCGGCCGGCACCGCGACCTGCCCGGCCGGACACACCGCCGGCCTCGGACAGGTCAAAGTGGACGGCGCCCGCACCGCCCATTTCAAGCGCCTCTGCGCCGACTGCCCCCTGCGGGGACGCTGCACCACCTCCAAGACCGGGCGCACCCTCGACGTCCACCCCCAGCACGAACTGCTCACCGCCGCCCGCCACCAGGCGGCCACCGACCCCGTCTGGCAGGCCGAATACCGCAGATGGCGGCCACCAGTCGAACGCGCCATCGCCTGGCTGGTCGCCAAGGGAAACCGCCGGGTTCCCCACCGGGGCGTCATCTCCAACAACATCTGGCTCCACCACCGCGCCGCCGCCCTCAACCTCCGCCGACTGATCAACCTCGGACTCACCAGGGCCAACGGCAACTGGCACCTCACCCCGGCCACCGCATAAGCAAGAAGGGCTGTCCGGCCTACGGCCGGACAGCCCTTGACAAGATCTTCAGCAGTCTTCTAGCTCGCCGGGCCCGCGAGCACCGCGACCGGCGACGTCAGAGGCGTGCCGGAGCCGTCGCGGCGCGGGTCGATCTCCGGGAGCTCGGCCGGGGAGCCGTTCTTCTGCGCCGCGCGGGCCGGCGCCGCGCCCGCCCAGGCCAGGACCAGCACGTCCTCGCCCTTGAGGAAGCGCTGGCAGCGCACCCCGCCGGTGGCCCGCCCCTTGCGGGGGTACTGGTCGAACGGCGTCAGCTTCGCCGTCGCGATCGAGTCGTCCAGCGTGCCGTGCGAGCCCGCCACGGTGAACACGACCGCGTCCCCGGCCGGGTCCACCGCGGTGAACGAGACGACCTCCGCGCCTTCCGCCAGCTTGATGCCGGTCATACCGCCTGCCGGCCGGCCCTGCGGGCGTACCTGTGCGGCCGGATAGCGCAGGAGCTGCGCGTCCGAGGTGATGAAGACCAGGTCCTCCTCGCCGGTGTGCAGCTCGACGGCACCGACGATCCGGTCGCCCTCCTTGAGCGTGATGACCTCCAGTTCCTCCTTGTTGGAGGGATAGTCGGGCACCACGCGCTTGACCACGCCCTGCAGGGTGCCGATCGCGAGCCCCGGTGACGACTCGTCGAGCGTGGTGAGGCAGACGATCGTCTCGTCGGCCTCCAGCGACAGGAACTCCGCGACCGGTGCACCGCCGGCGAGGCTGGGAGCGGAGGCCGTGTCCGGCAGCTGCGGCAGGTCGATCACGGAAAGCCGCAGCAGGCGCCCGGCCGACGTCACCGCGCCCACCTCGCCGCGCTGGGTCGTGAGCACCGCCGAGACGATCACATCGTGCTTGGTGCGTCTGGTCCGGCCTTCATCGAGCGGCTCGCCCGTGGCCGTACGCGCGAGCAGGCCGGTGGAGGAGAGCAGCACCCGGCACGGGTCGTCCGCCACCTGGAGCGAGGCCGCCGGCGCGGGCGTCCCCGCGGACTCCAGCAGGACCGTGCGCCGCGGGGTGCCGAACTTCTTCGCCACCGCGGCCAGTTCGGAGGAGACCAGCTTGCGCAGTTCGGCGTCCGACTCGAGGATGCCGGTCAGCTCGTCGATCTCGCCGTTGAGCCGGTCGCGCTCACTCTCCAGCTCGATCCGGTCGAACTTGGTGAGCCGGCGCAGCGGGGTGTCGAGGATGTACTGGGTCTGGACCTCGCTCAGGGAGAAGCGCTCGATCAGCCGCTCCTTCGCCTGGGCCGAGTTCTCGCTGGACCGGATGATCCGGATGACCTCGTCGATGTCGATGAGGGCGACGAGCAGCCCCTCGACCAGGTGCAGCCGGTCACGGCGCTTGGTGCGCCGGAACTCGCTGCGCCGCCGGACGACCTCGAAGCGGTGGTCGAGATAGACCTCGAGCAGTTCCTTCAGTCCGAGCGTGAGCGGCTGCCCGTCGACCAGCGCCACGTTGTTGATGCCGAAGGACTCCTCCATCGGAGTCAGCTTGTACAGCTGCTCCAGCACCGCCTCCGGGATGAAGCCGTTCTTGATCTCGATGACCAGGCGCAGGCCGTGCGCACGGTCGGTGAGGTCCTTGACGTCCGCGATGCCCTGGACCTTCTTCGCCCCGACCAGGTCCTTGATCTTGGCGATGACCTTCTCCGGGCCGACCGTGAAGGGCAGTTCCGTGACGACCAGGCCCTTGCGCCGCGCGGTGACGTTCTCCACGGACACCGTGGCGCGGATCTTGAACGAACCGCGGCCGGACTCGTAGGCGTCCCTGATGCCGTTCAGGCCGACGATGCGGCCGCCGGTCGGCAGATCCGGGCCCGGCACATGGCGCATCAGGGTCTCGAGGTCCGCGCCGGGGTGCCGGATGAGGTGGCGCGCCGCGGCGACGACCTCGCCCAGATTGTGCGGAGGCATGTTGGTCGCCATGCCGACCGCGATCCCGGACGCGCCGTTGACCAGCAGGTTCGGATAGGCGGCGGGCAGTGCGACGGGCTCGCGCTCCTGGCCGTCGTAGTTGGACTGGAAGTCGACCGTGTCCTCGTCGATCGACTCGGTCATCAGGCCGGTGGCGTCGGCCATCCGGCACTCGGTGTACCGCATGGCGGCGGGCGGGTCGTCGTTGCCCAGCGAGCCGAAGTTGCCGTGGCCGTCGACCAGCGGCAGGCGCATGGAGAACGGCTGCGCCATGCGCACGAGCGCGTCGTAGATCGACGCGTCTCCGTGCGGGTGGAGCTTGCCCATGACCTCGCCGACGACACGGGCGCACTTCACGTAGCCGCGGTCGGGACGCAGCCCCATCTCGTTCATCTGGTAGACGATGCGGCGGTGGACCGGCTTCATGCCGTCGCGTGCGTCCGGCAGGGCCCGGGAGTAGATCACCGAGTACGCGTACTCGAGGAAGGAGCCCTGCATTTCGTCCACCACGTCGATGTCGAGGATCCTCTCCTCGAAGTCGTCCGGCGGTGGGGTCTTCGTGCTGCGGCGGGCCATCGCGGCTGCTGCTCCTTCACGTACCAGGTGGGCATCTGACGCGGACCATTGTGGACCGTCCCGCCGACAACGCCGACCGCGACCCGTGTTCCGCACCGCGTCCGGGGTGGAACGCGCCGCTCCGGCGGGGGAAGAACGCGGGGACCGGGCCCGGGAACTTCGCCAGGTGTCGGCACGCTTGCATACAGTGGCAGGTCTGGCAGCACTTTCACGTTTTCGCGATCGAAGGGACGTACATGCCCATGGGTCACACGGCCACAGCGCAGGCCGGTTCCGGCGGCCTGACAGCGACCGAGCACCGCCTGGCCAACGGCCTGCGCGTGGTGCTCTCCGAGGACCACCTGACCCCGGTCGCCGCGGTCTGCCTCTGGTACGACGTCGGTTCGCGCCACGAGGTCAAGGGCCGTACAGGACTCGCCCACCTCTTCGAGCACTTGATGTTCCAGGGCTCGGCCCAGGTGAAGGGGAACGGCCACTTCGAGCTCGTCCAGGGAGCCGGCGGTTCGCTGAACGGCACCACCAGCTTCGAGCGGACCAACTACTTCGAGACGATGCCCACCCACCAGCTGGAGCTGGCGCTCTGGCTCGAGGCCGACCGGATGGGCTCGCTCCTGGCCGCCCTCGACGACGAGTCGATGGAGAACCAGCGCGACGTCGTCAAGAACGAGCGCCGCCAGAGGTACGACAACGTGCCGTACGGCACTGCGTTCGAGAGGCTGACCGCCCTCGTCTTTCCGCAGGGCCACCCCTACCACCACACCCCGATCGGCTCGATGGCCGACCTGGACGCGGCGACCCTCGAGGACGCCCGTGCCTTCTTCCGTACGTACTACGCGCCGAACAACGCGGTGCTGTCGGTCGTCGGCGACATCGACCCCGAGCAGACGCTCGCCTGGATCGAGAAGTACTTCGGGTCCATCCCCTCCCACGACGGCAAGCAGCCGCCCCGTGACGGCACCCTGCCGGACAACATCGGTGCCCAGCTGCGCGAGGAGGTCGTCGAGGAGGTTCCGGCCCGCGCCCTGATGGCCGCCTACCGCCTGCCGCACGACGGCACCCGCGAGTGCGACGCCGTCGACCTGGCGCTGACCGTCCTCGGCGGCGGGGAGTCCTCCCGGCTCCACAACCGCCTGGTACGCCGCGACCGGACCGCCGTCGCGGCCGGGTTCGGCCTGCTGCGGCTGGCCGGTGCCCCGTCGATGGGATGGCTGGACGTCAAGACCTCCGGCGGCGTCGAGGTCCCGCAGATCGAGGCCGCCGTCGACGAGGAGCTGGCGCGCTTCGCGGCCGAGGGCCCCACGGCGGGGGAGATGGAGCGGGCACAGGCCCAGCTGGAGCGCGAGTGGCTGGACCGGCTCGGCACGGTCGCGGGCCGAGCCGACGAACTCTGCCGCTACGCGGTGCTGTTCGGCGATCCGCAGCTGGCGCTGACCGCCGTCCGGCGGGTGCTCGACATCACCGCGGAGGAGGTGCGGGCGGTCGCCGAGGCGCGTCTGCACCCCGAGAACAGGGCGGTGCTGGTCTACGAACCGGTCGCCGCGGAAGAGACCGAAGCGGCCGACGGACACGAGCACGAAGGGACGGACCAGTGAGCGACGCTGCCGTGACCATGGACCTCCACCCGCAGCCGACTCCGGGCACCGCCCGGCCCTGGGCCTTCCCGGCCCCCGAGCGCGGCACGCTGGACAACGGCCTGACGGTGCTGCGCTGCCACCGGCCCGGCCAGCAGGTGGTGGCCGTCGAGGTCTGCCTCGACGCCCCGCTGGACGCCGAGCCCGAGGGCCTCGACGGTGTCGCCACGATCATGGCGCGGGCCTTGTCGGAGGGCACCGACAAGCACTCCGCGGAGGACTTCGCGGCTGAACTGGAGCGCTGCGGCGCCACCATGGACGCCCACGCCGACCACCCCGGCGTGCGGGTGTCGCTGGAGGTCCCGGTCTCCCGGCTCCCCAAGGCACTCGGCCTGCTCGCCGAGGCACTGCGGGCGCCCGCCTTCGAGGCCGGCGAGGTCGAGCGGCTGGTCCGCAACCGCCTCGACGAGATCCCGCACGAGACGGCCAACCCGGGCCGCCGCGCCGCCAAGCAGCTCTCCAAGGAGCTCTTCCCGGCCGCGCTGCGCGTCTCGCGACCCCGCCAGGGCACCGAGGAGACGGTGTCCCGGATCGACGCCGCGGCCGTGCGCTCCTTCTTCGAGGCCCATGTGCGCCCCGCGACCGCGACCGCCGTGATCGTCGGCGACCTCACCGGCGTCGACCTGGACGCCGTGCTCGGCGACTCGCTCGGCAGCTGGACGGGCGACAAGGCCGACCGGCACCCCGTGCCCGCGATCAGCGCCGACGACACCGGCCGGGTGGTCGTCGTGGACCGTCCCGGAGCCGTGCAGACGCAGGTGCTCATCGGCCGGGTCGGAGCCGACCGCCACGACCGTGTCTGGCCCGCCCGGGTGCTGGGCACGTACTGCCTCGGCGGCACCCTCACCTCCCGCCTCGACCGGGTGCTGCGCGAGGAGAAGGGCTACACCTACGGCGTACGGGCCTTCGGCCAGGTGCTGCTCTCGGCGCCGGACGGCTCCGGTGCGGCCATGCTCGCCATCAGCGGCTCCGTGGACACGCCCAACACCGGCCCCGCGCTCGAGGACCTGTGGAAGGTGCTCCGTACGCTGGCGGCCGAGGGCCTCACCGACACCGAACGCGACGTCGCCGTGCAGAACCTGGTGGGCGTGGCCCCGCTGAAGTACGAGACGGCGGCCTCCGTCGCGGCGACTCTGGCCGACCAGGTCGAGCAGCACCTGCCGGACGACTACCAGGCCCGGTTGTACTCGCGGATGGCGGAGACCGGCACGGTGGAGGCGACCGCGGCCGTCGTCAACGCCTTCCCGGTGGACCGGCTGGTCACGGTACTCGTCGGCGACGCGTCGCAGATCGCCGAGCCCGTCAAGGCGCTCGGCATCGGTGAAGTGACGGTTGTCACGGGCTGAACGGAAGCCGCCGATCGGACAGAAGGCCGAAAACGGCGGACCCTGTGGCAGGTGCCAACAAGCGGAACCCCGGCTTCGGTTCTTTTGTCGGGGTTCCGTCGTATGTCCGCTTTGTTGGAGAGATTGCCTGTCTGCCCTGTGGCATGCGCTACAAAACAGGCTGTCCGTTTGGTGATCGACGGATGAGATGCCTAGCGTCGGTCCGGCTGTCCGCCTGGAGATCGTCGCGCCCGCGACATCGGGCAGCCATCGCCGAGTCCCCGTCAGGCGCGAGCCTGGGGAGCCGGGGACCCAATCGTCCCTGGGGTGAATCGGACACCTTCGCCCGAGCGGAGGCGCCCGTAGGAGACCTTCCTGCTCCGAACCCGTCAGCTAACCCGGTAGGCGAGAAGGAAGGAAAGGACCAGCCTCTTCATGGCGTTCACCCGTGCCACCGGGAAGCATCGTGCCCCGAGCCGTCTGACGCGCAGGAGCGCGAACCTGGCCGGCGCCGCCGCACTCGCCACCACCGGCGTCGTCGGAACCTTCGCCTCCCCGGCCCTCGCCGCCACCGCCGACACCTCCTCCGCCGAGGACACCGGCCTCACCCGGATCGTCACCATGGGGTCGCTCGCCGACGAGATAGCAGACCAGGCCGCCGCCCAGAAGAGGGAGGCCGAGGAGGCCGCCGCCAACGCCCGTGCGCGGGAGAAGGCCGCGGCGGAGGCGAAGCGCAAGGCCGAGGCGCGCGCCGAGGAGGCCCGTGAGGCCGAGGAGCGCGCCGCCCGTGAGGCCGAGCGCAGGCGGCTGAACTCCTTCCAACTCCCCATCGCCGGCTCCTTCGTGACCACCGGCTACAAGGCCGGCGGCGCCCTGTGGTCCTCCGGCTCCCATTCCGGCGTCGACTTCCGCGCCCCGTCGGGCAGCTCCGTCGTGGCGGTGGGCTCGGGAACCGTCGTGGAGGCCGGCTGGGCCGGCGCGTACGGCAACAACGTCGTGATCCGGATGAACGACGGCACCTACACCCAGTACGGCCACCTGGCGTCCATCGACGTCGTCGTCGGCCAGCAGGTCACCCCCGGCCGGCAGATCGGCCTGTCGGGCTCGACCGGCAACTCGACCGGACCGCATCTGCACTTCGAGGCGCGGACCACGGCCGAGTACGGCTCGGACATCGACCCCGTCGCCTATCTGCGCTCGCACGGCGTCGCCGTCTGACCTCGGGGCAAGGCCGGCGCGGGTCCGGCCCGTCCGTTCTGCCGGTGCGGACCCGGTCCGTTCGTTCTGCCGGATCTGCCGGAGGGGCCCGGCCCGGCGTTCTGCCGGAGGGGCCCGGCCCGTCCGTCCGGCCGGACCGTCGCATCCGCTCGCAGGGCCCCTGGCACCGCGCCGGGGGCCTTCGGCGTATTCCGTGCCGTTTCCGCCATTCCGTCATCTGCGTGTGCACCAAGAGATTTCCATGGTTTCCCGGCCGCCATCGGAAAACGGCGCACATTGCAATAGAGTCACGGGAAGACACGTCGAACGGCTGCGTTTCGCTCGGATCAAGGCGGAGGTTCGGTCATGCGTATTCCCGCGCACTCGGTATGCACGGCGATCCGCGACGACATCGTCTCCGGTGTCTTCGAGCGCGGCAGCCGGCTCACCGAGGAGCAGCTCGCCCGCCGCTACGGGGTCTCCCGGGTCCCGGTGCGCGAAGCGCTGCGCACGCTGGAGTCGGAGGGGTTCGTCGTCACCCGGCGGCACGCCGGCGCATGCGTCGCGGAGCCCACGGAACAGGAGGCCGCCGACCTCCTGGAGATCCGCATGCTGCTGGAGCCGCTGGGGGCGGCACGCGCCGCGCAGCGCCGCACAGAGGCGCATCTCAAAGTGCTGCGCGGCCTGGTCAGGCTGGGGCAGCAGAGGGCGCGCCGGGGACAGGGCGAAGACCTGCGCTCGCTGGGCAACTGGTTCCACGAGACGCTGGCCCAGTCCTGCGGCAGCCCCGGGCTGACCGCGCTGCTCACCCAGCTGCGGCACAAGATCGCCTGGATGTACGCGGTGGAGCAGTCGGCCGCGCCGGTCGAGGCGTGGGCCGAGCGTGGCGCGATCGTCGATGCCGTGGCCCGCGGCGACGCGGAGCGGGCGCGGGCGCTGACGGCGCTGCACGCGGAGCGCTCCGCCGGGGCGCACCGGCTGCGGCGCACCGTGCGCGTGAGGACTTCGCAACATGCCGTAAACACCACGAGCGGCCGGAATTAACAGAAGGCGTATACAAAAGAAGTGCTGCGTTGTCGGCCTCTTTTTCTTTTATGGCTACTCTTTTCCCGGCGTCGTCCGGGAATTCGTGTGCCCGCGAAAACGCGTGGCAGTTTCCGGTAGGACGAAACCGCGGTACCCCCGGACCGGGGCACCGCGGTCGTGTCGTGCGAGGGGCCGGACCGTGCGGCCCCTCCGCTCAGACCGTCTCGGGGAGCTCGTCGAGCCCCTCGGCCACCAGCTTCGCCAGACGGTCCAGGGCGGCCTCGGCGCCGTCCGCGTCGGAAGCGAGGACGATCTCTTCGCCGCCCTGTGCGCCCAGGCCGAGCACGGCGAGCATGGAGGCGGCGTTGACCGGGTTGCCGTCGGCCTTGGCGATCGTCACGGGGACGCCGGCAGCCGTCGCGGCACGGACGAAGATGGACGCGGGGCGGGCGTGAAGGCCCTCGGCCCAGCCGACATTGACGCGGCGCTCAGCCATGGTGATGCCCTTCAAGTCTTAGCGGTTGTCTAGACCAGTCTCTCATGGGTTCCGGCGTGCTCCCCCGACCGGTCCGGCGGGGGTGACGGACCGCCCGTGCGGCCTCCTCAGACTGCCCGCAGGCAACCTGCCCCGCTACCGCTGTGCCGCGCCGTAGGCTTTGCACCATGCAGACCTCGCGGGAGCACGCCTACCCGGCTCACTGGGAAGCAGACGTGGTGCTGCGCGACGGCGGCACCGCCCGGATCAGGCCCATCACGACCGAGGACGCCGACCGGCTGGTCAGTTTCTACGAGCAGGTCTCCGACGAGTCGAAGTACTACCGCTTCTTCGCCCCCTACCCGCGGCTGTCCGACAAGGACGTCCACCGCTTCACCCACCACGACTACGTGGACCGGGTCGGGCTCGCGGTCACGGTCGGCGGCGAGTTCATCGCCACCGTCCGCTACGACCGGATCGACGCACGGGGCCGCCCCGCGAGCGCCCCCGCCGACGAGGCCGAGGTGGCCTTCCTCGTCCAGGACGCCCATCAGGGGCGCGGCGTCGCGTCCGCCCTGCTCGAACACATCGCGGCGGTCGCCAGGGAACGCGGCATCCGGCGGTTCGCCGCGGAGGTGCTGCCGGCCAACTCCAAGATGATCAAGGTGTTCCGGGATGCCGGATACACCCAGCGGCGCAGCTTCGAGGACGGGTCCGTCCATCTGACCCTCGACCTCGAACCGACGGAGGCGTCCGTCGCCGTGCAGCGCGGCCGTGAACAGCGCGCCGAGGCACGCTCGGTCCAGCGGCTGCTCGCCCCGGGTTCCGTCGCCGTCGTCGGAGCCGGCCGGCTGCCCGGCGGCGTCGGCCGCACCGCGCTGCGCAACCTGCTGGGCGCGGGCTTCAGGGGCCGGGTGTACGCGGTGAACCGCGCGTTCCCGCCCGGGCGGAGCGAGATCGACGGCGTTCCGGCGGTCCGTTCGGTCGGCGACATCGGTGAGCCCGTCGACCTGGCGGTCGTCGCCGTCCCGGCCGAACGGGTGCCGGAGGTCGTCACCGACTGCGGCCGGCACGGCGTACAGGGCCTCGTCGTGCTGAGCGCCGGCTACGCGGAGAGCGGTCCGGCCGGCCGGGAGCGTCAACGCGAACTGGTGCGGCAGGCGCGCTCGTACGGTATGCGCATCATCGGGCCCAACTCGTTCGGGATCATCAGTACCTCGGACGCCGTCCGGCTCAACGCCTCCCTCGCGCCCGAGGCCCCGGCGCCCGGACGGATCGGCCTGTTCACCCAGTCCGGCGCGATCGGCATCGCGCTGCTGTCCGGACTGCACCGGCGCGGCGCGGGCGTCTCCTCCTTCATCTCGTCCGGGAACCGGGCGGACGTGTCCGGGAACGACTTCCTGCAGTACTGGCACGAGGACCCGGACACCGACGTCGTCCTGATGTACCTGGAGTCGATCGGCAACCCGCGCAAGTTCACCCGCCTCGCACGGCGCACTGCCGCGGTCAAGCCGGTCGTGGTCGTCAAGGGGGCGCGGCACAGCGGCAGCGCGCCGCCCGGCCACGCCGTGCCCTTCACCCGTATTCCGGACGCGACCGTCGGTGCGCTGCTGAGCCAGGCGGGCGTGATCCGCGTGGACACCGTCACCGAACTCGTCGACGCGGGTCTCATGCTGGCCGGGCAGCCGCTGCCGAGAGGGCCGCGGGTCGCGATCCTCGGCAACTCGGAGTCCCTCGGGCTGCTCGCCTACGACGCATGTCTCACGGAAGGGCTGCGCCCGCTTCCGCCGCGCGACCTCACGACGGCGGCCACGCCCGCCGACTTCCGCGCCGCGCTCGCGCAGGCACTGGTGGACGACGCGTGCGACGCGGTGATCGTCACGGCGATCCCGTGGGTCGGGGAGAACGGCGTCACCGAATCGGGCGACGGCGAGGTTCTTGCCGAGGCGCTCCGCGCGGCGTCGGCCACGGCGCCGGCGAAGCCGGTGGCGGTGGTCCACGTCGAGATGGGCGCCCTGGCCGACGCCCTCTCCGCCGCCTCCAGCACGGCCCCGACCCCGCCCGCACCGGGCCCGGGTGCGCCGTCCTCGGTCGGCCGTGACGGCACGGACCCCGGGCCCGCCGCAGGCAGGCCCGGACCGGCTG